>NZ_CP133160.1:1825000-2125000 GCF_030913365.1 Stenotrophomonas sp. 24(2023)
TCTGCAAGATGGACAATCATCCTTCCTGCAGGCGCCTTCACAAGATACCTGCGCATACTTTCAAAGATCGGGGGAAGTGGCCTCAGCGCCGTTCCCGTGTGCTGCGAAGTTTCCTTCGTAGCGAGCCGCCCATTATAGCCGGCTTTTCCGCTTCGTCAACACCTTTTTTCAAGGCCGTCGCACCGAGGTGGACGTTGTTGCCGATGCTGCTTCGTCGTTGGACCCGAAGGTCTTTCGTCGTTGCGAGCCGCCTATTATGCCGGACTTTTCGAGTCCGTCAACACCTTCGTTCGATCATCTCGTTCGTCGGTGGTGGCGTTGCTGCCTGCGTGACTGCTTCCGAAGAAGCCGCCGTGCTGCAGCGAGGGAGCGAATTCTAGAGATCCTGACGGATTCGTCAACACCTTTCTTCAACGCTGATGACAACACCACCGGTTTCGCCCGGCATGGCATGCATGCACGCATCAGCGCGCCGTTGCCCGCGCGTTGCGCGGTCAACGGCGCAGGCGGTATCTATAGACGGTTGCACACCGGAGAACGCGCAATGCAGATGTCACCACGCCAGCCCTGGTGGCGTGACCTTTCGATGCCGGCGATCGTTGCCGGCTTCATCACCGTGCTGGTGGGATTTGCCAGCTCTGCGGTGATCGTGTTCCAGGCGGCACAGGCGGTGGGCGCCAACCAGGCGGAGATCGCCTCGTGGATGTGGGCCCTTGGCCTGGGCATGGGCGTGACCTGCATCGGCCTGTCGCTGCGTTACCGCGTGCCGGTGGTAACCGCCTGGTCCACACCCGGTGCAGCGATGCTGGTGGTGGGTACCAGCGGTGTGCCGCTGCCCGAGGCCATCGGTGCCTTCCTGCTGGCCGCCGTGCTGGGCATGCTGGTGGGTTTCTCCGGCCTGTTCGCGCGGCTGATGCAGCGGGTGCCGATGGCGCTGGCCGCCGGCATGCTGGCCGGTGTGCTGCTGCGCTTCGGGCTGGATGTGTTCTTGGCGATGAACACCGCACTGGGCATGGCGCTGGCGATGTTCGCGGTCTGGCTGGCCGGTCGCCGGCTGTTTCCCCGCTATGCGGTCATCGCCACCCTGCTGACCGGCATCGTGGTGGCGGCCGTGCAGGGCCGACTGCAGTGGCAGGGCGTGCAGCTGCAGCTGGCACACCCGGTCTGGACCCCGCCGGCGCTGTCATGGGCAGCCGTGGCCGGCATCGCCCTGCCCCTGTTCGTGGTCACCATGGCATCGCAGAACATCCCCGGCGTCGCCGTGCTGCGGGCCTCCGGCTATGACGCGCCGGTCTCGCCCGTGATCGGCTGGATCGGCGTGGTCAACACGCTGCTGGCACCGTTCGGCGCCTACGCACTGAACCTGGCGGCGATCACCGCCGCGATCTGCATGGGCCGCGATGCCCATGAGGACCCGGCCCGCCGCTACACCGCCGCCATGGCGGCGGGTGCCTTCTATGTGCTGATCGGCCTGTTCGGTGCGACCGTGGCGGCGGTGTTCGCCGCGTTCCCGAAGGAGCTGGTGGCCTGCGTGGCCGGCATCGCCCTGTTCGGCACCATCGGCAACAGCCTGGCCACGGCGCTGGCGGCCGAGCGTGACCGCGAGGCGGCCCTGGTCACGTTCCTGGTCACGGCTTCGGGCGTGTCGCTGGCCGGAATCGGTTCGGCCTTCTGGGGACTGCTGGCCGGCGTGGCCTGCCTGCTGGTGCTGCGGCCACGGGCGTGATGCCGACGGGCGGCACCACCGGCCTCAGGCGAAGCGGACGAAGAGCTCGTTGAGGACGCTCCAGCCGATACCGATGGCCAGGGCATACAGGCTGACGCCGCGGCGACGGTCGATGGCGGCATCGACGCGGGGCGGATCGCCGGGATGCAGCGCCTCGGCTCGGGCGATCACCGCGCGGCAACGCCGCAGGTAGAGTCCATTGGCTGCCAGCGCCAGCACCAGCTTCATCGCCAGCACCACCCACCACACCGCGGCGTTGGCGACGCCGGCCAGCCCGATCACGATGCCCCCGATGTAGCCGAGCACGATATACAGCACCGCAAGCAGGTACATGCGCCGGTACAGCAGCCAGTGGAAGTCGAACAGGAAGGCCGGCCAGTGCCACAGGCGCGGCCAGCCGGGCGGAACGCGATCCAGACGCCACAGCTGGACGTACACCGCGAAGTTGTTGTCGACGATCCGCGCCAGCCGGGGGTGCCGGTCATAGACGGCCATCGCCTCGTCCAGCTGTCGCTGCTCGTCCCCTTCGGCCGGAGCCGCGTAGGGGTTGATGCCCGGCAGGTCCGGCGGCGGGTTCACAGGGCGCTGCTCGACAGGATCTGGTCCATCCGGTGGCTGGCCCCGGGTGCCAGCTCGATCACGTCCGGTCCGGCGTTGGCCACTTCCAGACAGACATAGTCGTGCCAGCCTTCGCCGACATCGGCCATCTGCGCGGCCGCCTCGGCACCGGGGTTCCAGGCGACCAGGGTATGACTGCCTTCGCTGTGGATGTCGATGCGGCGCTGCAGGACCGGATCACGCAGCACGTAGTGCCCGGACGTGCCGGGATAGATGCGGTCGCTGCGGCCGGGATCGCGTGGATCACGCAGATGCCATGGGCCCTGCTGCAGGCGCGGCTGGGCATAGTCCTCGTACTTGTCCAGGTAATGCAGCCCATCGACACCGTCGACCTCCACCCGGGTGGCGTCGCCCACACGGAAATAGCTGTGCAGTGCCTGGGTCAGGGTGACTGGGTCGGCACCGGTGTTGTGGCTGTGCAGCTGCTGGTGCAGCCGGGCGCCGATGCGCAGCTGCATGGACAACCGCAGGGCCGCCGCGTCGGCACGCACCGGCACCAGTTCCAGTTCGACATCGCCATCGGGCAGGCGGCTGGCCTGCTGCAGCTGCCAGCGCGCGGTACGCACCCGGCCATGCGCGGGTGCGTCAGCCGGCTGGCCCTGGCGACCGAACCACGGCCAGCAGATAGGCACGCCACCACGGATGGGCGTGGGCAGCGCCGCCCGCGTCGGTGACAACCACAGCAGATCCGGCTGGCCGGCAGGCACATAGGACAGCAGCTGGCCACCGAATACGCTGATCACCGCCGTCGCCGAAGCGGTCTGTACCTGCCAGGCCTCAAGGCCGTGGTAGAGGCCGGTGGTCACTTCCGGGATCAACTGCATGGGCGGGCTCCGTGATATCGCCGCCGATGATGTCGTGCGATGCGGGGTGGCGGCAAGGCTTACCGGGTGCCGTTGGCGGGCGCGGCGGCGGCCTCCTGCTGCAGGGCCTGCAGGATGCGCTGGCCGGCGCGGCCATCGGCGTCGGGCCAGCCCAGGCGACGCTGTTCGATCTGGATGGCACGGCGGCTGGCAGTACCGATCATGCCGTCGGCCTCGCCGATCGCATGACCACGCGCGAGCAGCTGCTGCTGCAACTGACGGCGGCCATCACGGCCGAGACCGGGATCATCGGTGGGCCAGGCGGTGGCCAGGCCGCTGCCACCGCGCAGCTGGTCGGCCAGGGTGGCGATGGCCAGGGCGTAACTTTCGGCCGCGTTGTAGCTGTAGATGGCGTCGTAGTTGCGGAACACCAGCAGGGCCGGGCCGGTCACGCCGGCCGGCAGCAACAGGGCACTGCGGGCGTCATCGACGATGCCCGGCACGGCAAGCGTGCTGCCATCGAGCAGGGTGATGCCCTGCCCGCGCCAGTGCGACAGCGGCCTGCGCTGGGTGCGCCCGGCCTGGCTGGCAACGAAACCGGGCGGCACACGGACTTCCACGCCCCAGGGTTCACCACTGCGCCAGCCGGCGCGGGCAAGGTAGTTCGCGGTGGAAGCCAGTGCGTCGGGAACGCTGCCGACCAGATCGCGACGACCATCGCCGTCACCATCCACCGCGATGCGTGCATAGGTGCTGGGCATGAACTGGGTATGCCCGAACGCACCGGCCCAGGAACCGACCAACCCCTGCGGCTGCAGGTGGCCGGCATCGATCAGCGCAAGCAGGGCCAGCAGTTCGCCGCGGAAGAACGGCTGGCGGCGGCCAGCACAGGACAGCGTGGCCAGCGACTGCAGCAGCGGGCGCTTGCCGAACACCCGGCCGTAATCGCTCTCCACACCCCATACGGCGACGATGGTCGCAGGATCAACGCCATACTGCGCCGATACCTGCGTGAGCAGGTCACGGTGCTGTACCAGCATGGCCCGCCCGTCGTCGACCCGCTGCCGATCGACCAGCGCCGCCAGGTAATCCCAGATGGGCGTGGTGAATTCCGGCTGCGCGTCGAGCAGGCCGAGCACGCTGGGATCGGGCACCAGATCGGCGGTGAGTGCGGCAAAGCGTTCGGCGGGCATGCCCTGCTTCGCGGCGCTGGCCTGCAACCGGGCCAGGCAGGCCGTGAACGCCGGATCGGCCGGCGCCGCCGGTGCCGGTGATGCAGCGAGCAGGATCAGTACCAGGGCGATGCCGGGGCGGAACAGGCGGGGCATTGGCGTCCTCCGTGCAGCCGTTGCGAGGACCATGGTAGGCCAGGCCACCGGGGCCTGCAGCCCTTCCCCGCCGGCATGCCACTGCGCGGACCGCATCAGACCGCGCGCAGCAGGCGCAGGCCATAGGCGGGCGCGGTATCCCAGCGTGCAGCGATGGCCAGGCCGGCCTCGGCCAGCAACGCGTCGAACACCGCATCGTTGTACTTGTGGCTGTACTCCACGCGGATCGGTTCACCGGCCTGGAACACGAACACCTGGCCGCCGATGCGCACCTCCTGCAGGCGCTGGCTGACCAGATCGGTCTCGATACGCAGGGCGCTGGTGCTGTAGCGGGCGCGGTGGCGGAACGCGGTAAGGTCGAAATCGCTGCCGATCTCGCGGTTGAGCCGGCGCAGCAGATTCAGGGTGAACGCGGCGGTGACCCCATCGGCATCGTTGTAGGCCGCTTCCACAAGCACCGGATCCTTGTCCAGATCGATGCCGACCAGGGCCAGGCCGTCGTCGCCCATCGTCCGGCGCATCGCGCGCAGCAGGTTGACCGCCTGCTCGCGTTCGAAATTGCCCAGCGTGGAGCCGGGGAAGAACAGCAGGCGGCGCGCCGGTTCGCGTTCCGGTTCGGGCAGTGTGACCGGGCGGGTGAAATCGGCGCAGACCGGCAGCATTTCCACCTCCGGCAGGGCCACGGCCAGGCGATCAATGCTGGCCAGCAGCGCGGCGCGGGAAATCTCGATGGGCGTGTAGGCCACCGGATCGACCAGTGCGGCCAGCAGCAGCGCCGTCTTGCGGCCGCTGCCGCTGCCCAGTTCGACCACGTGCACGTTCGGCCCCACCGCGCGCGCCACCGCAGGCAGGCAACGCTGCAGCAGGGCCAGTTCGGTACGGGTGGGGTAGTACTCGGGGGTGCGGGTGATCTGTTCGAACAATGCCGAGCCGGCGGCATCGTAGAAATACGTGGAGGGCAGCTGGCGCGGCTGCCGTGACAGGCCGGCCACCACATCGGCCAGGATGCGCTCGCGGCTGGGGGTAAGGTCGGTCAGCGCATCACGCGCGGTCTGTACGGTGCTCATTCGGTATCCCGTGCCAGGCGCAGGCCACTGAACTGCCAGCGTGCGGGTGGGGCGAAGAAGTTGCGGTAGCTGGCGCGGACATGGCCGGCCGGCGTGGCACAGGAGCCGCCACGCAGCACCCACTGCCCGCACATGAACTTGCCGTTGTATTCGCCCAGGCTGCCGGCGAAGGTGCGGAACCCCGGATAGGGACCGTAGGCACTGCTGGTCCATTCCCATACATCGCCGAACAGCTGGCGCAGGCCTTCGCCGGCACCGGCCTGCGGGTGCAGCCGGTCATCGTCGGCGAAGTGGCCCTGTGGCGGGCGGCCCGCGGCGGCCGCTTCCCATTCGAACTCGGTGGGCAGGCGGGCGCCGGACCAGCGGGCGCAGGCGTCGGCTTCGAAATAGCTCAGGTGGCTGGCCGGCGCCTGCGGATCGAGGTCACGCCAGCCACCCAGGGTGTATTCGCGCTGCAGGGCATCATCCCAGTACAGCGGATGCTGCCAGCCCTGCGCTTCGCGCAGTGCCCAGCCTTCGCTCATCCACCAGCGCGGGTCACGGTAGCCGCCATCGTCGATGAACTGCCAGAACTCGGCATTGCTGAGCGGACGTTCGGCCAGGGTATGCGCCGGTACCAGCACCCGGTGCACCGGGGATTCGTTGTCGTAGGCAAAGCGCGCCTGCTGGGGCCACGCCGGTGCGCCGATGTCGATGATCTGTTCGCCCACGTCCTGCCAGCGCAGGGCTGCCTCGCCCGCCGGTGACGGGGCTGCGGCAAGATCCTCGCGGTAAGGGGGCTGCAGCGGGTTGCTCCACAAGGCGTGCTTGATGTCGGTCAGCAGCAGTTCCTGGTGCTGCTGCTCGTGCTGCAGGCCCAGGACCAGGTGTGGCAGGGCATGCGCCGGCACATCACCGGCCTGCAGCCGGTCAAGCAGATGGTGATCGACCTGGCGGCGGTAGTCGTGCACCTCCTGCAGGCTCGGCCGGGACAGCAGGCCACGCTGCGGGCGCGCGTGGGCCGGGCCGATACTCTTGTAGTAGCTGTTGAACAGGTAGTCCCACTGCGCATGCGCCGGCCGGTAGCCGGGCACCGCCCCCAGCACGAAGCGTTCGAAGAACCAGGTGGTGTGGGCCAGGTGCCATTTGGCCGGGCTGGCGTCGTCCATGCTCTGCACCATGGCATCTTCGGGGCTGAGCGGGGCGACCAGCTGCAGGCTGCGGGCCCGTACCTGTACATAGTGGTCACGCAGGCTGCGCAACCAGGGCGAAAGCGGGGCGACGGAAGCGCTGTCCATGCCGCGCAGGATCGGCCAGCGCAGGTGAGTACGATGTCATGGCAGGGCCGCAACGCATTCACATTGGTGCGTTCAAGTCGGGCCGATGCAGGCCGCTAACGGCTGTGCTGCAGACGCATCGCCACTGCGCTGGATCTCCGCTTGCCTGTGCACCCGTTACGCCAGCCTGCCCATTACCTGTTCACCCTTCCTGCGCTGGCGGTGGCGCTGGCGTTGTGGGCGGCCACACCGGCGACCGAAGTGGGCAGCGCCGGCCAGCACATCCTGCCGTGGCTGCTGGCCTGCCTGGGCGTCGGCCTGGCCATCGCTTACCACCAGATGCGTGCGCTGTGCCTGCTGCTGGTGATGGCGGCCAGTGCTGCGGTCCTGCACGATGATGTCGGTCATTACCTGCGCCATGGCGACGTGGCCGCGCTGACGCCGCTGCGCTTCCATGCGGTCAGCACCTGGTTGCCGTTGCTGTTCGCCGGGCATGCGGTGTGGCCCGAACGGGGCCGCCGCCGGCGCGATCTGCTGCTGCGCACCGTCATCACCGGTGCGGCGCTGGGCCTGTTCCTGCTGCTGGCCAGCCAGCAGCCGCAGGCCATGCACGATCTGTTGTCCAACCGCCACCTGGCGTGGCTGCCGGCCGGCTGGAGCGCGCTGGCGCAGCTGCCGGCGCTGCTGTTCCTGCTGGCCACCGGCCTGCTGGGCTGGCAGGCCTGGCGCCGGCCGCGGCCCCTGCACACGGCGATGCTGCTGGCGCTGCTGTGCCTGTGGTGGATGCTGCCACGGATCTTCCTGCAACCGGCGCTGCTGCCGGCCGCAAGCGTGGCCGCCCTGCTGCTGGTGCTGGCGGCGATGCTGCAGGAATCCTTCCACATGGCCTTCCGCGATGAACTGACCGGGCTTCCAGGCCGGCGTGCGTTCAATGCCTGCCTGCAGCGGGCAGGCGGTACCTTCAGCGTGGCGATGGTCGATGTGGACCATTTCAAGCACTTCAACGATACCCATGGCCATGACGCGGGCGATGACGTGCTGCGGCTGGTGGCAGCCCGCCTGGCACGGGTGGGCGATGGTGGCCAGGCGTTCCGCTACGGCGGCGAGGAATTCGCGCTGGTCTTCCTGGACCGGCCCGCACAGGCCTGCACGGGGGCCGTGGAGCAGCTGCGGGCGACGATTGCCGCCTGCCCGATGCAGCTGCGCGACCGCAGCACGCGCAGCCAGGACGATGCACTGGGCCAGCAGCAGCGCGGGCACGGCGGCAACGGAGCGAAGGTGCAGGTGACGGTAAGCATCGGCCTGGCCGACAGCCGCGGCGGGCGCTCCCCGGCGGCGGTGGTCAAGGCCGCCGACCAGGCGCTGTACGCGGCCAAGGCGCAGGGCCGCAACCGCGTGCAGGCCGACGCCGGCGCGCGGCAGCCGGACGTACGCGCTACGGACGCTCAGACCGCGTCGAGGTAGTACCAGCGGCCGTCCAGACGCAGGAAGCGGCTGTGCTCGGCCATGCGCACGGCACTGCCACCGCCGATGCGGTAGCGGGCGGTGAAGCGGACCTCGGCGCTGTCGATGCCGGTGACCGTGTGCGCGTGCACCGACAGCCCCAGCCACTGCGTGCGCTGGCCCGGCGCATCGTCCAGTGACAGCTCGGCCGGGCGTGTATCGGGGTGCCAGGTGGCCAGCAGGTAGTCGGCACGCTGCAGTACGTAAGCGCTGTAGCGCGACCGCATCAGACGCTCGGCATCCGGGGCGGGGGCGCCGGCATGGAACAGGCCGCAGCAGGCCTCGTAGCGGGCCGGCAGGCCACAGGGGCAGGCCGCGCTGGCGGCATCACGGGAAGAAGGGCTCATCATGCGGGCATTGTCGCCCGCGCCGGGCCGGGGCGACAGGCGTATGCTGTCGCGCCCTCCCGTTGGTTGGCTGCCGTGCTGGAACTGGTTCCCCCTGAGTTGTGGTGGCTGGTGGCCATCGCCTTCATCGCCGGCCTGGTCGATGCCGCGGTGGGTGGCGGTGGGCTGGTGCAGCTGCCCGGGCTGTTCACCGTGCTGCCGCAGCAGAGCCCTGCCCTGCTGTTCGGCACCAACAAGTTCAGTTCGATGTTCGGCACCGGGGCCGCGGCGTGGCGCTATGCACGCAATGTGCGCTTCCCGTGGCGGCCGGTGCTGTTCGCTGCTGCCACGGCCTTCGTGTTCTCTTTCGCCGGGGCGACGGCGGTGAGCCTGCTGCCCAAGGATGCGGTGCGACCGCTGGTGCTGGTGCTGCTGGTGGCGATGCTGGGCTACACGCTGTGGAAGAAGGATTTCGGCGCCCTGCACCGCCCGCGCGCGATCGGCCGCAGGGAGCTGCTGGTGGCGCTGGCGATCGGGGCGGCGATCGGTTTCTACGACGGCTTCTTCGGGCCGGGCACCGGCAGCTTCCTGATCTTCCTGTTCGTGCGCTTCTTCGGACTGGACTTCCTGCGCGCCTCGGCGGCCTCGAAGGTGGTCAACCTGGCCACCAACCTGGCGGCCATCTCGTTCTTCATCCCGACCGGCAACATCCTGTGGCTGTTCGCGGTGCCGATGGCGGCGGCGAACATCGTGGGTTCGGTGGTGGGCACGCGGCTGGCACTGAAGGGCGGCACACCGTTCATCCGCAAGCTGTTCGTGGCGCTGGTGGTGGTGCTGATCGCGCGGATGGGGTGGGATACCTTCCGCGGTTCGTGATCGGGCGTCATGACCTGGCAGGTGCCAACCCTGGTTGGCACGTGGGTTCCGGTCGCGAAGCGCAGCCGAGCGTGGCTCGGCGCTACAGGGAACACCGCCGGGCAGGACCCGGCGCCACCGCGTGCCGCCGAGGCACTCAGGCCTCGGCGTCTTCCGGTTCGGCCGCCTGCTGGCGGCTGCGCTCGGGCAGCTTCAGGCGCTTGCCTTCCTCGTCGTATTCGATCAGCAGCACGCCCGAATCGTGGCGGCCGCTGATTTCGACGAAGCAGGCCCCCCCGATGAACGGTTCCAGCGTCATCACCGATTTCAGCGGCGTGGCCACCACCATCTGGAAACCGAAGTTGTCGAAGATGTTCATCGCCAGGGCGGTGAACTCGTTGTCGGCCTTGTCGAAGGCTTCATCGAGCACCACGGCGGCATAGCTGGGCAGCTGGCTGTCGGCGCCGCCCAGCTGGTAGCGCAGTGCGGCCGCCAGGCAGGTGGTGGCCAGCTTCTGCCGCTGGCCACCGGATTTGCCGGCACCGCTGCGGTAGATTTCGACCTGCTGGCGCGTGTCCGCATCCAGTTCCACGCCGATGAACTCCACGTGCAGGCGCACGTCGAGCACGTTCTCACGCCAGCGCCGGTCTTCGCCTTCCTGCGAGCCGAGGCGGTTGACCAGCTGCCGCAGCACGCCGAACTGCGCTTCGGCCAGGTCACGCTGCTCGGTCTGCTGCTGGGACAGCACTTCACGCAGCTGCTGGTGGAACTCCAGCACTTCCGGCAGGCGGCGGTCGTTCAGTTCGATGGTCAGCAGCGTGCCGCGGTTGAACGGCACCTGCTCCAGGCTGGCGTTGACTTCGTCCAGGCGCTGGCCGATCGACTTGCGGGCCTCGGCGCTGTGGCGCTGCAGAGCCAGCAGGTTGTTCTTGCTCTGGTTCTGCAGCAGGTCGAAGAAGCGCTCTTCGTGCTGCGGCAGGCCATCGCGCTCCAGGCGTTCCAGGCGGGCCAGGAAATCATCGGCCGAGGCCACCGACACGGTGAAATCGCCCGATTCCTCCGGCCACTGCTGCACGAAGCGGCGGAAGCAACCCAACAGCTGGTTCTCGATGCGGTTGACGTCCTGCTGCGAGGAGGACAGCTGCTCGTTCAGCGCGTTGCTGACCTGGCGCATGTGCGCTTCGAGCGTTTCCAGGCTGAGCGGCCCCTGTTCCTGCAGGCGCGCGGCCAGGCCGGCTTCCTGTTCTTCGCCCAGGGCAGGCAGCACCAGGGCACGGCTCTGCTGGCGGGCGCGATCCAGGCGGTCGCGTTCCCGGACCAGCTGGCCGCGCTCCACGCGGGTGTCTTCGTAGGTACGGCGCGCCTGCTCGATGTCAGCACGCGCGGCGTCGATCTGCTTGGCCAGACGCTCCAGATCGGCGTTGCCTTCGCGCAGCTCACGCAGGTTGGCCTCGATGTCGGCCAGGCGCTGCAGCGGTGCGGCGACGTCGATCTCGTTCCAGCTGATGCCGACCAGCTGGTGGCAGGCCAGGCGGCGATCGTTGTCACGGTCGCGCTGGCTGCGCAGGCGCGCGATGTCGGTGTCACAGCTGGCGATGCGCTTGGCCAGTTCCTGCGCTTCCTTTTCGTAGACGGCCAGCTTGTCGCGGTTGTTGAAGCCCAGCAGCCAGCGGCGGCGATCGCCGACGGCATTGCGGTCGTCCTTCTCGAAGCGGTCGCCCGGATGCTTGACCTGGCCTTCGCGGGTGATGCCGCGATCGACGTTGCGCAGCTGCTTGGCATCCACGCACTCGTAGTCGAAGCGCTTGCCCAGCTCGCGGCGCAGCCACGGCTCGAACACATGGTCGCGCAGTTCCAGCTTGTGCAGCAGCGAGCGCGGCGAGGGATCGCGGGCGAAGGCCTCGTCGTTGCGGCGCACGCGGTAGTAGGTGAAGCGCATGCCCAGGTGGGTGCGGTTCACCCACTCGGCCACGTCGTTGTAATGGCGGTCGTCGACCAGCAGCGACTGGGCGAAACCGGACAGCACGCGCTCGATCGAGCCCTGCCAGCCGCTTTCCTCCTCGCGGACCTGGATCAGCTCGCCGACGAACGGCAGCGCGGCTTCGGAAATGCCGGTTTCCTCGGCCAGCCGGGCGCGCAGCTTCTGCAGGGGGGCGGGAATGCTGGACGGCGTGCGCTGCATCGTTTCCAGTTCCGAGCGCACGTCACCGAAACGGCGCTCGTCATCGCGCTTGCCGCCCAGGCGTTCGGTGATGGCTTCATCCAGCGCCGCTGATGCGCGCTGGCGGTCCTGCAGTTCGGCCTGCGCGGCCTCGACCAGTTCGGCGAAGCCGTGCGCGTTCTCAGGCAGCGCCTGCTGCAGTTCTTCGGCGGCGTCGCGGACCTGATCACGCTTGGCCAGGCGACGGTCGCGCTCGGCCTCGGCGCGGCCCTGCTCGCGTTCCAGTTCCTCGATGCGCTCACCGCCCTGCTGGCGGCGCTGCAGTTCCAGTTCGGCCAGGCGCGCCTGGTGGTTGTCGAGCGCGGCGCGGCGCTGCGATTCTTCGCCCAGCAGGCCGCGGTCGCGTACGTCCATTTCCTTGAGGCGTGCGTCGATCAGCTGCTGACGGCGGGTTTCGCGGAAGCTGTCGATGCCGAGCTTGAGCGACTCGTCATCCCCACGCTGGCGGGTCATCGCGCGCAGTTCACCGTAGTGCGAGCGCGCGGGCAGCAGGGTTTCGACCTGGCGGCGCGCGGTGACCACCGCCTGGTGGGCGGCATCGAGCTCGGCGAAATCGCTGACCAGGCGCTCGGCGGCGTCGAAGGTCTTGGGCGTATCCAGCATGAAGTCACGCAGGAAGACGTTCAGATCGCCGAGGTTCTTCGCCGACTGCGTCTTGTGCAGCAGGCGCAGCGCCATGTCGTTCTCGATCCCGAGCAGGTGGCGGAAGCGCTCGGCGTAGCCGGAGAAGGCATCGAAGTGATGCACGTCGGCCAGCTTCTGCTTGAGCTTGCGCAGGTCCAGGTCGAAACCGCCCAGGTCCTTGGCGATGTCGAACGGGCGCTCGGCAATCAGGTAATGCTTGCGCACATCGGCGGCGGCGGTGCCGTTGCCGGCGATCCAGAACAGGCGCACCAGGCTGACCACGCGGCCATCGCCGCTGCGGTATTCCAGCACCAGCGCCGTCCAGGTCGCGCCCTTGCGCAGGTACTGGGTGGCGATTTCACCGGTGCCGCTGTCGTGCTGGTCGGCCCATGCACCGCGCACGTAGGACACCAGGTTGCGGTCGCGGCCACTGCGCTCGGCTTCGCGGGCGGCCGCATTGAAGTCGACGATGGCCGGCGGCACCAGCAGCGCGGACATCGCATCGAGCAGGGTCGACTTGCCCGAGCCGGAGCGGCCGACGAACAGGAAGCCACGCTCGGCGATCGGCACTTCGGTCAGACCGTTGAAGGTGCCCCAGTTGTGCACCTGCAGCCGGCGCATGCGGAACTGCTGCTGGCGCGGGTCGGGCAGGCCGTCGTTGAACAGGGCGGGGGTGTGCTTGGAAATGGCCATGCGGTCGATTCGTTTCTCAGGCTTCGGCGGCCGGGGTTTCACGCAGCTGGCGGTAGACCGCCGACAGCTGGGACACATCTTCGGCGGAGAACAGCAGCTTCAGCGCCGGCGACACTTCGTGGCGGTCTTCCTGGCCGGCCAGGCGGGTCAGGATGTGGTTGTCCTTCATCTTCTGCACGGCACTGGCCACGCGGCGGTTGAAGCCGGCACGGTCGGTGGACAGGTTCTTCTCGTAGACGGCCAGGGCTTCGGCCATCTCGGCATCGGCCACCACGGCGCGGTTGCCGCGCGCATCGGCTTCGCCCAGCTGCTGGCGCAGGTACAGCAGCAGCACCGAGTCGATGAAGGTCAGCGGCGAGGTGCGCAGCAGTACCGGCGCATCGACGTCTTCGGTGTCGGCCTGGCGGGTGAAGGCCACACCGCTGTCACGGTCGAGCACCAGTTCCAGGAACAGGTCCGACAACGCGGTGCGGATGCCGGCTTCGCTGCGGATCAGCGCTGGCCACAGCTTGGCGTGGCGCAGCTGGTCGATGCTCGGGCCGATCAGCAGCTGGCACAGCGCGCGGCGCGCATCCAGCGGCAGGCGGCCGGTATCGCCCATGTAGTACACGTCGTTGCCGCGCTTGGGCTGCGCTGCAGGCACGGCCGGCTCGGCCTCATAGAGGTCTTCAACCAGATCGGCCTGCGCGGCCTCGATGGGATCTTCATGCCAGTTCATGGCGTTTCTCCTGGGTGAACCAGACCAGCGGAATGCGGGCACGGCGTACCTGGCCATCGCCGCCGCGCCAGGTGGCGAGTTCCTGTTCGCCGTCGATGACGGTGCCGAAGCGGGTACCCAGCGACAGGTAGCCGATGACGCTGCCCAGGCCCTGCGGCGCTTCGCGCTGCGCCAGTGCCTGGGCGATGCTCAACCGTGGCTGCGTGCCCAGCAGGTCATGCAGGTCCATGCGCAGGGTGCGGAAGTCGATTTCCGACGAGGCCACCAGGTCGCCGACGCTTTCCAGGCTGATCGCCGCAGCATCGTTGTACTCCACGCTGCCATCGACATCGACCGTGCGCGGGTCATGCAGCTTCCACTGCGACAGCGAGCGCAGCCGGCTGGTGGTCAGCTGCAGGTCGCGGCCGATCGAGCGCTGTGCCGGGAATTCATCGCGCAGGGCAAGGGCCTCGGACTGGGCCTGCTTGAGCAGCTGGTTGAGGCGACGCTGTTCCAGGTAGCCGCGGCTCTGCACGAAGCCGCGCAGGCTGCGTGCGAAATTCTGCAGCACGTCATGCACCTGGCCACCGCGCTCGAGCATGGTGCTGGTGAAGCCGCGCAGGAAGTTGCGTTCGTTGCGGTCCAAGCGGCGGGCGAAGCCACGGGCGAGCACGGTTTCCAGCGCTGCATCGAGCTGGGCGCTCTGCTCGGCATCGTTGAGCAGCCGCCAGAAGGCCTGGAAACTGCGGCCGGCGTCGCTCTCGCCGATGATGTCCACGCCTTCGAACAGCTTGGTCAGCACATCGCCGCGCTCACCTTCATCATCGATGATGCGTTCGCGGAAATCGCGGTTGAGCTTCTCGAAATCGTCGCGGACGCGGCGGAAATCCTCGGTCAGGTCGTCGGCCAGGCCGATGATCTGGCGCGTGCGTTCCAGCGCGCGCTTGCCGTCCAGGGCGATGACCCGGCCGGCGCTGACGCGGGCGATTTCCGCATCGATGCGCTCGCGTTCATCGCGCAGGGCCAGCAGGCGTGCATCCGGGTCGGCCTCGGTCTGCGCGGCCAGCTGCGCGAGCTGCTCGATGACCAGGGCCAGCCGGCTTTCGGTGGCTGCCGCACGGGCCTGTTCCAGGCTGTCGGCAAAGCGGATCGCCTGCATGGCCTGGGTGGAGAGCTCGTACTGTTCCTGGTCGGCGCCTTCGGGCAGGCGGCGTTCCAGCCAGCCCTGGGCCAGCCAGTGGGCGACATAGGCCTGCGCGGTACGCGGCAGGTCACGCACGAGTTCATCGCTGTTGAGCTGGTCCAGCGCGCGTTGCAGACGGTCGTGCAGGACGCCGGCCGGCAGGGTGCGCTCGCCGTCCATCAGCAGGCCCTGCAGCAGGCCGATGATTTCCGGGGCGTGGTCGGCGGCGAGCAGCTTCCATTGCGGCTGTTCACGCAGGTGGCGGTAACGGGTGATGCGTTCGCGGTGCTTCATGCAGCGACTGGGCAGGTTGCAGGACGGAGGGAAGCAGGCGGCAGCACGCCGCCACGCATGGCCACCACGGGGGCAGCCATGGGCCGGCCGGCCACGGTGGGCCGGCAGTACGGGGCCGCGCGGCTCAGCGCTTGCTGCCCACTTCGATGAAACGCAGGAACTCGGCGCGGGTGCGCGCATCCTCGCGGAAGCTGCCGAGCATCTTGGAGGTGACCATGCTGACGCCGCGCTTGTGGATGCCGCGGGTGGTCATGCACTCATGGGCGCCTTCGACGACCACGCCGACGCCGATCGGCTGCAGCACATCCTGGATGCACTGGGCGATCTGCGCGGTCATCTTTTCCTGCACCTGGAAGCGGCGGGCGTAGGCTTCGACCACGCGGGCCAGCTTGCTGATGCCCACCACCTTGCCGGCCGGCAGGTAGCCGACATGCACACGGCCGATGATCGGCGCCATGTGGTGTTCGCAGTGGCTTTCGTATTCGATGTCGCGCAGGACGATCAGTTCATCGTAGCCGGCCACTTCCTCGAAGGTGCGCTCCATGTAGGCGCGCGGGTCGTCGCGGTAGCCGCTGAACCAGTCGCCGTAGGCTTCGGCGACACGGCGGGGGGTATCCAGCAGGCCTTCGCGGGACGGGTCCTCACCGGCCCAGCGCAGCAGGGTGCGCACGGCATCCTCGGCCTGGTCCTGGGTCACGTCGCCCTGCGGGGCGGCCTTTTCGTTGTGCTTGCTCATTACGTACAGCGTCCCGAACGGGGGGCGAGCATCGTACCTGACAGGCGGGTGGGTCGTCCTGTGGGGACGGTTCATCGGGGGGCGTTGTTGGCGCGTAGCTGCTGCTGAGCGAGAGGGGGAGGGACAGGCAGGGCAGGACACGCCGTAAACCCATCCATGGGGGCTCGGTCGGCGCATCCATGCGCCTCACGGTCCTGCCCTGCCTGTCCCTCCCCCTCTCCGACAGTTTCCTGCGGGCGCGGCCGGACCGCCCGAAAGCGGGGTCAAACGCTGGGAATCATGGCTTCGGAAGCACCACGCGCCACTGCTGTGGTGGGTGCGGGCCGTGAGTCCGCACTGCTCCTGCCTTTGCCTTTAAAGAACCAACCCACCGCGCCTGCGGGGTGATGGATGGGTGGCGCAGGGCCGGATGGGCCAGGACCGCAGGCGCCATGGATGGCGCCTACGAGCCCCCATGGATGGGTTTACGGCGTGTCCTGGCCCATCCGGCCCTGCGCCACCCCAACCGACAGCACACGAGGCGCAACGCTTTCCTCAGCACCCCCGCCCCCACCCATTCAGCCGGAATTATTGATAGGGAGGAAATTAGTAGTATCCTATCTATCTCTTATGGACCGACCCCTCGACGAGCGCACCCTGCTGCAGATGCAGCTCAGTTCCGGCCTGCTGTACGCAGGGCGGCAGTGGCAGCGGCTGGCCGACGGCACGCTCGGCAGCTACGGCATCTCCACCGCCTGCACCATGCCCCTGCTGATGATCGGCCGCTCCGGCGGCGGCATCCGCCAGGTGGCGCTGGCGCAGCAGCTGGGCATGGAAGGGCCGTCGCTGGTGCGCCTGCTGGACAAGCTCTCGGCCAGTGGCCTGGTGCGCCGCGAAAGCGATGCCAGCGACCGCCGCGCCAACCTGCTGTGGCTGACCGGGGAAGGCCAGGCGCTGGTCAGTGAACTGGAAGACCGGTTGATCGACCTGCGCCAGGAAGTGTTCGGCGCGCTGTCCACGGACGAGCTGCGCGCGGTGCTGAAGGCATGGCAGTTGCTGGCCGAGGCTGCCGACCGGATCACGTGAGTTTTCCAAGGAACCGATGACGCCGCTGCCGTCCCTGCGCCAGCGGCGTTTTGCCGTTGCTGTTGCTGCTGTTGTGCCTCCCCCCTCCCCGCCCTGCCCCGTGACCTGCCGATGCCCGGTGAATTCAGTCTCCATGGTGTGTTCGTCCCGACCCTGATCGGGTTGATGCTGGTGGCCTACCTGGCCAACAGCGGACTGCGCGTGCTGCTGCAGCGCACCGGTGCCTACCGCCACGTGTGGCATCCGGCGCTGTTCAACCTGGCCCTGTACGGCATCGTGCTGGGGCTGCTGTTCCACCTCCTGCGTTGGATGCAATCGTGAACAAGATCATCAAGAAGAGCGTGCCGGTACTGCTGACCGTGCTGGCGGTGGTCGTGGCCCTGCTGGTGCTGCGCCAGTTGTGGGTCTACTACATGGATGAGCCCTGGACCCGCGATGCGCACATCGGCGCGGACGTGGTGCAGGTGGCGCCGGATGTGTCCGGGCTGGTCGAGGCGGTGGAAGTGACCGACAACCAGGCGGTGAAGAAGGGCGCGCTGCTGTTCGTGGTGGACCGCGCGCGCTACCGCATCGCGCTGGAACAGGCGCAGGCCACGCTGGCCGAACGGCAGGCCGCCGTGGCACAGCTGCGCCGCGAGATCGGCCGCGACCGCAGCCTGCAGGACCTGGTGGCCGCCGAGGACGCCGAAGTGCGCCGGGCCAAGCTGCAGGCCGCGCAGGCGACCCTGGCCACGGCCCAGGCGGCGGTGGACCTGGCCGAACTGAACCTGGCCCGCACTGAGGTGCGCGCGCCGGCCGATGGCCGGGTCAACGACCGCACGATGCGCGTGGGCGACTACGTGGTAGCCGGCAAGCCGGTGCTGGCGCTGCTGGATACCGCCTCGTTCCGCGTGGATGGCTACTTCGAGGAAACCCGCCTGCGCGGCGTGGCTCCGGGCCAGCCGGTGGATATCCGCCTGATGGGCGAATCCACGCCGTTGCGGGGCCATGTGGAGAGCATCGCCGCCGGCATCGAGGACCGCTATCGCAGCAACGGCAGCAGCCTGCTGCCGAATGTGACCCCGGCCTTCGACTGGGTGCGGCTGGCGCAGCGCATTCCGGTGCGCATCGCCATCGATGCGGTGCCGCCGGGGGTGGAGCTGATCGCCGGGCGCACCGCCACGGTCACCGTGGAGACCGGGCACGCGGCCCACGATGACAAGGCCGGCGCCGCGCCGACACAGGCGGCGCTGTGACCACCCCCCTGCCCCGCCTCGGCCTGATCGTCGCGCTGGCCAGCCTGGCCGCGTGCCGCACGGTCGGCCCCGATTACGCACTGCCGGACAGCGCGGCGTTCAAGCGCCCGCAGGCCAATGCCGCCTTCATCGACACCGGCAATCCGCAGGTGGCCGCCGCCGCGCTGCCGCCGCGCTGGTGGTCGCTGTACAACGACCCGGTACTGGACGGGCTGATCGAACAGGCGCTGCGTGACAACCTGGAACTGAAGGCAGCCGATGCGCACCTGCGCCGTGCCGCTGCGGTCTACGACCAGGCGCTGGATGCCGGTGGCTTCGAAGGCGAAGCCGAAGCCGGTGTCAGCCGCGCGCAGCTGTCGGCCGAGTCGTTCCTGCTCGAACACGAACTGCCGCCGATCAACCTGGCCGATGGCAAGTTCGGCGTCAGCTACCAGTTCGACCTGTTCGGCAAGCTCAAGCGGGGTGCCGAAGCGGCGCATGCCGACGAGCAGGCGGTGGCCGCCGCACGCGATCTGGCGCGCATCACGGTGGTGGCGCAGGTGGCCGACAGCTACCTGGACATCTGCCACGCCAACCACGAACTGCATGTGGCCGAACACTCGCTGCAGCTGCAGCAACGCAGCCGCGACATCACCACCCGGCTGATCGCCGCCGGCCGTGGCACGCCGCCGGACCTGGCCCGTGCCAATGCCCAGGTGGCGCTGCTGGATGCCGCGTTGCCACCGCTGCGGGCACAGCGCCAGGCAGCGGCCTATTCGCTGGCCGCCGTGCTGGGCCAGACCCCGGGCCAGCTGCCGGCCGGGGTGATCGACTGCACCGATGCACCGCAGCTGGCCCAGCCGCTGCCGGTGGGCGATGGCCGCGCACTGCTGGCACGACGCCCGGACGTGCGCCAGGCCGAGCGCCGCCTGGCCGCCGCCACTGCCCGCATCGGCGTGGCCACCGCCGAGCTGTACCCGGACATCCGCCTGGGCGCCTCGATCGGCGCGGCCGGCCTGCTGGAGGACTTCGGCCAGCCGCTGACCCAGCAGTGGTCGATCGGTCCACTGATCTCCTGGACGCTGCCGTCGTCCGGCACCCGCGCGCGCATCCACGCCACCGAAGCCGGCGCCGATGCGGCCCTGGCCGAGTTCGACCACACCGTGCTGCAGGCCCTGCGCGAAACGCAGACCGCACTGGACCGCTATGCGCAGGACCTGCGCCGGCTGCAGTCGCTGCAGGTGGCGCAGCAGCAGGCGGCGCTGGCGGCCGCGCAGAACCGCCGGCTGTACCAGGGCGGGCGCACGCCGTTCCTGTCCAGCCTGGATGCCGACCGCAGCCTGGCCAGCAGCGATGCCACCCTGGCCGCGGCGCAGGCGCAGGTGTCACGCGACCAGGTGCACCTGTTCCTGGTGCTGGGCGGTGGCTGGGAAGACGCGGCGCATGCTGCCACCGCGCCCACGGCAGCGAGGTAAGCCATGAACGCGCTGCTGGACCGCCAGGGCTGGCTGTTCTCGATCAAGGCCTACCTGGCCGCGGTGGCCGCGCTGTACATCGCCATGGCCGGCAACCTGTCGCGCCCGTACTGGGCGATGGGCACGGTGTACATCGTCAGCCAGCCCCTGCTGGGCCCGACCCGGGCCAAGGGCCTGTACCGCATCATCGGCACGCTGGTGGCCGGCGTGGCCACGCTGGTGATGCTGCCGGCACTGGTGGAGACCCCGCTGCTGCTCAGCGCGGTGATGTCGCTGTGGCTGGCCGGCTGCCTGTTCCTGGCCCTGCTCAACCGCGGCCCGCGCGGCTATGCGTTCCTGCTGGCCGGCTACACCACCGCGTTCATCGGCTTCCCGGCGGTGACCGCGCCGGACCAGATCTTCGATGCGGTGGTGGCACGCAGCGAAGAGATCATCCTGGGCACGGTGGTGGCGGTGCTGTTCGCCGCGCTGGTGTTTCCCGCCTCGGTGCGGCCGATGCTGACCAGCCGCATCGGCACCTGGATGGACGATGCCGCGCAGTGGTGCCGGCAGATCCTCGAACGTGGCCGCGCGCATGGCCCGCGCAACCGGCTGGCCGCCGACCTGGTGCAGTTCGAGGCACTGATCGAGTTCCTGCGCCGCGATGATCCGCGCCATGCCGGCGCGGCGGTGTCGATGGAACGGCTGCGCGAACGCATGCTGCTGATGCTGCCGGTGCTGTCGTCGATCGCCGACCGGCTGGCCGCGCTGCGCGGCCAGGGTCACGCGCTGCCGGAGGGCCTGCAGGCGCTGGTGGACGACATCCGCCACTGGCTGGAGCAGGACAGCACCGCGCCGCTGGCGGGCTACGCACAGCTGCGCGCCCGCATCAGCGCACTGAAGCCGCAGGTGGACGGCGACCTGCAGCGCCAGCAGCTGGCCAGCCTGCTGCTGCGCCTGGAGGAGCTGGTGGACCTGTGGCAGGACTGCCGCACGCTGCACCATGCCATCGTGCAGGGCACCGCACCGCTGGACCCGCCGCACTACCGCATCCGCACCCGCGGCATGGCCGAAAGCCGGCACGTGGACTACGGCATGGCGCTCTTTTCGGCCATCAGCGCCGGGGTGGCGCTGATGAGCTACTGCGTGCTGTGGATCGGCCTGGGCTGGGAAGGGGGCGGCAGCGGCGCGATGATGGCCGCGGTGGCCGCCGCGTTCTTCGCCGCGCAGGATGATCCGGCCCCCAGCATGATCTCGTTCCTGGTCTGGGCGATCGTCGCCGGCTTCGTCGCCGGCATCTACCTGTTCGGCGTGTTCCCGGCCGTGCATGATTTCGGTGCACTGGTGCTGGTGCTGGCCGTGGTGTTCCTGCCGGTCGGTACGCTGCTGCACCAGCCCAAGACCGCGCTGTTCGCGCTGCCGCTGACGGTGAACCTGGTGGCCCTGCTGAACGTGCAGAACAGCTACAGCGCCAACATCCAGAGCTTCGTCAATTCGGCCATGTCGATCTTCATCGGCATCGGCTTTGCGGTGGTGATGACGCGGCTGTTCCGTTCGGTCGGCGCCGAGTGGACCGCACGCCGGCTGGTGCGGCAGGGCTGGACGACGCTGGCCGAGGCCGCCGAGGGCCGTGGCCAGCAGGACCGCCAGCGCTTCGCCGCACGCATGCTCGATCTGCTGGGGCTGCTGGCGCCGCGGCTGGCCGCAACACCGGAAGGCAGCGACATCGCTTCGGTGGACATGCTGACCGAGGCGCGGGTGGGCCTGAACATCCTGCAGTTGCGCCGCGCGCGGCTGGACCTGCCCGAGCGCAGTCGCGAGGCGGTCGAGCACATCCTGGACGACCTGGCCACCCACTACCGCCGGCAGGTGGCCGCGCGTCGCCCGCTGCCGGGCAGCGAGGGGCTGCGCGAACGCCTGGATGCCTCGCTGGGCCGCGTCGGCAGCGTGGCGGCAAGCAAGGCCCGCGACGAAGCCCTGATGGGCCTGGTCGGTCTGCGCTTTGCCCTGTTCCCGGAGGCGAAACTGCTGGCGCCGGAACTGCCGGCGGCCGGGGCGACCTCCGCCTGATCCCGCCGCCGGGTGGCGCCCGGCGGCCCTTGAATACCGAAACAGGACGGTTCCATGAGCTACGACATGATGGTTTTCGATGCCACCGTTGCACCACGCGAGGCGGTGGCGTTCATCGCCTGGTTCGAGCGCCAGGCGCGATGGGACGAACACCATGGGTACGACGATCCCGCCCTGAGCGCACCGGCGCTGCAGGCGTGGTTTGCCGACATCGCGCAGGTGTTTCCGCCCTCGGAAGGACCGATGGCCGACGCCGGCCAGAGCGGTGCGCATGTCACCGACTACAGCATTGGCCAGCATGTGATCTACGGTGCCTTCGCCTTCAGCGTGGCCGAGCAGGCACACGGCCTGGTACAGGACCTGGCCGAGAAGCACGGCGTGGGCTTCTTCGACGTGGGGGCTGAAGAAGCGGCGATCGTGTTCCCGGATGGGCTGGTGCTGATTCCCGACTGAGCGGGCACGTACCTGCGGCTGCAACACGCCGTCGCAAACGCGGAACATCTCGACCAGAGCGCGCGTGCCTGCCCTCCTATACAGGGAGCGCGGCATGCCATGCCGTCGGCGCGCCTCCCGCGCTGCCGTCCTGCATTGCTTCCTGGAGAACACCCATGTTCCAGACCCTGCACCGCCTGCGCCGTCCGCTGCTGACCCTGTTGTCGGCCCTGTCGCTGTCGCTTGCCCTCGCACTGCCGGCGCTGGCCTGCACCGTGACCGGCCCGCCGTCGGCCGGCAATGCCGCGACCATCGCCACCAGCATCAGCAACGGGCATGCGTTCACCAAGCATGGCAACGAATTCGTCAAGGGCGTGGTGATCGCCGGCCTGGCCTTCCCGGATCCCACCATCGCCACCAAGAGCGCCTTCGGCGTGTTCCTGCAGCCGATCATCAGCAGTGGTGGCACCAACAAGGCGCTGTCCAGCAACCGCCATGCGTTCTGGGATTCGGCCACCGGCACGGTGGTGATCTTCAACCCGGGCGCCGGTGACTGCGGCACCGCGTTCCGTCCGACCAATGGGCAGGCGTACTACACTGCCCTGAAGTAAGTTCCTGCCGCCGCAGCCTCCGGAGCCTGCCATGTCCCCCCTGCCGCCGCTGAGCCACGACGAAACCATCGGCCTGCTCAACGCCTTGAACTACTTCGGCCATGCCGTCGATGCCGATACCTGCCAGACCCTGACCGGGCTGGCGCAGGCGCAGATGCAGGCGCTGCACGCACGTCTGGACCAGGCGCTGGTGGGCACCCAGGACTGACCGGCGGCCGCACACGCGGCGATACGGGACAGCCACCGGCACCCCTCACGGCCACCGCATGCCCTGCGGTGGCCGTGCTGTTGATGGGGGCAGGACACCGGCATGCAGCTGCGCCACGCGGACAAGCGGCTGCAACACCACGCACCGCAGCGTGCGCAGGCGCTGGCTATACAGGACACGCACACGCCACTGACGGCGCGCTGCCTTCCGTTCCTGGAGACCACCATGGCCATTGCTGCCGCCGCGTCCGATGCGCTGCCCGCATCGGCGCCGCCCCCGACCCTGCACGCCCTGCACTGCCACGGCCAACCGCTGCCACTGCCCCGCCAGCGCAGCCCATGGCCACAACTGTTCACGCTCGACCAGCTCGGCCTGTCACCGTGCCTGCTGGATACGCTGGCTGCCCATGCCGATGCCCTGAGCTGGGACGTCTACGATGTGGGGCAACGCCGCCGGCGCCTGCTGAAACGCCACTACGGCATCCTGCAAGCACCGGTACGCACCCTGCTGGACAGCTGGGATGGCAGCGAGCAGCACGCGGCGTGGCCGTTGCTGCTGGACGCCCTGCCTTCGATGCTGCGTGCGGCCGTGCTGCGCGTGGCACCGCACCGACGGCGTGCCCTGCGCAAGTACGTGCTGCACCGCGTGGCACCGGCCTGCTGGGAGGTGCAGCCGCTGGACGATGCGCACTTCGAACAGCCCGCCAGCGGTGACCGGCCGCCGCGCCGGACCTTCGCGCTGCTGCCGACGGCGCTGGCCTGCGATCCGGACCTGCTGCGCCTGCTGGCCGGCATCGCCGAGACGGTGCACCAGCGCTGCGATGCGGTGCGGCTGGCGGTATCGCTGCACCAGATGCTGACCCTGGCCCGCCCGCATGGCATGGCCGAGCCGGCACCGGAGGGCGTGCACCAGGATGGGGCCGACTACATCGTGTCGGCGCTGGTGATCCGCCGCCGCAACATCGGCGGCGGCAACTCGCGGGTCTACCACGGCCACGGCGGCCGCCTGCTGCTGTCGCACACGCTGGTGGAAGGCCAGGGCCTGTTCCAGCCCGACGAAGGCTCACCGCTGTGGCATGAAGTGACCGCCATCCATGCCGACAGTGACGCCGGGGGCGAGCGGATGATCCTGGGCCTGGACATCCATGTGCTGCCGGCAGGTGCCGCATGAGCCTGCGCCGCAAACGCGAAACACGCCCGTCGGTGCCAGCGCCGTCGGGCTGGCGCGACCGGCTGCTGAAGCTGGTGCACATGGTGGCCGAACAGGCACTGCCGCTGACCATCGCCGGTGTCTCGTTCGTGATCGCCCTGGATGCGTGGCTGTCGGCGCGGCCGGTGCAGTGGGAGCACCAGCGCGCGCTGGCCTCGCTGTCCATCAGCAGTGATGTCGACAGCCACGGCAAGCGCACCGCGGACAGCCTGCACACACTGACCATCACCAACGTGGGCGAGCTGAGCTTCGCCGTGCTGGACATCCAGCTGGAGCTGTCGGCGCAGGAAGGGCTGCGCGTGCCCTGGACACGCAACACGCTGCTGCAGGACCCGGCGGTGCTGCCGATCGGGCTGCGCCCGTTCCACATGGAAGTGGCCGGCGATGGCCGCAGCGCGCGCTTCGGGTTCCGCACCGAGACCGCCGGCTGGCACGTGATCGACCCGGGGCGTTCGGTGGACCTGGTGTTCGCCCAGCCACTGCAGGGCCACGGGCGCCTGGGCATCCGTGCCGAGGTGTTCACCCAGCCGCTGCGCATGGCCGCGATGGGTGAGCAGATGACCGTCGAGCGTGTGGTGGCCGGCCGCATCCGCCATGTGTCGGAAGAATCCGGCATGGACGTGGTATCCGACCTGGGCGTGTATCCCTACACCGCGGCCACCACGGTGATCGTGCCCGGTGCCGGGCGCGCTGCCGCCGAACGCATGCCGGCACGCCGTGCCGCGCGTTGGCAGGGCACGGCAAACCACTGAAACACCGCGCGCGGTGGGCCGCACAGGGGCGCCCTATACCTGTGGGGCGGGGCCGATGCGCCCCGCGCCACCAGCACGGAGTCCATCGATGCCCTGCCCCCGCCCGTCCCCACGCTCCCCGGCCTGCCCACCGACGCAGGCGCGGCAACGCCGCCACTTCCAGCGCGCGGCGGTGCTGCGCATCGTGGCCCTGCTGCTGGCCGCGCTGCTGGGCAGCCTGCTGTCGCCACGGCTGCCCGCGGCCGAACCGGTGCCGCCGCGCGTGCTCGGCCTGCACGGCCACCTGGAACTGGACTACAGCATCACCGTGCGCGTGCAGGGGCTGGCGGCCTGGGCGGCGCACAACGACGCGCGCCGGCTGGTGCCGTTCATCGACGGCCGCGCCCTGCCCGGCACGTTTCCCGAATCGATCGACCTGGGCAACGGCCTGCTGGTCTACCACCCGCGGATCAACGACGACAGCCGCAGCGTGTGGACGGATCTGCTGGGCGCACCGGAAGGCATGCAGCGTGCGGTCACCTTCAGTGTCGGCCCGGTCGATGGCTCGCCGTTCGCCAGCGTGCATGACGAGCACGGGCGCGTGCAGCTGACCGTGATCTCGCCGATCTACGGCGGCATTGCGCTGGCTGTGGTGGTGGTAACCCTGCTGGTATTCGTGCACCTGGCACGCACCACCAGCATCATCCGCAAACCGGTGCCCTTCGGGCTGGGGCCCTACGACCTGGGCCGGTTCCAGATGGCGGTGTGGTTCTTCCTGATCTACCTGTCCTACACGGCCATCTGGCTGGTGACCGACGACACCGACACCATCCATCCCTCGCTGCTGGCCCTGTTGGGCATCAGCGCGGGCACGGCGTTGAGCGAAGCCGTGATCGATGCCGGTGGGCCCGCACCCGGCACCGCGCCACCCCCGGCAGCGGAGGCACCGGCAGCGGACGCCCATGGGCAATGGCCGGCCGAGCGCACCGCGATCGGGCAGAGCCGCAGCCGCCTGCATGCCGCGCGCCGGCAGCTGGCCGAGCACGGCAGCCCCGATCCGGATACCGAGCTGGCCAGCGCCACATCGCGCGGGCTGCTGCACGACCTGCTGTCCGATGCGCACGGCTACCGCTTCGACCGGTTCCAGATCTTCGCCTTCACCCTGATCCTGGGCGTGGTGTTCCTGTCCGGCGTCTACAACAACCTGAGCATGCCCGAGCTCAGCCCGACCCTGCTGGGCCTGATGGGCCTCAGTTCGGGTACCTACATCGGCTTCAAGCTGCCCGAGCGGCGATGAAGGCCACCGATGCCCGGCCGTGCACGCACCGCACGGCGACCTCTCCTGGATGCGCCCAGACCAACGAGGAAACGCGATGAATGCAATGACGTTGAGCCCACAGGGCATCGACTGGCTCAAGCAGGTGGAAGGCCAGCGGCTGCAACCCTACGACGACCAGAACGGCAAGGCGATCGACCATTGGGTGACCGGCGCGACCGTCGGCTACGGGCACCTGATCGCCCGCGAGGAATGGGCGACCCTGGGCCGGGGCGTCACCCTGGCCGAAGCCGAACAGCTGCTGCGCAAGGACCTGGCACCGTTCGAGCAGACGGTCAACCGCAGCGTGAAGGCCAGCCTGGCCCAGCACCAGTTCGATGCGCTGGTGATCCTGTGCTTCAACATCGGCGGTGGCAACTTCGGCCGCTCGTCGGTACTCAAGCTGGTCAACGACCCGCACGTGGCCACGCCCTATGCCAACCTGCAGGCCGCCTGGATGGCCTGGACGCGTTCGCAGGGCAAGGTGATGAAAGGACTGGTCAACCGCCGGGGCGCCGAATGGCGCATGTACAGCAACGGCAGCTACGACCACTGGTAACGGCAACGCCCCGCGATGCCGGGCCGGGCATCGCGGGGCGCTGGAGGACGACGCGCGGCTCAGGGCGTGCGCTGCAGGCTGCAGCTGGGCACGCATTCGCCGATGCCCGGTTCGATCTGCAGCCGCGTGGCATCCGCATCGGCCTGCACCTGCAGCCAGTGGCCCAGCAGGCGATCACAGGCCTGCCCGCCGGGCCCGGGCAACGCACTGAACCAGCTGCCCTGGGCGGTGGTGCCTTCATAGCGCAGCGGGACACGGCAGCTGCGTGGGCTGTCGTAGGCCAGTTCGCTGCCGCGGTCACCGGGATCGCGCGCCGCCAGGCGCAGGCGCAGCGCGATGGGGCGACCGTTGCTGCCGGTCACCGTGCCCACCCAGCGGCCCTGTACGGCATCGGCCCCCCCGTCGGTGGCCTGTCCCGGTTTCCACAACACGACTGTGACCGGCGTGGTTCCCGGCAGTTGCAGCGTCGCCTGCACACCCTGCACCTGGAGCACGGCGGTCTCGCCCACCAGCGCATTGCAGCGATAGCCGCCGTTGGCGTCGTTGATGGCCAGGCGCACGCTGCCAGCGGCGGCGGTGCTGCGCGTGGCCTGGACCCGGCAGTTGTAGGGTTCACCGAATTCCAGCGTGGCGGTGCGGCCATCGGCACTGTCGCTCAGGCGCAGTGACCAGGGACGGCCACTGCCGGCGTTGCTGCCCACCCAGGTGGCGGGCGATGTGGCCGCAGCGGTGTCGGGCGGGCGCGGTGCAGCCACCGCGCTGTCAGGATGCGGCCCGGCACAGGCCAGCAGCGGAGCCAGCAGCAGCACGGCCGGCGCGCGGTGGATGGAAAGCTGGGGATGCATTGGAATCTCCTGTCGGATGAAAGCGGCAGCCGCCGCTCAGAGGTATCGGGTCAACAAGGCGATGGCGAATACCAGCAGCCACAGCGTGGTGAGCAGACGGCGGCGGCGACGGCGGCGGCGTTCTGCCGCCTGCTGGCGGCGTAGTGCCAGCACCGGTGCCAGCCACTGCCGGACCTGGTGTGCATCGTCATCGGACAACCACAGGCGCAGGCGCGCGCGTCGGGCCATGGTCATGCCTCCCGGCCGGTGAAGGGATCGATCCGCAATGGCCGCAACAGCTGGCCATCGAGCAGCAGTTCGCCACGCAGCGGGTTGCCCCCGTGCAGGACGATGGTCAGCCGGTGCGGGGCCTGGTGATGGGTCGGCAGCAGGGCCAGTGCCGGCGGTTGCCCGTGCGCATCCGCATCGCTTTCTTCCACGTCGCAGTCGATCTGCACTTCCAGCGTGGAGGCCACGATGCCCGCCGGTGTGACCAGCTCATGCAGCGGCACCTGCAGCGGCTGCCAGTGCCCGTCCTGCCAGTGCTGCACGCACAGCGCCTGGCCGCGGTACAGGCGGGCCTGCAGGCGCTGCAGGTGCGCCTGCGCGCAGGACTGGCGCGTGCACACCAGGGCACGGGCCAGGGTCGCGATCAGGTCGTCCAGATGCGGATCGGTACTGTCCCGCCGGTCGCGTGCGCGCTTCACTCGCTCATCCACACCGGCCGGCGCGGGAAGCCGACGTGGTAGGCCAGCCACTGCAGCACGACCTGGTGTTCACCGATCTGCAGGATGGTGAAGCTGCGCTCGATGCCCAGGATCGCGCCCTTGGGCGTATCGCTCAGGCAGCGGTTGAGCAATGACTGGGCCTGGGCCAGGTCGTCATCGGTGAGCATCTGCGTCGGGTTGTTGCTGCCCACCACGATCCGTTTGACGAACTTGACGTCGTTGAGGTCGAACATGAAGCGCTCCCCTGCGTTGGATGTGCGGAACCGCCACGCCATGCCGGCGCGGCGGTCCGTGCTGCGAAGTGACGGACCGGCTTATGCGGCCACGGGCACCGGTGCGCTGACCTTGCGCGGTGCGGTAGCGGTCTGCAGGATGTCCATCACGCGTGCCAGGCCTTCGGGCATGCCGGTGTCCTCGGCCAGCACCGACACGGTGTACTTGGCCGAGTTGTCCGAGCTGCGCGCGTTTTCCTTGTGCGAGGCCACCGAGCCCTGGATGTTCACCTTGGCCGAGAAGATGCCCCAGCCGACCTTCATCTCGGCCTGCAGGCTGGCCGAGTAGTCGCTGGATTCCTTGGCCGAGAACGAGGACTTCACTTCCATCTCGAAGTTGATGTCCACCTTCTGGATGCTCAGGTTGGGCACCTTGACGATGGCCAGCAGCGGCACTTCCAGTTCCACTTCTTCTTCGGCGAACGGCTGCGCCGCCTTGGTGGCCGGGTCGAGGTTGTCGACCGGGCGCTTGAAGCGGAACAGTGCGGTACGGGTGGCACCAACGGCGTTGGGATCGGCATTGGCCGGGTCCGGCGGCAGGAAGCCGACCGAGCGGATGAAGCTGGCGGTGGCCTGGGCCAGCTTGATCTGCGAGTCGCAGGCGGCCGTCAACGGGCCACCGATGAGATCGCTCATCGGCAGGCCCTTGAACTGGCTGGAGATGTTGACCAATTCGCTCATTGCGCATTACTCCTGTGGGTTGGCGTACAGCCGGCCGCCGGATGCGGCACGGGGGCATACGCGGGGGGTGCAACAACCGGGATGGATCAGGTTGCCTTGATGGTCTTGAAGACCCCCTGGCTCTGCGCCAGGTGGTTCATCAACCGCGCCGCGCCATCGGTCGGCTCGGTGCCTTCCACGCGCAGCTGCACGTGTACGTTGCCCACGCCCTTGCCGCGGCCGGTATCCAGTCCTACATGTCGCGCCGCCGGCCGCGGCGACTCCCAGGCATCCGCCGCGCCCGGCGCAGGCACGTCCGGATCCTCGGTCCCCAGGTCCGCCAGGTCCGCGTCGAAACTGATCTCCACTTCCCGGATGCGCAGGTTGTTGGTGGAGACCAGGGGCAACAGCGGGGCGCGGTAGAGGTCTTCATCGCCTTCCTCGGCCTGGGGGTGCTGCGAGGGCAAACGGATGGTGACGCTCCTGGGCCGGTTGTCTTCATCGAAGAAGTCGCGCAGGTTGGAAAGCTGGTGCATCTCGATGCTGTCCTGGGCTTCGATGACGGCCCCGGCCAGTGCTTCGATCAAACTGTGGAAAGTCATGGTGCCGCTCATGTCGCCTGCGCTCCTGGTGTTGGGTGTGCCTGACGCGGCGCGGCGATGTGCCTGGTGCCACGTGGTCATTGATAGCCGGGGAGCGATCGGGCCACCCGGCGTGGTGTTGCAACCGCTTAGCGCCGGGTTGCAGGTGCACGGGGTGGGCTGCCGCGCATGCTCGATGGCGGCTCACCGTAGTGGTGGCGGTAGGCACGGCTGAAGCCGGACAGGCTGACAAAGCCCACCGCATAGGCCACATCCGATACGTTGCCTTCGCCTTCGCACAGCAGGCGACGCGCCAGCTGCAGGCGCACCAGCCGGATCAGTTCGCCGGGCGGATGGCCGATGCTGGCCACCAGCTTGCGGTGCAGGCTGGTGCGCGACATGTTCAGTGCCGACGCCAGCTGGTCCACCGACAGCGTTTCATCATCGGCATGGCCTTCGATCCAGTGCCGTGCGCGTTCGACCAGGCGTGCCGCTGCCGTGCCATGCGGACGGATGCGCGTACGTGCCAGCAGCGCCTCCCACGCATCGTCGGCCGAAGCAGGGTCCATCCCAGCGCAGCTGCAGTGGTGCATGTGCGAGAACAGGGCCAGGCTCCATGCCAGGCGCTGCCCATCGCCATCGTCATGGCCATCGGCGCCCTCGGGCGATTGCCCGGTGTGCGGGGGGATGAGCTCAAGACTTCGCTGGAAGAACTCCATAGCCGTGCCGCCTCCTTCTGCTGAAATGCCGGTCCGATGCATCAGCGGATCCCGCCCGCAGACCGCCGGCTGTAGGGCCGGCATGACGGTGGTGACGGCTCAGGATCCCCCGCTGCGGAAAGGTCGGGAACGACACCGCAGCATCCTGCTACCGGTGTAACCGGTGCCGCCTGCGCGGATTTGGCATCACGTTGCAGATGTTTGGCAGGACGTTGCAGTGCGCTGTCGTATCGGCAGCGCAACGCCCCTGCTGGATTGCCGGCGTCCCCGACGCCGGCCGATTGTGATGTGCCTCACTGTGTTGACGAGGTCTGCACCGCAGTTGGTTTTGTCACAGCGGCAGGCGCTGGATCAGAACAACTGGCCTTGCACAGCGGCACCGGCTAAGGCCGGCGCCAGCATGGCCGGCGCTGCGGCATCATCGGCACCCAGCCGCCACGCCAGCCCCCCCATGCGGCTGGCATGGCGCGCCAGCGCTGCGGCCAGCACCGCATGGCTGGCTGCCACGTGAAGACGCTGGCGTGCGCGGGTCAGGCCGGTATAGACCAGTTCACGCGACAGCACGCGGCTGTCCTGCCGCGGCAGCTGCAGCCACACCTCGTCGAACTCCGACCCCTGCGCCTTGTGCACCGTCATCGCGAACGCACTTTCATGCGCGGGCAATGCCGCCGGGTGGAAGGCACGCGGCAGGCCCGCCGCGTCGCCGGGGAACCAGGCGACCATGGCACCGCGCTCGTCGCGCAGGCAGATGCCGATGTCACCGTTGAACAGGCGATGCCGATAGCTGTTTTCGGTCACCAGCAACAGCCGGCCCTGGAAGTAGCCCGGCGTGGTGCCGGCCAGCAGCTGCTCGATGCGGCTGTTGAGGCCACGTGCTCCCTGCGGGCCTTCACGCAATGCGGTCAGCACGCGCACGCGGCCGGCCTGCTGCAGCGCGAGCGCTGGATCGGTGGCATCGGCCAGTGCGCGCCAGTGGCCCAGCAGATGCTCGCGCTGGCCGCGCAGCGGGTCGGCCTCACCTTCGTGGAACTGCACGCCTGCCAGCCCGCCATCGCGCAGCAGCTGCAGGGCCGTCGCGGTATCGCCGCTGCGCACGGCATGCGCCAGCGGTGCCAGGTCCAGCGCAGCGCTCTGCCGGTAGCCGCGCTGCAGCTGCACGCGGCGGCCGGCAAAGGCGCGTGGTGCGGCCGGTGGCTGCAGGCTGGGCGGAGCCAGCAGGTCGCGCAGGGCCTGCGCATCGTCGGTACGGGTACCGATGCCATCACCGCTGGCCTGCAGGATCGCACCGAGTACGTTGCCCGCTTCGACCGAAGGCAGCTGGTCGGAGTCGCCCAGCAGGATCAGGCGGGTGCCACTGGCGATGGCATCGACCAGCTTGGCCATCATCGGCAGATCGATCATCGATGCTTCATCGACCACCACCACCTCCACCGGCAGCGGGTTGTCGGCATCGTGGCGGAAGCGTGGTGAATCCGGGATCACCCCAAGCAGGCGGTGCAGCGTGGTACCGGTACTGGGCAGGGCCGCGCACAGCGCCGGCTCCAGCCCCTGCGCCTGAAGGCGCTGCACGGCCAGGCGCAGGCTCTCGGCCATGCGCTCGGCGGCACGGCCGGTAGGTGCGGCCAACGCCACTGCCGGCAGCGGCTGCCCCGCCTGCCGGGCCTGTGCCGCCAGCAGCAGCAACAGGCGGGCGATGGTGGTGGTCTTGCCGGTGCCGGGGCCGCCGGTGACCAGCGCCAGCGGATGGCGCAGGGTCACGCCGGCCGCGCGGGCCTGGTGATCCTCGCCGCCCAATGCCTGCGGGAACAGCTGCGCGAACAACGGTGCCAGCGCCGCCATGTCCGGCGCCGGCAGCGGATACCGGCCGATGCGCTGCAGGCCGACCGCCAGCTGGCGCTCGTACTCACGGTAGCGGCGCAGGTAGAGCAGGCCGTTTTCCAGCACCAGCGGTGCGTCTTCGGCGACAGCCTCGGCCTGGTCCGGGGTGGCCACCCATGGCGAGGTGCGCAGCTGTGCCAGCCAGTGCTCCGCCTCCGGCCATTCCGGCACGCCTTCCAGCAGGCGCTGCGGTCGCGCCGGGTCGAAAGCAGCATGCCCCTGCGACACCGCCAGCGACGCCAGCGCAGCCGCCAGCGCCACGCTGTCCGGCGTGTCCTCGCGCAGCCGCTGCAGGCTGGTCGCCAATGCATGATCAAGGGTGCGCAGCTGGCCCTTCTGGTGCAGCTCCTTCAGCAGGCTCATGCGTGGGCTCCACGGGCACGCGCGGCCAGTTCGGCCTGGGCCTGCCCGCCACCGGCGAACAGCGCGTCCAGTGCATCCACCAGTGCCAGCGGGAAGCGGTCCACATGCACGCCGTTGCCGGTGCCATCCAGGCCACGGCAGAACAGGTAGCGGATGCCGCCCATGTCGCGCTCGTAGTCGTAGGCCGCGCCCAGGCGGAAACGCAGCCAGCGGTGCAGCGCCACGGTATAGATCAGCGCCTGCAGGTCGTATTCGCTGTGGCGCATGGCGATGGCCAGCAGGTCCGGGCTGTAGCCGGGCAAGCGGTTGGATTTGTAGTCGAGCACGTACCAGCGGCCATCGCGCACATAGGTGAGGTCGATCATGCCGGTCATCAGCCCTTCCAGCCGCCGGCGCCGGCCAAAGCCACGACGCGCGGCGGAAATGCCATACGCGTGCAGGACCTGCAGCAGCGCCGGTACGGTGGTCGGTTCGATGGCGAAATGGAAGTCGATTTCCGCCCGGCGCTCGCCTTCGGCCAGGCTGTGCAGCGCCCCGCCTTCGGGCAGCGGCACGGTCAGCGTGTGGCCAACCAGTGGTACCAGCACGGCCACGCCATCGTCCAGATCGACGTCGGCATAGCCTTCGTCGTGCAGCGCCTTGCGCAGCACCCCGGCCTGGCCTTCCGGCGCCTGCTGGCCGGGTTGCCATCCCCCCCATGCGGCGAAGTCGACGTTCTCCATCGCTTCGTGCAGCACGTTGCCGAAGCGGCTGCCCATGAAGCGCGGATCGACCGGCATGCTGTCTTCAGTGGCGGCGGCCGGTTCCGGCAAGGCCGGCTCCAGCGGCAGTTCCGGGCCGGCCGGTTCATCGGCCGCCGGGGCCGGCAGTTCGGTGGCAGCCGCGTCGATATCGCCGTCCGCGCCGGCATCGGCATGGGCCAGCTGGGTGAAGCTGTACACCCACCAGTCATGCGGAACGCGCCGTGCCAGTGCGCGCACCGCCGGCAGCTCGCCTTCCACGTCGGCCGGCAGCTGTGGCAGCGCGGTGGGCACCTCGCTGTCATCGATGTGCACATCGGCCTGCGCACGCAGCGCCTGGAGGTCGCCCAGCAACGGTGCCAACCGGGTCCTGCCCAGGCCGGCAAGGTCACCGATGGCGATCCACAGTGCATGCTCGGCACGGGTCAGGCCGACATACAGCAGGCGTGCGTCCTCGGCGCGCTGCTCCCGCTCGCGCTGGGTGCTGGCCGCTTCCCAGGCCTCGTCCTTGTCCAGCTTCCAGTGCAGCTGGCGCTGCCCCCCCACATGCACGGTGCAGTGCGAGGCCGTGCCCGGTGCACCGCCATCGATGCCGACGAACGGAAGGAACACCAGCGGATACTCCAGCCCCTTGCTCTTGTGCAGGGTGATGATCTGCACCCGGCGTGCGTCCGATTCCAGGCGCAGCAGCTGCTGCTCGTCATCCTGGTCGGCGCTGGCCATCTGCCCCTGCAGCCAGTCCAGCAGGCCATGCATGCCCAGTGCCTGCGCCGAGGCTTCCTGCAGCAGCTCACCCAGTTGCAGGTAGTTGGTCAGGCGGCGCTCGCCATCGATCAGCGCCAGCAGGCGCTCGCCCTGTGCGGCACACACATCGGCGACCACCGCGAACGGTCCGCCGCGTTGCCAGCGCTCGCGCCAGTGCAGCAGCTGCGCCTGGAATCGCTGTTGCAGGCCCCCCTCATGGTCCATCGCCGCAATCGCGCTGGCGCGCTGGCCAAGCAGGACGGTGGCCAGCACCGCGCGCAGGCGGCCTTCATCGGCCGGCTGCAGCAGCGCAAGCAGCAGCGCGCGCAGGTCCCGCGCCTCGCTGGTGGCAAACAGGCTCTGCTTGCCGGCCGCCACCGCCGGAATCCCCACCGCCGCCAGTGCGCGCTGCACCAGGGTCGCCTCGCGGTGCGAACGCACCAGCACCGCGATGTCACCCGGCTGCACAGGCTGCCCGTGCAGCACGGCGCGGCCGGCACGTGCATCCACCAGCGTCTGGTGGATGGCGGCGACACAGGCCCGCGTCGCCGCGTCCCGCGAAGCATCGGCACTCATCGCCTTGTCGCCACCACTGCGCAGCACGCGCAGGGTCAATGCGGCGGCGGCATGGCCATCACGCAGGTAATCGTCATCGGTACGTACGCCACCGGGACGCACCGGTTCGAACTGGATGTCGCGTTCGAGGAAGGCATCTTCGCCACCGTTGTCATACAGCGCCTGCAATGCACGCAGCACGGCTGGTCGCGAGCGGAAGTTCTGGTCCAGCGCCGGCGCCTGCTGCGCCACCTGCTTGGCCTTCAGGTAGGTATGGATGTCGCCGCCACGGAAGCCGTAGATGGCCTGCTTCGGGTCACCGATCAGGAACAGCGCCGGCGCCAGGCCGAGTTCACGCACCTCCGGCGAATCACCGAACACGGTATGGAAGATGCCCCACTGACGATCGTCGGTGTCCTGGAACTCATCGACCAGCGCGATGCGGTACTGCGCGCGCAGCTGCCTGACCAGCGCCAGCCGCTGCGGGCCTTCCAGCGCCTGCGCCACGCCGTCGATCAGATCGTCGTAGGTCTGCACCCGGCGCGTGCGCTTCAGTGCCTGCAGGCGCTGCGTGGCTTCGTCGCGAAGCGCGTGCAGGAAGTTCAACGCGGTGGCACGCAGCCAGGCATCGCGTTCGGCCAGCAGCGCGACATAGCGCGCCAACGGCACCTGCAATGGCGACGATGGCGTGCGGTCGGGGAATTTCTTGTTGGTCTTGTCGGCCAGCATGTCCGGCAGCAGTGCCGGCAGGCGCTCGCTGGCCAGCAGCTCACGCGGATCGGCGCGCTCGGCCCAGGCCTGCAGCTGCCGCGACAACGGCTGCAGCCAGCTCAGTTTGTACGACACCCCGTTGAGCCACTTGTTCTCCACCGCCGTGCACAGGTCGGCGAAAAACGCCGCACCGTGCGCGTGCACGGCCTGCTGCAGTTCGGCAGCGGTCACCTGCAGTGCCGGGGACTGATCGGCCTGCGCCACCGGCTGCGGCAACGGGTGCAACGGCGGCGCGGCCAGCAGCGCGCGCAGGTCGGCGGCCAGCGCCTCCGGGGTGGACCACAGCCAGGTCAGCGGTTCCAGCGTCGCCGGGTCATTGGCGTGCACCCGCCACAGGTCCGCCGCCAGTTCCTCCAGCAGCTCACGGTCGCTGGCCAGCAGTTCCGGCGGATCGAAGGTATGGCCGCTTTCCAGCGCATGTTCGCGCAGCACGCGGGTGCAGAAGCCGTGGATGGTGAAGATGGAGGCCAGATCGATCTCGTCAGCGGCAACCTGCAGGCGGCGCTTCAATGCCGCCGCGCTTTCACTGCCATGCTGCAGATGACGCTGCAGCACCTCGCGGGTCAGCCGCACATCCGGTGCTTCGCCTTCGGCAGGTGCCAGATCGACCAGGCGCGCGGCCAGCGCCAGGCGCTCGCGGATGCGCTTGCGCAGCTCCTGGGTGGCCGCATCGGTGAAGGTCACCGCCAGCACCTGGCCGATGCGCAGGCCCTGTTCCACCACCAAGCGGGTGAACAGCGTGGCCAGGGTGAAGGTCTTGCCGGTACCCGCGCTGGCCTCGATCAGGCCGATGCCCTCCAGCGGCAGGGCCAGGTAGGGGTCGCTGCCGATGCCGTCACCTGCGATGGCGGTGTTCATACGCTGCCCTCCGCGTTCGCATCGGCACCGGGAATGCGCCCGTCGCGCACCGCCCCGAAGACCACCTGGCTGTTGCGCAGCAGGTCGGCATAGCCGGCCTCGGTGGCGAACGGGTCGGCACCGCGCAGCAGCAGCTGCCACGCATCGCTGCTGGACTCGCCCCAGCTGCGGTCGCTGCCATGCCACTGCTTCCAGCCTTCGCTGCGCTGTTTCTCGCCAGCGGTGGTGTACAGCACCCAGCCGGTGTACGGGGCAAAGCGCAACGGTTCGCGCAGGCCCCGCTGGCGCAGCTGCAGCAGTGCACGCAACGCCGCGCGTGCCGTGGGCACGTCCAGCGCCGGTTGCACATGCGGGCCGGGACCGGCATCACCGCCGTCATGGAACTGCACCAGCGGCAGTGCATCACCGGCGGCATTGGCCAGCAGCCAGTCCAGGCCCTGGCGGATCACCGCATTGCCGTTGAGGCTGCCGGCGCGCAGGCGCACCAGTCCGCCCGGGTGGCGGTCGGCGACCCGGCCATGCACGCGCACCCCGTCAATCTCCACCTCATAGCGGCGGCTCTGCAGCGGTTCGCCCTGCATCCAGCCCAGCAGCGCATTGGCATACGGGCGGGTCTTCTGCTGCTCCACGTCGAACTGCCGCTCGCCCAGGGCACCGGACGGCAGCAGGCCGCGCGCGCGCAGCCGCGGGTACAGCGGCTCGGTATCGCCATTGAGCGTGGCGCGTACCACCGCGGCCTGCACGCTGCGCTTTTCCGGGCCACGCGAAGACAGCACCAGCGGTTCCAGGTCGTCGACCTCCTCGACCTCCTCGGCCAAGCGCAGGCCCAGCGACTGCGCCAGGAACTGCCCGGCGGGATCGCACAGGAAGCGGCGCAGGGTATCGAGTGCGACCTCGTCCTCCACCGCATCATCCAGCGGTGGAGGCAACGGCGCGTCGAACCAGGGCAGCAGGCCGCCGCGCTGGCCGGTAAGTCGGCCCGCCGCCGGATGCCACTGGCGGCGATAGCTGAAGCGGCGCGGATCGCCCTCGCCGAACGCAGCCGGGGAAAACGGCTGCAACGCATGGCGCACGGTGAAGTCGCGGACGGCCGCCGCCGGATCGAGGTGATACGCGGCGGCGGCATCGATCAGTTCGCTGACCAGCACCGATGGTTCGCGCACGCTGCCATCGCGCGGATCGGCGCCGAGATAGCTGAGGTAGAACACGTCCTGCGCGGCAGCGAACAGCTGCAGGAACAGGAAACGGTCGTCCTCGCGGGTCGAGCGGTCGCCCGGACGGCGGCGCGGCGTGTCCAGCTCGGCGGTGAGCTGGTTGAGGCCGGCGGCCGGGTCGCGGCGCGGGAAATCGCCATCGTTCAGGCCCAGCACGCAGATCACCCGGAATGGCAGCAGGCGCATCGGCACCATGCGGCCGAAGCTGATGCCACCGGTGAGCAGTGGCGCGCGTGTATCGGCCTCGCCCAGCGCACCCGCGAAATGGGCGCGCACCACCTCCGGGGGTACGCCGTCCCCGAAGCCGGCCTTGGCGGCATCTTCGGCGAACTGGTTCAGCAGCTTGCGCAGGCGCTCCAGCGCGCGCTGGCTGTTGGGCGAGCTGGGCGCGGTCGGCAACAGGGCGTCCAGCAGCGACAGCAGGCGCTGCCGCCACTGCGCCGGGGTCAGCAGCTCGCCGAGGCGACGCTGGTAGATGGCCAGCACGCGCAGCAGCCGCAGCAGCCGGTCCAGCGCATCCAGCGCGCCGCCTTCCAGTTCGATCCACGGTGCCACCCCGGCCAGGTCGGTCTCGCTGCCGGTGGCATGGCCCAGTACCAGCCGGTCCAGTGCGAACTGCCAGGTGTAGGCGTCGTCGGCCGGGGCCTGGTGCTGGCCGCGGTGCTTGGCATCCAGTCCCCAGCGCGCGCCGGCCTGCTGCAGCCAACCGTGCAGGCGCTCGAAATCCGCCGCGTCCAGGCCCGCCGCTTCGGACAGCGGCGCACTGGCCAGCAGGTCCAGCACCTCGTTCAGGCCGAAGCGCGATACCGGCAGGCCCAGCAGGTGCACGAACACATCGGCCAGCGGTTCGCCGGCCAGCGGGCTGCTGTCGGCCAGCGCATACGGAATGTGCTCGTCCTCATCGCCGCGGCCGCCGAACACGGCTTCCAGGTAGGGCACGTAGGGGTCGATGTCCGGTGCCAGCACCGCGATCTCGCGCGCCTGCAGCGGCGGATCGAAGCGCGGGTCCTGCAGCAGGCTGCGCAGCTGGTCGTGCAGTACCTGCAGCTCGCGCAGGCGGGTATGGCAGGCATGCACCTGCAGGCTCGGGTCGTCGCTGCGCAGGCCCTCGCGCCGTGCGCCGGAGGGCAGCGCACGGCGGTGGAACAGGTCGCGCTGCAGGCGGTGCAGCAGGCTGTCCGACAGCCCCCCCTCGTCCAGGGTCGGCCGGGTATCGTCTTCCGGGTCGGAGTAGGCGGCGATCTCGCCCGCCGGATGCACGACTTCGTAGCTGCCCAGCACGGCCATGAAGTCGCGGCCGGCCGCGCCCCAGGCTTCCAGCAGCCGGTTTTCCCCGGCGGCCTGGCCGAAGGGGTCCGGCGCACCACTGCGCAGGCGCTCGGCCAGGGTCTGCAGGTCACCCCAGTACGACTGCACCGGGGTGGGCATGTAGAAGTGCAGCTCGCCCACCCGTGCCTGGGTGGCCATCACCCGCAGCACGTCGGGCGAGATGTTGAGCGTTGCGAAGGCGGACAGGCGCCGTGGCAGGCCCTGCGGCAACGGCTGCCCGGCACCTTCGAAGCGGTCCAGGTAGGCCTGGATGCGGCGGGCGCGGTAGCCACGATTGGCGGCGATGGCGCGCCAGAGGATAGCCTGGGGATCGGCCGGGTCGGCGCCGGCTTCCCAGCGCAGCAGCCAGTCGCGGCGCCAGGCCTGGTACTTCTCGAACACCGAGGCCAGCTCGCCGGCCAGTGCCCAGGGCTTGAGGGCATCACCACCGGCAAGGTAGGACTGCAGCGCGCGCAGCGGCGGCTGCGCCAGCAGCACCGGGTCACGCAGCGCCTGGTACAGGCGCCAGTGCAGCGCAGCGGCATCCAGGTCGTCCGCTTCGCCCTCGACGTTGGCGTTCAGCGCACGCGCGACGAATTCGCCGGGGGTCAGGAATTCCAGGTTCGCGGCCACGCCATACTCGGCCGCCAGCGTTGCCTGCAGCCAGCGTCGCATCGCTACCTGCGGGATCAGCACCGTTTCCGGTGCCAGCAGGGATTGGCCCGCCACCGGCGTGCGCACGTTGCGCGCCAGCAGGGCGGCCAGCACGTCCAGAGCGTTGGAATGGTAAAGGCGGAAATCGCCGGCGGGGTCACTCATTGCCGACAAGTGTGCAGCACCGCGCGCGCGTCTGCGCGCTTCCCGGCACGGATTGTTCCGGCCCCCCCGGGGATTGTCCCGCACCGGCCCGGCCCCTGCCGTGCCACAATACTGCACGGTGCAGTTCGGTTATGTTCAGCCGCCTGACCCGATTCTTGAACGTTGGAATAACGTTAATGGCGCCCATGTCGGCATCTCCGTCCAGTCTGGTGCAGTTGTCCAACGTCCGCATCGACCGCGGCGGACGCACGATCCTGCGCGATGTCTCGCTGCAGGTTCCCCAAGGCAGCATCACGGCCGTGCTGGGCCCCTCCGGCAGCGGCAAGTCCACGCTGCTGGCAGCGCTGACCGGCGAACTGCGTCCGGTCGCAGGCGAGGTCAGCCTGTTCGGCAAGGCCATTCCCACCCGCTCCAGCGACCTGCTGGAAATGCGCCGGAGCGTGGGGGTGCTGCTGCAGGGCAATGGCCTGCTGACCGACCTGACCGTGGCCGAGAACGTCGCGCTGCCGCTGCGGACCCACACCCGCCTGCCGGCGCCGGTGCGCGAGCGCCTGGTGCAGATGAAGCTGCACGCGGTGGGCCTGCTGGCCGCCGCCGATGCCTGGCCGCGCGAACTGTCCGGTGGCATGGCCCGCCGCGTGGCGCTGGCCCGTGCGCTGGCGCTGGACCCGCCGTTGATGATCTACGACGAGCCGCTGACCGGGTTGGACCCGATCGCCTCGGGGGTGATCATGAGCCTGATCCAGCGCCTGAACCACAGCCTGGGGCTGACCAGCATCATCGTCAGCCACCACGTGCACGAGACCCTGCCGATCTGCGACCAGGTGATCGCCATCGCCAATGGCGGCATCGTGTTCCAGGGCAGCCCGCAGGCCCTGCAGGACAGCCAGGACCCGCTGCTGCGCCAGTTCCTGCACGGCCAGCCCGATGGCCCCATCCCGTTCGACGCCGCGCCCCGCGCGAAGGTGGCCTGATGCCGCTCGTTGAAGCCACCCGCTCGCTGGGCCGCGCCGGCCTGTTCTCGCTGACCGTGCTGCGCGGCTCGCTGCCGACCCGGGACTTCCTGGCCGAGCTGACCCGCGAGATCTACAAGATCGGTGCACGTTCACTGCCGATCATTGCCGTTGGCGGTGCCTTCGTCGGCCTGGTGCTGACCCTGCAGGGCTACCGCACGCTGACCACCTTCGGCGCCGCCGATGCGCTGTCCACCCTGCTGGGCCTGTCGCTGTACCGCGAGCTGGCCCCGGTGCTGACCGCACTGCTGTTCATCGGCCGTGCCGGCAGTTCGATCGCCGCCGAACTGGGCCTGATGCGGGCCACCGACCAGATCAAGGCGCTGGAACTGATGGCCATCGACCCGGTGGCCAAGGCAGTGGCGCCACGCTTCTGGGCGGCGGTGCTGACCGTGCCGCTGCTGACCGGCATCTTCTGCTCGCTGGCGATCAGCGCCAGCTACTTCGAAGCGGTGCACGTGCTGGGCCTGGACAACGGCGTGTTCTGGTCGGCCCTGCGCAACAGCGTGGATTTCTGGGACGACTTCGGCGTGTCGATGCTCAAGTCGGCGATCTTCGGCGGTACCGCCGCCCTGGTCGCCGCCTATGTGGGCTTCCATGCCGAGCCGACCATCGAGGGCACCTCGGTGGCTACCACCCGCGCGGTGGTCAATGCCTCGCTGCTGGTGCTGATGTTCAACTTCGTCCTGTCGGCAATGATGTTCACGTAAGCATCGGCCGCCGGTCGATACACAGATGACAACACCGCCCTGGCACCCGCCGGGGCACCAGACAAAGAACAGGTGAGACCCTCCATGGCCATCCGCGGTCCCAGACTTGAATTCTCCGTCGGCGCCTTCCTGCTGCTGGCCCTGGCCTCGCTGCTGGTGCTGGCCGTGGCTTCCACCAACCAGCGCTGGGCGCTGGGCGGCGGTGGCTACGAGCTGAAGGCCCGTTTCTCCCAGATCGGCCAGCTGCGCAAGCAGGCGCCGGTGAAGATCGGCGGGGTGACCATCGGCCAGGTGGCCAAGATCGAGCTGGACCCGGTCAAGTTCGATTCGGTGGTGACCCTGCGCCTGGACAGCAACGTCAAGGACCTGCCGGCCGACACCTCCGCGGGCATATTCACCAGCGGTTTGCTGGGCGAGAGTTATATCGGACTGCAGCCGGGCGGTGATCCGGACGTGCTCAAGCCCGGTGAGGAGATCGTCTTCACCCAGCCGGCCGTGGACCTGATCCAGCTGGTTGGCAAATACATGTTCGGTGGCGGCGCCAGTGGCGGCGCCGGCCAGGACGCCCCTGACGGCGCGAAGGCGCCCGCAACGGAATCGCACCCATGACACTGAAACTGTTCCCGGTCCTGCTCGCCTCGGCCCTGCTGGCCGCGACCCCGGCCCTGGCGCTGGCCCAGGCCACCCCCGCTGCCGCCGCCGCCCCGCAGGGGCAGGCCGGCAAGGTGGTGATCGATGCCAGCACCCGCATCCTGACCACGCTGCAGCAGCGCAAGGCCGAGTTCACCAGCAACCCGGCAAGCCTGCGCACCTTCATCGACAGCGAGCTCAACCGCACCTTCGACCGCGACTACGCGGCCCGGCTGGTGCTGGGCACCCACGCCCGCGGCGCTTCGGATGCGGACATCAAGCTGTTCGCCGACGCCATGGCCGACAACCTGATGCAGCGCTACGGCTCGACCCTGCTCAACATCCAGGGCAAGCCCAGCTTCCGCCTGAAGGGTGAAAGCCCGCTGCCGGGCAACCGCGGCGTGCGCGTGAGCACCGAACTGGTGCGCGCCGGCAACGAACCGACCCCGGTGGAGTACTGGATGCGCAATGAAGGCGGCCAGTGGAAGATCTTCGACGTGAACATCGAAGGCATCTCCTACGTGCAGACCTTCCGCAACCAGTTCGATGCCCCGCTGCGCCAGAAGGGCATCAAGCAGGTCGCCGCCGACCTGCGCAGCGGCAGCATGCAGGCCGGACCGGCGGGCAATGGCAAGTAACAGCGCCACCGCCCAGCTGGACGGCGACACGCTGCACCTGCGTGGCGTGCTCGACCGTGCAGCGGTGATCGCCCTGTGGCCGCAGCTGCGCGCCCTGCCGGCAGGCATCCAGCGCGTGGCGCTGGCCGAGGTGCCGCGCGTGGACAGCGCCGGGCTGGCACTGCTGGCCGAACTGGCCGCACGCGCACGTGCCGCCGGGCGCACGCTGGCCATCGATGGCGCACCGGCCGGCTACAACGAACTGGGGGCCGCCTACCGGCTGTCCCCGGACCTGGACTTCAACGGTACCTCTGCCGCGAGCTGACATGAACGTCGTACGCACCCTCCCCCTGATCGTGCTGGCTGCCGCGCTCAGCGCGTGTGCCGGCAAACCGGCCCGCGACAGCGCGCCCGTGGCCGACACCCTGGTGCCGGCCCGCGATGCGGCTGCGGCACCGGCCGACACCCCCGCCCCTTCCCCAGCCGCCACGCCGGTGGCTGCGGCCGACACGGTCAGCGCACCGGCACCGGCCGCCGACGTCGGCACGGCGACGGCCGCAACGACGGCTCCCCCGGGCGACGACGGCGGCGATGCCGACTTCGACGCCCTGTACGGCAACAGCGGCGCCTCCAGCGCGGCCTACGATCCGTGGGAACCGTTCAACCGCCGCGTGCACCGCTTCAACGTGGCGGTGGACAACACCGTCGCCCGTCCGCTGGCGACCGCGTATACCCACGTGGTGCCGCGCTTCGCCCGCACCGGCGTGAGCAACTTCTTCAACAACCTGCGCTCGCCGGTAACCATCGTCAACCAGCTGCTGCAGGGCCGCCCGGATGATGCCTGGGACAGCCTGGGCCGCTTCCTGATGAACACCACGCTGGGCATCGGCGGCCTGTTCGACCCGGCCAGCAAGGCGATGGTCGCCAATCGTCGCGAAGACTTCGGCCAGACCCTGGGGGCCTGGGGCTGGCGCAACTCGCGCTACGTGGAACTGCCGTTCTTCGGCCCGCGTACCGTGCGTGATGTGTTCGGCCTGGCCGGCGACATCCCGCTCTCGCCGATCCGCACGGTCGAGGAAGACAAGGTCCGCATCGGCCTGCAGGGCCTGCAGCTGGTGGATACCCGCGCGCAGCTGCTGGCGGTGGACGACCTGCGTGATTCGGCGGTGGACGAGTACGCGCTGGTGCGCGATGCCTGGCTGCAGCGCCGCAACTACCAGATCGAGAACGACCTGCGCGGCAAGCACCACCGTGGCAAGGACGACCCGAATTCGCCGATCCCGGTCGACGCCATGCCGATGCCGCAGTGGAGCCACTGAGGTCACCCGGCACGGCATGAAAAAACCCCGCCTGTGCGGGGTTTTTCTTTTACGGTAGGTGCCAACCCTGGTTGGCACACCTCTTTGCTCAGGCCGCCAGCGCTGCGTCCACGGCCTCGCGCAGGCGCGCGTCATCGGCGGCCACATCCGGGGCGAAGCGGGCGATCACCGCACCATCGCGGCCGATCAGGAACTTCTCGAAGTTCCACAGCACCGCCGGCGCGGCATGGATCGGAATGTCCTTGCCGGCCAGGCGCTCGCGCAGCGGGCCTTCGCCCACCGACTGCGGCTGCGCGGCGGTGAGCTGCGCGTACAGCGGATGGATGTCATCGCCGGCCACGCTGATCTTGGCGAACATCGGGAAGCTGACGTCATAGGTCAGCTGGCAGAACTGCTGGATTTCCGCCTCGCTGCCCGGCTCCTGGCCGAGGAAGTTGTTGGCGGGGAAACCCAGCACTTCCAGGCCCTGGCCCTGCTTTTCCGCATACAGCGCCTGCAGCCCTTCGTACTGCGGGGTCAGCCCGCACTTGGAAGCGACGTTGACCACCAGCAGCACCTTGCCGCGGTAATCGGCCAGCGAGGACGGCTGGCCGTCGATGGTGGTGAGGGAAACATCCTGGATCGACTGGCTCATGGGGCTTGTGGCCGCAACGGGAATGGGCTGCCAGCATACCCGTGCCGATGATGTTCCCGGTGACAGGCACGGTGAGGGATTCATCCGGCGATGGCCTGGCGATGATGGATGGCCGCATGCGCTCGGCGCGGTGGCGGGGTACCCCCGCTTGGCGTGGACCTGCCGGGTAGAGCCCGGCCTGGCTGCGGTGTGGTGCAGTCGGTTCAATCCACGCAGAGCGTGCCCTGCGCCACGCCACCATCGATGCGCTGGCGGCAACCGAAGTTCTCGCTGATGTCACGCTGGCAGGTACCGGTGGCCTTGCTGCCGGGCACCACCTCGCCGCTGGCCAGGCACTGGCCGCTGCAATCACTGCCGGTGCTGCAGGCCTTGCCGGCGTCGGCATAGGGAATCACGCACTGCACGCGCTGCAGCCGGCCCAGCGGCTGCAAGGTGCCACCGGCCGCCTGGCAGTCCACATCCAGCGCGTCCTGGTAGGCCTGTGCGGCCTCGCTGCCGGCCGGGCCCGTCGCGGCGGCCGGCGTGCTGGCCGCGATATGGCCAGTGTCTTCGGCCGCCGGAGTACTGCTGCAGGCCGCCAGCAGCAGGGCAAGGCACAGGCCCGCAAGGTGATGGACGCGCATGGAAACTCCTGGGGGCGGCGGAAAGGCCGCCAGCATACGCGCCCGGGGATGCAGGCCGCGTGTCAGCCCTGCGGGTCAGCCACGGTCTTCCTCGCCTTCCTGGGCGGCCAGCTGCTGCAGCGGGTCCGGTGCCAGTTCCGGTGGCAGCGCGCGCTTGCCCTTGCTGCCCAGTTCGGCCAACCGGCGCGCGCGGTTGATCGCCGACTGCGGTGAATCCAGCAGGCGGTTGCGGGCCTCGCCATAGGCCTTGCCTGCATCCTCCAGCTTCCGACCCATGGCATTGAACTCCTGCAGGAAGCCGGTCAGGGCATCGAGCACCAGGCCGCCGGCCTCGCTGATCTTCAGTGCCTGCTTCTGCACCTTGTCGCGGGTCCACAGCCGCTCGGCCACGCGCAGCAGGGCCATCAGCGTGTTGGGCGACGCGAACACCACGCGGTTGTCGAAGGCATAGGACTGCAGCGCGCCATCGGCGCCCAGCGCCGCCGACAACGCGCCTTCGATCGGCACGAACGCGATGGTGATGTCCAGCGTGTCGCTGCCCAGTGCCTTGGGGTAGTTCTTGTCCCCCAGGTCCTTCACATGCTGCCGCAGCGCCACGGCATGCCGGCGCAGTGCATCCTCGGCCACCTCGGGCGTGGTGGCATTCATCGCTTCCTGCCAGGCGATCAGGTTGACCTTGCTGTCGATCACCACGCTGCGGTCATCGGGGAAGCGCACCACGACGTCCGGGCGCAACCGGGCACCGTCATCGTCCACGGCGTGCTTCTGCCGCTGGTAGTGCACGCCCTCTTCCAGGCCCGAGCCGCGCAGCACGTTGTCGAGCATCAGCTCGCCCCAGTCGCCACGGACCTTGGCGCTGCCCTTGAGTGCGTTGGTCAGCGCGGCCGCCTGGGCGGCCATGTCCTGGTTGAGCGTCTTCAGCTCGCCTACCGCACCCAGCAGGCTGGCACGCTGGCGCGCCTCTTCCCCGTAAAGCGTATCGACGCGGGTACGGAAGTCGCCCAGCTTGTCGGCGAACGGCTTGAGCAGGACCTCGATGTCCGCGCGCGACTGCACCGTGGCGTCGCGCACGTTCTTCTCGAACTGCTGGCCGCGCTCGTCGAACACCTTGCCGGCCAGCTCGGCGAAGGCGCCGGACAGCTTCTCCCTGGCCGTGTCCAGGTACACGCGCAGCTCGGCGCTGGCACGCTCGGAGTGCTGCAGGTTGGCCACCGCGCGCGCATGCTCGCCATGCAGCTGCTGGTAGCGCTGCTGTTCCTGCTGCAGTTCCTGCCGGGCCTGCGCAAGCGCCTGCTGGGCCTGCAGCAGCAAGGATTCGCGCTCGGCCAGGCGTGCATCACGGCCGGCGGCCAGGGCGGTTTCCCGCTCGATGCGGCCCGTCAGGCTGGTCACCACCTGTGCCTGCTGCAGGCCACGGCCACGCTCGCCTTCCAGTTCGGCCAGCAGCGTCTCCAGGCGGCCGCGCAGCTGGCCGGCATCGACCAGGGCAAGCCGGTGGGCTTCGCGTTCCTGCGCAAGCTGGGCCTGCGCATCGTCGGGGGCCGCCGCGTGCCCGGTCCTGCGCCAGAGCAGGACCAGCACCACCAGCGCGGCAATCAACAGGACGACGGCCAGCGTCGTGAGGACTTCGATGTTCATGCCGCCAGTGTATCTCCGCTACGCTGGGCACAGGCCACTGCACGCTCCTGCCAGCACATGCTAGAACTGTACGGAAAGCCCACCTCCATCAATGTGCGCAAGGTGCTGTGGCTGTGCGCGGAACTGGGCCTGTCACCGGCCCATGTGCCCGACCCCGCGCCGGCGCAGCTGGCCGGTCTGAATCCCAATGCGCAGGTGCCGGTGCTGCGTGATGGCCACTTCATCCTGTGGGAATCCAACAGCATCTGCCGTTACCTGGCCGCGCGCGAAGGGCGCCATGACCTGCTGCCCAGCGCGCCGCAGGCGCGTGCACGGGTGGAACAGTGGATGGACTGGCAGGCCACCGACCTCAACGGCGCGTGGCGGCATGTCTTCATGGCCCGTGTACGCCAGCACCCGCAGTGGCCGGATGATGCGCGCGCCGAGGCAAGCCTGGGCCACTGGAACCAGCTGATGGCGATCCTCGATGCGCAGCTGGCCACCACCGGCGCCTGCGTCGTGGGCGAGACCTTCACGCTGGCCGACATCGTGCTGGGCCTGTCCACCCAGCGCTGGCGCAGCACACCGGGCAACCGGCCGGCACTGCCGCACCTGCAGGCCTGGTTCGAACGCCTGCGTCCACGCCCCGGCTTTGCCGGGTACGTGGACAACGGCGTGGCCTAGCGGGCCCCGCTGCGGGGCCCCTGCCTCACCAGCCTTCCAGCACGATCTTGCCCTTGGCACGGTGGCTTTCCACCAGCGCGTGCGCGCGTCGCAGGTTGGCAGCGTTGATGCGCCCGAAGTGCTCGCCCAGCGTGGTGCGCAGCACACCGCGGTCGATCAGCTCGGCCACACGGTTGAGGATGACGTGCTGCTGCTGCATGTCGGCGGTCTTGTACAGCGGGCGGGTGAACATCGATTCCCAGTGCAGCGACAGCGCCTTGCGCTTGAGCGCCATCACATCGATCTGGCCCGGGTCGTCGATCAGGCCGAACTGGCCCTGCGGTGCCAGCACCTCCACGATCTGCGCGAAGTAGTCGCCACTGTGGGTCAGGCTGGCCACATGGTCGACCTGGGCGATGCCCAGCCGTGCCAGGCTGTCGGCCAGCGGCTGGTGGTGGTCGATCACATGGTGCGCGCCCATCGCATAGACCCAGTCCTGGGTTTCCGGGCGCGAGGCGGTGCCGATCACGGTCAGCTGGGTCAGCTGGCGCGCCAGCTGCACCAGGATCGACCCCACGCCGCCACCGGCGCCGATCACCAGCAGGGCCTGGCCCTGGCCGCCACCTTCGGCGATGCGCAGGCGGTCGAACAGCAGCTCCCAGGCGGTCAGCGCGGTCAGCGGCAGCGCCGCGGCGGCGGCGTCATCGAGGCTGGCCGGCTTGCGGCCGACGCTGCGCTCGTCCACCAGGTGGTATTCGGCGTTGCTGCCCGGGCGGTCGATCACGCCGGCGTAGTACACCGCATCGCCGGGCTGGAACAGGGTCACCTCGCTGCCGACGGCATCAACCACGCCGACGGCATCCCAGCCCAGTACGCGCGGGCCATCGGTGGCCACGCCACGGCGCACCTTGGTATCCACAGGGTTCACGGCCACCGCGTGCACGGCCACGCGCAGGTCGCGCGGGCCCGGGGTGGGCTTGTCCAGCTCCAGATCGACCAGCGCGGTGGTGTCGTCGATCGGCAGGCCGGCGTGGGTATAGGCAATGGCACGCATCGGGAAACTCCAGGGGGGAAAGAAAGGAGGCCCATCGTGGCCGCTGCGGCAGGCGCGACAAAGGCGCACAATCGGGCATCACTTTCACTCCAGCAATGAAAATGGTCCGCTTCGACGATCTGCACCTGTTCGCCCGCACCGCCGCGCTGGGCAGCTTCTCCCAGGCCGCGAGGGAGGCCGACCTGCTGCCCGGGCAGGTCGCCGCCGCGGTGGCGCGGCTGGAGCGCGAGCTGGACCTGCGCCTGTTCGCGCGCACCACCCGCAGCCTGCGCCTGACCGCCGAGGGCGCGCTGTACCTGCCCTATGCGCAGGACGTGCTGGCCACCCTGCGCGAGGGCCAGGCCCGCGTGCAGGGCGAGGACGCCGAACTGCGCGGCACGCTGCAGGTGGCGGCCCCGTCGGACCTGGGCCGCAACGTGCTGCTGCCCTGGCTGACCGCCTTCCGCGCCGCGCACCCGAAACTGCGCCTGCACCTGCAGCTGTCCGACCAGGTCACCAACGTGTTCCGCGACCCGGTGGACATCGCCTTCCGCCTGGGCCGCCTCGATGACGCCAGCCATGTCGCCCTGCCCCTGCTGGAGGACAACCGGCGGGTCCTGGTGGCCGCACCGTCCTACCTGCAGCGGCACGGCACGCCAGCCAGCCTGGAGGCGCTGAAGGAGCACGCCTGCGTGCTGTTCCAGCTGGGCGGGCGCACCTATGACCGCTGGGGCTTCGATGTGGAGGGCCGGCAGGTGGTGGTATCGGTGCGCGGCCACCTGGAATGCGACGACGCCGACGTGGTGCGGCGCTGGGTGGTGGCCGGCGAAGGCATCACCTACAAATCCTGGCTGGACGTGCGCGAGGACGTGCTGGCCGGGCGCCTGCAGGTGCTGCTGGGCGGCGCTGGCCAGCAGCTGCCGCTGAACCTGGTCTGCCCGCACCGCAAGCAGTTCTCCCCCGCCGTGCGGCAGCTGCACGCGCAGCTGGTGCAGCACCTGCAACCGCTGCTGTCCGGGTTGCCGGGCCACGCGGGCTGACCTCTGTCGCCACGTGCGGCGGTGCAGCACAATGGCGGTCTTCCGTTGCCGATGAGATCGCTGCCATGCCGTGGATGGGCATCCAGGACCTGTGGACGTTCCTGGTCGCTGTGCTGGTGTTCCTGGCCCTGCCGGGCCCGGGAACCTTCACCCTGCTCACCGCGACCGGCCGGGGTGGGGTCCGCGGCGGCTACACCGCGCTGGCCGGGCTGGCCGTCGGCGACCAGATCCTGATGTGGCTGGCGCTGGCCGGCGTGGCTGCACTGCTCAAGGCCAACCCGCTGGTGTTCCACGCGGTGCAGTACCTGGGCGCGGCCTACCTGGTGTGGGTCGGCATCGGCCTGCTGCGCACCCGCAAGGCTACCGGGGACGGCGATGACACGGCCAGCCCGGGCGGCATCCGCCTGCACCCGGGGCACTACTTCCGCCAGGCGATCATGGTCAGCCTGCTCAACCCCAAGGCCATCCTGTTCTACATGGCCTTCCTGCCGCTGTTCATCGACCCCAGGGCGCACCAGGGCATCGCCACCTTCGCCGCCCTGGCCGCGATCATCCTGGTGGTCAGCGTGGCGTACTGCTCGCTGCTGATCTGGGTCGGCAACCTGGCCCGCCGCCGCCTGATCCAGCACCCGCGGGTCAGCGATGCACTGCGCCGCGTGGCCGGCCTGTTCCTGGTGGGCTTCGGCATCCGCCTGGGCCTGAACGGCTGAGACCGCCGACCGGTACGCGGCAGGGCGGCGCGATTGTGCCGATTCCGGCAGCAACGATCGCTGGCGGCGTGCGGTCCAGCGGCTGTGACCACCGTCAGTAGTATTGCTGCGCCGCATTCGGTCACACTCGGGGACTTGTCGTTCTTTGCCATTCCCCCGAGGCCTGCATGTCCCTGCTCCGGCGCAAGTCCCTAGATTCCGTCACCGTCCACGAAGAGGGACGGCGGCTGGTCCCCACCCTGAGCTGGCCGCACCTGATCGCGCTGGGCATCGGCGCCATCGTCGGTACCGGCATCTACACGCTGATCGGCGTGGGTGCCAACCTGGCCGGCCCGGCGGTGCTGATCTCCTTCGCCGTGGCCGGTGCGGTGTGCGCCTGCGCCGCGCTGTCCTACGCCGAACTGTCGACCATGATGCCGGCGGCCGGCAGCGCCTATACCTACAGCTACAGCGCGCTGGGCGAAGTATTCGCCTGGATCGTGGGCTGGAGCCTGATCCTGGAGTATTCGCTGGTGGTCAGTACGGTAGCGGTCGGCTGGTCCGGCTACTTCGTCGGCTTCCTGGAATGGACCCACACCCAGTTCGGCTGGAACCTGGCATTGCCCGCGGCCCTGGCGGCCGGGCCGCATGTGGAAGGCGGCATGATCAACCTGCCGGCGATCGTCATCACCTGGCTGGTGGCCGGCATGCTGATGGCCGGCACCAAGGAAAGCGCAACCCTCAACGCCATCCTGGTGGTGTTCAAGCTGATCGCCCTGGCCATCTTCGTGGCCGTGGCCCTGCCCGCCTTCGACAGCAGCAACCTGCAGCCGTTCATGCCCTATGGCTTTGCCAAATCACTGGGCCCGGACGGGGTGGAACGCGGCGTGATGGCTGCTGCGGCGATCATCTTCTTCGCCTTCTACGGCTTCGATGCCATCTCCACCGCCGCCGAGGAAACCAAGAACCCGGGCCGTGACCTGTCCATCGGCATCATCGGCTCGATGGTCGGCTGCACCATCGTCTATGTGCTGGTGGCGCTGGCCGCCGTGGGCGCGATGAGCTACGCCGTGTTCGGCCACAGCGCCGAGCCGCTGGCGCTGATCATGCGCCAGCTGGGCCACCCGACCGCGGCGATGGTGATCGGCGTGATCGCGATCATCGCCCTGCCGACGGTGCTGCTGGCCTTCCTGTACGGGCAGAGCCGCATCTTCTTCGTGATGAGCCGCGACGGCCTGCTGCCGCGCGGGCTGTCCAAGGTCAACGCCCGCACCGGCACGCCGGTGGCAACCACGCTGTTCACTGCGCTGGTGGTGTCGGCCCTGGCCGGCGTGGCCCGCCTGGACGAGATCGCCGCCCTGGCCAACGCCGGCACCCTGGGCGCGTTCACGGCGGTGGGCATCTGCCTGGTGGTGCTGCGGGTGCGCGAACCGGACCGTGCGCGCACCTTCCGCACCCCGCTGGCCTTCGTGGTCGGGCCGCTGGCGGCGCTGGGCTGCATCTACCTGTTCATCAGCCTGCCGCACACCACCCAGTTGTACTTCCTGGTGTGGAACGTGGCCGGCCTGGTGCTGTACTTCGCCTACAGCCGCCGCCACGCGCTGATCGGGAAGTAACCAGGCCACCAGGCCTGGGCGGGGCGGTCGAACCCGGGAACGCACCACGCTGGCGTGGCACATGGCGGCAGTGCCACGCGTTGGCCTGCCGCGTCCATTACACTCGCCGCAGCCCCCGGCGTACTGCAGCGCACGCGGCAGTACGCCACGAACGGAAGCACCGATGTCCACGCCTCTGCCCCCCGCTATTCCCCTGCCTGCAACACCGCAGACGACCGCGGCGCCGGACGCCGCGCCGGCCACGCTGGCCCAGCTCAAGCACGAGGTGCTGCCGGCGCTGTTCGCCGGGCGCATCGACATCGGCCGCTATGGTCCGCCCGGGCTGGCGCAGGCCAGCGTCGAACCGTCGTGGCATGACGGCAGCACCACCGCGCTGGCCCAGGCACTGGGTGAACTGGTGGCGCGCCTGCCCGAGCATGATCCACGCGCGCTGCTGCAGGCCGGTACGTGGTGGCAGCGCTTCACCGGTGCGGATATCGAAGCGCGCCTGCGCCGCCGCATCGCCATGGGCAGCAATACCGTACTGATGGGCGACATCGAACAGCAGGCCGTGGCGGTGCGCGCCAATGCCGAGCTGCTGCAGGCACGCCTGAAACACCACGATGCGCTTGCCGCCCAGCTGCAGGTCTACATCGATGCCGGCCTGCAGTTCCTGCAGGAACTGCCCGCCGATGCCGCCGATGACAGCGACCCGCTGCGCCTGGACCGCCCGGTCGAACGCCTGCAGCGCCGCGTGGCCAACCTCACTGCCCTGCAGGGCAGCCATGCGATGAGCCGCATGCAGCTGCAGCTGGCGCGCCGCAACGCCATCGAACTGCTGGACCGCTACAGCGAAACCGTGGAGATCCTGCTGCCGATCTGGCGCCAGACCATCCTGGCGCTGCACAACGCCGACGACGCCAGCGCGCAGATGGTGGCCAGCGCGGCGCAGGCACAGGACCAGTTGATGCAGGCACTGCAGCAGCTGCTGCAGCCCACCGGAGCGGCCGCATGAAGACCCGTATCGACGATCCGCTGAAGGTGCCCGGGCTGCAGGCCCGCGTCGAAGCCGTGCCCGGCCTGCGCGCGCTGTACCGGCGCGGCTCGTTCGCACGCACGCTGGGGCTGGCCTGCTTCCCGCTGCTGCTGCCCCTGCTGGTGCTGGTGGCAACATTGGATGGGCAGATGAGCGGTACGCCGCCGCTGGCCCATGTGCCGGCCGGTTTCGGCGACAGCATCAGCCCGATGCAGGCGGCGCTGTACAGCCTGATGTCCGGCGTGCTGGCGCTGGTGTGGATCGGTTTCGGCCTGCGCAACGTGCTGCGCAACCGTGGCGTGCGTCACTTCACCTTCTCGACCCTGATCGGCGGCACGGTGCTGGCAGGCATCATCGGCACCAGCGGCGTCGTCACCCCGGACGAGTCCCCCACTGCCAGCGGCGAAGGGGCCGCCCTGAGCTTCACCAAGCTGGAAGCGCTGGTCCAGAGCCCGGACTTTTCACGTTTCACGCCGGCCTGGCAGGCCTACCTGCAGGCCCAGCGGTCATTGGACATCAGCGAACACACGCTGACGGACACGGGGTTGGCCATCGCCCGCGGCCAGGACATCGGCATCGCCGTGCCGACCACGATGCAGGTCCGGTTCGAGACCAAGGCGGGGCTTCCCCATTCGGCCCGCAGCCAGGCCTGGCTGCAGGCGCACCGCACGCATCTGGCGGTGGTGGGCCTGCTGGGATCGCTGGCAGGCGGGTTGATACTGGTCATGCTGGTGCTGGGCATCGCGCTGACCGTGCTGGGCTACCACGTGCGTGGCCGCGCCCGGGTCATCAACGGACTGCTGCAGCAGCTGCAGCCCCCGCCGCTGCCACCGGCGATACCGGTGCCTGCACCGGCGTGATGCGATGGCCGGCCACCGGTGCCGGCCCTGCGGCCGGCCCGGGGTACGACGGGCGCTGGCTCAGTCCAGCACGCGGCAGAACACCGCCTTGAGGTAACGCGATTCCTGCACGTGCGCCATGAACGGATGGTCCGGGCCGGCGCCGGCCACCTTCAGGATCTGGATGGTGCGGCCGGAATAGAACGCGGCACGGCGCAGCATGTCCAGGAACTGGTCCTCGGCCACCAGGCCGGTGCACGAGAACGTGGCGAACAGACCACCGGGCTTGACCACGCCCAGCGCCAGCTTGTTCATGTCCAGGTACTTCTTCAGCGCGGTGATGACCTGGTCGCGGTCGCGGGTCATCTTGGCCGGGTCCAGGATCACCACGTCGTACTGCTCGCCACGGTTGGCGGCATCACGCAGCCACGGGAAGATGTCGGCCTGGACGAACTTCGGGCGCGCGTTGTTGAGCTTGGCGTTGCCCTTGGCGATCTGGATCACGTCCTGGTCGATGTCCACGCCCAGCACCTCGCTGGCCCCGCGGGCGGCGGCATACACCGCAAAGCCACCGGTGTTGCAGCACAGGTCCAGCACGCTCTTGCCTTCCACCTGCTGGCTCAGCCACTGGCGGTTCTCGCGCTGGTCGGCGAAGAAGCCGGTCTTGTGCGCGCCGGCCGGGTCAGCCCGGAAGCGGATGCCGTACTCGGTGATGACCGCCGGTTCGGTGCCGGTGTTGCCGTGGAAATCAAAGCTCTCCTGCTTCTGCACGTGTTCGTCGGCGAAGCTGTGGAAACGGCAGCCCGGGAACTGCGCGCGCAGGGCGTCGTAGACCCATTCGCGGTGGCGGAACATGCCGGCGGCGAAGAACTCGACCACGATCAGGTCGCCGTAGCGGTCCACCACCAGGCCCGACAGGCCATCGCCTTCGCTGTGCACCACGCGCCAGGCATCGGACACCGCATCGAGCTTGAGCACCTCACGGCGCAGCGACACGGCCTGGGCGATCTTGTCGGCGAACCAGCCCGCGTCCACGGCCACGTCCTGGCGGGTTTCCAGGATGCGCACAGCGATGCGCGAGTGTCCGTTGTAGAAGCCACGGCCGATGAATTCGCCGTCGATGCCGACCACATCGACGATGGTGCCGGGCTTGGGCCGGACAGCCGGCTTCTCGACCAGTTTCTGGAAGATCCACGGGTGGCTGGAGCGCCACGCGTTCTTGAGGCGGACAACGGGAAGGGGGGTATTCATCCACCTATTGTAAACCGGGGGCCGGGGTCAGATCCCCGCAGGGGCCTTGCCCCCATGGCAGGCAGCGCGCGTGCCTGCATTTGACGGCGGCCCGGCCAGGCCGCAGAATCGGGGCCAGAAGGGGAGTAGCTCCCAGACGTTGTCGCCGTCATTTCGAGCCCGCAGGCTCCGGTGCAACGGCAGTTCCGGCCGACCGGGACTGCGAGCGAGACCTTCGCCGTACCGGCGAAGCTCTGTCCCCTGGATCCCCTCCCGATCCTCCGTTGCAGATCCTCGCCGTCACGGCTCGAGGCATTCATCTTTCCAACGGATATTTCCCAATGCAGACGATCGGTAACGTGTGGTTGTGGGGCGGCTTCGCGGCGGTGGTGGTCATCGCCCTGCTGGTCGACCTGGTGTTGATGCGCCACGGTGGCCCGCACAAGGTCACCTTCAAGGAGGCCCTGTGGTGGTCCATCGGCTGGGTCGCGCTGGCCCTGCTGTTCAACGCCGGCCTGTGGTACTACCTGAACGAGACCGCCGGCCAGGTGGTGGCCAACAAGGTCGGCCTGGAGTTCCTGACCGGCTACCTGGTCGAGAAGGCCCTGGCGGTGGACAACATCTTTGTCTTCCTGATGATCATGAGCTACTTCGCGGTGCCGGAGGAGCAGCGCCAGAAGGTGCTGATCATCGGCATCCTGGGTGCGATCGTGCTGCGTACGATCATGATCTTCGCCGGCAGCGTGCTGATCACCCAGTTCCACTGGCTGCTGTACGTGTTCGGCGCCTTCCTGCTGTTCACCGGCTGGAAGATGTGGTTCGCCGCCGGCCAGGAGCCGGACCTGGAAACCAACCCCGCCCTGCGCTGGATGCGCAGGCACCTGCGCCTGCTGCCCGGCTATGAAGGAAATGCGCTGAGCGTCAAGCGCGATGGCGTGCGCTGGTTCACCCCGCTGTTCGCGGTGCTGATCCTGATCGCGGTCACCGACGTGATCTTCGCGGTGGACAGCATCCCGGCCATCTTCGCCATCACCACCGACCCGTTCATCGTGCTCACCTCCAACGTGTTCGCGGTGCTGGGCCTGCGTGCGATGTTCTTCCTGCTGGCCGGCATGGCCGACCGCTTCCACCTGCTGCCCTACGGCCTGGCCCTGGTGCTGGCGTTCATCGGCATCAAGATGCTGCTGATCGACATCTTCAAGATCCCCACCCCGATCTCGCTGGGCGTGGTGGCGGTCATCATCGCGGCCACCGTGGTGCTGAGCCTGAAGAACCCGCCCAAGGAAGGCGCGGCCTGACGGCAGCGGCCCGGGCAGCGGATTGTCCCGCTGCCCGGGCCGATTTTCCCATCGGCCGCGCCTTGCATTCGCCGCGGCCGATGCCATTGCTGAAGGTATGAACACCAACGCGCCCCTGCCCGCCGGCACCGCCCCGGCCCCCCGCAGCGACCGCATGCGGGTCCTGCGTGCCTTCAACCTCAGCCTGGCCGCCGTGCTGGTGCTGATGGCGATCTTCGCCCTGCAGGGCCAGTTCGACTGGCGACCGTGGGCAGTGTCGCCGCTGGAATCGAAGGGCCTGCTGGGCCTGGTCGGTGGCCCGCTGCTGCATGGCTCGGTGCAGCACATCATTTCCAACAGCATCGCCATCCTGATCCTGGGCACGCTGGCCGGCAGCGTGTACCCCAAGGCCACCCTGCGCGCGCTGCCGCTGCTGTGGGTGGGCTCCGGGCTGGGCGCGTGGCTGCTGGGCGACCCGGGCAGCTACCACCTCGGCGCCAGCGGGGTGACCCATGGCCTGATGTTCCTGCTGGCCAGTCTGGGCCTGCTGCGCCGCGACCGCGCGGCCATCGCCACCGGCCTGATCGGCGTGCTGTTCTACGGCGGCATGCTGATGACGGTGCTGCCGCATGCCGACGGCGTGTCCTGGCAGTCGCACATGGGCGGTGCGTTCGCCGGCATCATCGCCGCGCTGCTGTTCCGCCACAGCGATCCGCTGCCGCCACGCCAGCGCTACAGCTGGGAAGATGAAGAAGACGAGGCCGAAGCACGGGCCGACGATGAACTGGAACCGCCGTCGCCGCGCCGCGTCCCGGTGCTGTGGCAGCCGCGCGAGGGGCAGGATTACGTGGTGATTCCGTTCCGCCGCCCGGACGACCCGCGCGGTTGATCGGGGCCCGGACCCCACCTGGCATCTTCATGACCCGGTCGTGGCCGACCTTGGTCGGCGCTCCTGCTGCAGGCCAACCAAGGTTGGCCACACTACCGGAGCACGCGGACCAGCGCGGGTCAGTCCGCTGCGTTCCCCGCCGCGCCCATCCCATCCACCGCCGTGCGGCCCAAGGCCGGGTCGTCGGTGAAGAACGCATCGATGCCGGTGGCCAGGTAGGCGCGCATCTCGGCGATCGAGCCTTCCGGGTTGCGCGCGTTCTCCCCGCCCTTGCGCAGGTTGCTGGCCATGAATGAATTCTCGGGCCGGAAGGTGTACGGAATCACCATCAGGCCGGCCGCATGCGCATCGTGCACCAGCGCGGTCGGCGTACCCAACGCGCCCTTGGCATCGAGCGGAATGATCGAGCGCAGCTCCGGGCCGATGCTGTCGGCGTAGGTGGCGATCTCCTTCAGCCCGGCCGGGGTCATCATCTGTGCGTAGGTCAGCTTGCCCCCTGCCTTGGCGATGTCCGCCGGCTGGGTATCGCCCTTCCACAGCAGCTGCAGCAGGCGGATGTTGCTGCTGCGGCCGATCCTGCCGCGCAGGTAACGCAGGTTGGCGGTCTCGAACGACTGGATCGTCACCGGCCCCACGTTGGTGTACGGCGTGCCGCGGATCGCCGCCAGCAGCGCGTCTTCCATCGGCAGGCCGATGGACTGGAAATAGGTCGGGTGCTTGATCTCCGGCACCAGGCCGATGCCACGGTTGGCCCGGCCCGCCTGTACCACCAGGAAGGCGATGATTTCATCCAGCGAGGCGATGCGGAACTGGCCATCGTTGGCGGTGCCACGGATGGCCGGCAGGCGTTCGCGCGCATAGAGCGTCTTCAGCTCGGCCAGGGTGAAGTCTTCGGTGAACCAGCCTTCCACCTTCTGCCCGTCGATCACCTTGGTGGTCCTGCGGCCCGCGAACTCGGGGTGCGAGGCCACATCGGTGGTACCCCCGATCTCGTTCTCGTGGCGGGCCACCATCACCCCGTCCTTGGTCATCACCAGATCGGGCTCGATGTAATCGGCACCATCGCCGATGGCCTGCGCATAGGCGGCCAGGGTGTGCTCGGGCAGCAGGGCGCTGGCACCGCGGTGGCCGTAGACGGACACCTTGGCCGCGGCCGTGGGAGTGGACTCAGCGCTCATGGCCACCGATGGTGCCACGGCCAGCGACAACAACACGGCAAAACCCAACACCTTCACAGCGACATCCCCAAGCGGTATGTGATGGCGGTCAGTATGCGGCGGGAATGTGACAGGCGGGGGTAGCGCCGCAGCACCGTCGGTAGATCCACGCCATGCGTGGATGCACGCGCGGTGGGATGCGTGCGTTTACTTGCCGATGCAGAAACTGGAGAAGATCCTGCCCAGCAGGTCATCGGCACTCATCTGCCCGGTGATCTCGCCCAGCGCATCGTGCGCCAGCCGCAGCTCCTCGGCGGCCAGCTCCAGGTACTCATGTGCCAGCTCGCCGTCGGCCCGCTGCGCATGGTCCTGCGCGCGTTCGATCGCATCGACGTGACGGGTGCGTGCGGAGAACTCGCCGTCCACCTGCTCCCCGGCCCCGGCCGAGGCGATCGCACGCAACCGCACATGCAGATCCTCCAGCCCGGCACCGGTGGCGGCCGAGACGAACACGCGGTCCGGGTCATCCCCTGCCGGCACGCCATCGAGCAGGTCGCACTTGTTGTGGATGTAGACCTTGTGCGGCACGGCCCGCACCGCCTCACCGATGGCCGCTTCACCGGCCGCCGGATCGCGTGCGTCCAGCACGATCAATGCCAGGTCGGTGCGTTCGATCTCCACGTGCGCACGGCGCATGCCTTCGCGTTCGATGGCATCGCCGCCATCGCGCAGGCCGGCGGTATCGACCAGGGTCAGCTCCAGGCCATCCAGGCGGATGGTCTCGCGCAGGGTATCGCGGGTGGTGCCGGCGATGTCGGTGACGATGGCGCGCTCACTGCCGGCCAAGGCATTGAGCAAGGAACTCTTGCCGGCATTGGGCGGGCCGATCAGCACCGCGTGCAGGCCATCGCGCAGGCGACGGCCGCGCTCGGCGTCGCGACGCAGCAGGTCCAGGTCGCTGCGTGCCTGCGCCAGTCCCCGCCTGACCTGCGCACCGCCCAGCGTATCCAGGGGTTCATCGACGAAATCGATCGCCGCTTCGACATGGATGCGCAGCCGCACCAGCTGCTCGACCACCGCCTCGATGCGGCGCGAGAACACCCCATCCAGTGAGCGGCGGGCCGCGCGCGCGGCGCGGTTGTCACCGGCGGCGATCAGGTCGGCGATGGCCTCGGCCTGGGCCAGGTCGAGCTTGCCGTTGAGGAAAGCCCGTTCGCTGAATTCACCGGCGCGTGCCTGGCGCGCGCCCAGGGCGATGCAGCGCGCCACCAGCTGCTGCAGCAACACCGGGCTGCCATGGCCCTGCAGTTCCACCACATCCTCACCGGTGAAGCTGTTCGGCGCCGGGAACCACAGCACGATGCCATCGTCGATCACCTCGCCCTCGGCATCGCGCAGGCGCGCGTAATGCGCATGGCGCGGGCGCAGTGCCTTCACCCCGAGCGCCGTGGCGATGGCCGTCGCGCGCGGGCCGGACAGGCGCAGCAGGCCCACACCACCGGCCCCCGGTGCGGAGGCGATGGCGACGATGGTGGCGATCGTGGTCGGTGCGGTCATGGCTTACAGCTTCTCCAGCTGCGCGCGCGCCTGGGCGGCGCCACTGCCCTGCGGCTGCAGCGCCAGGTAGGTGGTGTAGGCCTGCTTTGCCCTGGGCTTGTCGCCGGCATGGAAATAGGCATCGCCCAGGTTCAGGTAGGCCACGGCGCGTGAGGGGTCGATCTTGACGGTGTTCTCCAGCCAGCGCGCTGCCTCGGCGTAGCGCTGCTGGCGGTAGTACACAAAGCCCAGGTTGTTGGCTGCCAGGGCGAAGTCCGGGCGCAGCTTCAGCGCTTCGGTGAACTGGGCCACCGCTTCGTCGTAGCGCTTCTCGCGGTACAGCTGCAGGCCGCGGTCGTTGGCCTGCTGCGCGCGCTGGCGGTCGGAGGTCGGCACCGCGCTGGGCACCACCAGGGTCTTGCTGCCGCCCTGCAGGTCGGCCACCGTCACCGGCGCATCGGACTGGCCCTTGGCTGTCTTGGCGTCCTGTGCGGCGTCCACGCGGGTGTTCAGCGCAATTGCCTCCGGCGAGAGCTGCTGGGTGTCGGCGGTCAGGTATTCCTGGCTGCCCGGCAACTGGAACACGAACTCGCCGCCCTGCGAGCCGGGCAGGCTGCCGAACGCCGGGGTCTGTCGCGATACCGCCGACACCGCCGGGGCCACGTACGCGGCCAGCTCGGTGCCGGTGATCAGGCCATCGCCGTTCAGATCGGCCTTGCCGGCCAGCGCCTGCAGCAGCACCCAGGTGAACACCGAATGGCCGTTGGGGCCGGCATCGGCCACCTGCTGGTCGGCCCCGCCGGCAGTGAGCATCTGCCGCGCGCTGCGCTTGGCGTTCTCGCGCAGGAACGAGGACGACGCCGGGCCGCCACGGGTCAGGCCCAGGCCGCTGTAGCAGGCGTCCATCACGAACATCACGTGCTTGGCCTGCAGGCTCTCGGCGATGTTCTGGATGTCGGTCATGGCGATGGCGTCGGTGGCGAACTCGTTGGGATCCGAATCCACCGGGATGATGTAGCCCAGGTCGCGCCCGGAGGCGAGCCGGCGCGTCGCACCATGGCCGGCGAAGAACACGAACACGCGATCGTTGCGGCCGGTGCGGTCGTCGGCCAGGCGGTCATGGAAGGCGGCCAGGATGTTGTTGCGGGTGGCCTGCTGGTTCTTCAGCACGATCACCTGCGAGGACGGGAAACCGAACTGGCCCGTCAGCGTATCGGCGATGGCCTGGGCATCGTGGCTGGCGTATTCCAGCTTCGGCCATTTGGCATAGTCGTCCACGCCGATGACGATGGCCCACGACTTGTCGTAGCCGGTGGTGACGGTGGCATCGCTGTTGCTGGCGCCCTTGCGTGCGCGGCTGACGCTGAAATCGCGGCCGTTCCAGCCGGCGAACTGGTAGCCGTCGGCAATCAGCCGGTCCAGGATCTGCGGCAGTGCCTTCACCGCGCGGTCGTGGATGTCGTGGAACAGGATGATGCCGCGCTGTTCCTTGTTCACCTGGTCGAGCACGCGCTGCACGATGGATTCGGGTACCGGGTCTGCCCAGTCCATCGAGTCGATGTTCCACATGATCGACTTCAACCCGGCCTCGTTGAGCAGCTGCAGGCCTTCGGCATTGCGCGCGCCGTACGGGAAGCGGAACAGCGGGGCACGCTTGCTGTCCACATCCTTCAGCAGGGTGTCGGTGTCGAGCACCTGCTGGCGCAGCGCGTCACCGGTGGTGCGCGAGAGCTGGGCGTGGGTCAGGCTGTGGTTGCCCACCGCGTAGCCCTGCTCCATCAGGTTGCGGCTGATCTTGGCCATCGGGCCAAGGGTGGCCTTGCCATCGGCACCGATGCTGCCCAGGTTGCGGCCCACTTCAAAGAACACACCCGGCACGTCGTAGCGTTGCAGGATGGCCACCACTTCATCGGTATAGGCCTTGTGCGGGCCATCATCGAAGGTCAGCACGACGGTCTTGGCCGGCAGGTCGCGCCCGAACACTTCGCGGTCGCTGTCCTTCATCGACATCGGGTACGGCTCGATCACGCCGTAGTCGCGCAGGATCGCGTCGCGGGTGTACAGCGTGCGCAGGTGGCCGACGTAGTCCTCCCACTTCTCGCGCTTGAGCGCGATGGCGCGGGTGCGGTCGAAGCGGCTGAAGATGCGGGTCAGTTCCTGGTTGTAGCTGCGCTCGATCTCATCCAGCGCGTCCAGGTCCTCACCGATGCGGCGGTGCAGCTTCACCGCCGGCAGGGAGGAATCGGTACCGACCCGGTCCTTGAGGTCACGCAGCACTTCGCGGAAAGCCAGGCGGTCGGCATCGAACAGTTCCGGTGCCGATTCCACGTAGTCCAGCACGGTGCCCAGGGTGGCAAAACGCTGGGCGCTGCCACTGCGCAGCAGGGCGTCGAACTGGCCGGCAATGGCCGCGCGCTGTTCCAGCGTGTCATGGAACAGCTGCTGGCCGATCTGGCTGGAGCGGGTGCGGTCGGCCGGTGACTGCTGCGCTTCGTCGGCAAGCAGCACGATGATGCGGCGATGGCTGTCGAGCTGCTTCTGCAGCGCGCTCAGCAGCGGCGCGGCTGCAGGGTCGGCGGCGGCGGCGGCCTGTGCGCTGGGCTGGGTCGCAGCCGCCTGCCCTTCCTGGCCAGGTACCGCACCGTCGCGGCTGCAGCCGGCGACGGCCAGGGTCAGCAGCAGGGAGGGAACGAACAGGCGGAATGACGACGCACGCGGCATGGCGGACTCGGAAGCGGGGACACGGTGTGGGGGCGATTCTAACCCCGCATGCGAAAAGCCCGCCTTGCGGCGGGCTTTTCATCGATCGGTCGGCCGTGAAGAGCGGTCGGCCACGGTCGACCTCTGCCGCTTATTTCTTTTTGACCGGGGCGGTGACGGTGGTTGCCGGGACCGGCTCGCTACCGTGGCGCTTGGTCATCCACCACTGCTGCAGCAGGCCCAGGCCACCGTTGACCACCCAGTACAGCACCAGGCCGGACGGCATGAAGGCCATCATGACGCCGAACACCAGCGGCATGAACTGCATCATCTTCTGCTGCATCGGGTCCATGCCCGGTGCCGGGGTCAGCTTCTGCGTGGCCCACATCACCGCCACGTTGATCACCGGCAGGATGAAGTACGGATCACGTGCGGTCAGGTCCTGGATCCAGCCCAGCCACGGCGCCTGGCGCAGTTCGACCGATTCCACCAGCACCCAGTACAGGGCGAAGAAGATCGGCATCTGGATGAGGATCGGCAGGCAGCCGCCCATCGGGTTGATCTTTTCCTTCTTGTACAGCTCCATCATCGCGGTCTGGAACTTCTGGCGGTCATCGCCATAGCGTTCCTTCAGCTGCGCGATGCGCGGCTGGAAGCGACGCATCTTGGCGCCGCTCTTGTACTGCACGGCCGACAGCGGGTACAGCACCAGCTTCAGCAGCACCACCAGGCCGATGATGGCCCAGCCCCAGTTGCCGACCAGCTTGTGCACATGGTTCAGCACCCAGAACAGGCCCTGGCCGATCACGGCCATGATCGAGAAGCGGCTGTAGTCGACCACGCGGTCCAGGCCGGGCACATCTTCCTTGGCGATCTGGTTGACCAGCTTCGGGCCCACCCACAGGCGCGCCTCGGTGCTGGCCTGCTGGCCCGGGGCCAGGGTGAAGGCCGGGCCGTTGGCGGTGATCTGGTCACGGCCATCGTGCTGGGACAGCACGTAGTTGGCGATCTGGTCCTTCTGCGGCACCCAGGCGGTGAAGAAGTGGTGCTGCAGCATCGCCAGCCAGCCGCCGGTGATGTTCTGGTTCAGCGTGCCGTCGTCCAGGTAGTCCTTGAACGCGCGGCGCTGGTACTTCTTGTCGTTGTCGAACCAGGTCGCGCCGTTGAAGCTGAACGAGTCCGGGTTGGTCATGCTGCGCGAGAGGATCGTCGGGTGACGGTCCAGCGTGCGGAACACGTAGCCGTTCCAGGCCGCGGTGCCGTTGTTCTTGACCTCGTCCTTGACCTTCACCGCGTAGTGGTTGCGGGCCACGGTCAGGGTGCGATGGATCACCACGCCGTTGGCGCCGGTCCAGACGAACGGGATGGACACTTCCTGCTGGCCGTCGGCCAGCGTGAAGTCACGGGTGTCGCCGACCAGCTTGAAGCCGTCGGCGCCCGGCACCAGGGCGCTCTTGTCCTGGCTGGCCCAGCCGCTGGCAGCGCTGTAGGGATGCGCCGGTTCCTCGGTCAGCAGGCGCACCGGCGGGCTGCCGGCATCCTTGGTCTGCGGGAACTGCAGCAGTTCGGCATCGAGCACGCGGCCGCCGTCCAGCACCAGGCGCAGCACGTCGGTGGTGACGGTCACGCGCTGGGCGGCCGGGGTGGCGCTGGCCTGGGCCTGCGGCGCCGTGGCCGGCACGCTGCCGTCGGCCGAGGGCACCTGTGCGCTGGGCACCTCGCCCGGGGGCGCGCCCGGCACGGAGGCCGCTGCCGCCGGGGCCGAGGTGGTGGTCGGGGCCGGGGCCGGGGCGGCCTTTTCACGGCTCCACTCCATCCACAGCAGCACGGCCACCATCAGCCAGGCAAAGATCAGGAATACGCGGGTCTGGTTCATCAGCAGGCAGGCTCGGCGGGGCCGGAACGCGATGCCGGCTCGGTCAAAGTGGAAGTTGCGATGGCAACTGGCGGCGGCATTGTGCCGTCCGCAGCGGGCGCGGGCAATGCGCGCAGGCGCCGCAACAGGCGCTGGAAGGCCTGGCGGATCTCGTCGTTGCTGGCCTGACGGGCAGCACTTCGGGCCACGACGACGTAGTCGCCTGGCTGCAGGTCGGCTCGCAGGTGACGCAGGGCATCGCGCAGCACGCGCTTGACCCGGTTACGCCCTACGGCGTTCGGGTCTACCTTGCGGGAAACCGCCAGACCCAGCCTGGCCGGCCGGTCAGCTGGCAGCCAGTGCAGGGTCATGAGCGGATCGGACACACGGCGGGCGCCGTTGAAGACCGTTGAATACTCGGCACGCGTACGAACCCGCGCAGAGCGAGGGAATCGCTTGCGCGGGTCAGTAGTGTTCACTGTCGAGGGGATTGCGTCTGCCGCTGGATGCGGCATGGCAATCAGGCGCTCAGGACTTTGCGGCCCTTGGCGCGGCGACGCGACAGGATCTTGCGGCCGTCAGCGGTCTTCATACGGGCACGGAAACCGTGGTCGCGCTTACGCTTGAGGTTGCTGGGCTGGTAGGTGCGCTTGGTGGCCATGGGGGCCTCTCGTATGAATGGGACGGAAAGAACCGGAAATTCTAGAGAGGTCAACCCCCTCGCGTCAACCCCTGGTGACTACGCGAATTCACTGGCCTGTGCAATAGCTGTGGATGTTTTTGTGAATAAGTGGGGGACAAGCATTCCGAAGGCGGCCGCTCGGTGGTAGTCTGAGCCATCCATTTCCCCCCTTTCCGGCCTGTGGTCGGCGCCTTTTCGCGTCCAACCGCCGGCCATCGGACGATTATTGCTGATGGATGCCTGGTCCCGAAGTCTCGAACGCCTGGAAGCGGAGTTTCCGCCGGAAGACGTTCACACCTGGTTGAAGCCGTTGCAGGCCGATCTGCGCACCGACAGCCTGGTGCTGTACGCCCCGAACGCGTTCATCGTCGACCAGGTCCGCGCGCTGTACCTGCCCCGCATCCGCGAGCTGCTGGCCCATTTTGCCGGTTTCGGCGACGTTTTCCTTGAAATCGGCTCGCGCCCGCGCCCCCAGGACACGCCGGTTTCGGCGCCTTCCACGCCGGTGGCCGCCGAGCCGCAGGTGCCGTTCGCCGGCAACCTGGACAACCACTACACCTTCGCCAACTTCGTCGAAGGCCGCAGCAACCAGCTGGGCCTGGCCGCAGCGTTCCAGGCGGCGCAGAAGCCGGGCGACCGCGCGCACAATCCGCTGCTGCTGTACGGGGGCACCGGCCTGGGCAAGACCCACCTGATGTTTGCCGCCGGCAACGCGATGCGCCAGGCCAATCCGGGCGCGAAGGTGCTCTACCTGCGCTCGGAACAGTTCTTCAGCGCGATGATCCGGGCCTTGCAGGAAAAGACCATGGATCAGTTCAAGCGCCAGTTCCAGCAGGTGGACGCGCTGCTGATCGATGACATCCAGTTCTTCGCCGGCAAGGACCGTACCCAGGAAGAGTTCTTCCACACGTTCAACGCCCTGTTCGACGGCAAGCAGCAGATCATCCTCACCTGCGACCGGTACCCGCGCGAAGTCGAGGGCCTGGAAGCGCGCCTGAAGTCGCGGCTGGCCTGGGGCCTGTCGGTGGCGATCGAACCGCCGGACTTCGAAACCCGTGCGGCGATCGTGCTGGCCAAGGCCCGCGAACGCGGCGCCGAGATTCCCGATGATGTTGCGTTCCTGATCGCCAAGAAGATGCGCTCCAACGTGCGCGACCTCGAGGGCGCGCTGAATACCCTGACCGCCCGCGCCAATTTCACCGGCCGCGCGATCACCACCGAATTCGCCCAGGAAACCCTGCGCGACCTGCTGCGTGCCCAGCAACAGGCCATCAGCATCCCGAACATCCAGAAAACCGTGGCCGACTACTACGGGCTGCAGATCAAGGATCTGCTGTCCAAGCGGCGGACCCGCTCGCTGGCCCGCCCGCGCCAGGTCGCGATGGCCCTGACCAAGGAACTGACCGAGCACAGCCTGCCTGAGATCGGCGACGCCTTTGCCGGCCGTGACCACACCACGGTGCTGCATGCCTGCCGTCAGATCCGGACCCTGATGGAGACCGACGGCAAGCTGCGCGAGGACTGGGACAAGCTGATCCGCAAGCTGAGCGAATGATGCACGTACGCCGATAAGGCGTCATCGCACAAAACGGTGCAGAATCCGGGAGCAAGCGCGGGGCAATCTGTGGATAAAAATGGCGGTGGAAATCGCTGTAAAGTTATCCACAGAATCTCCCACCGGTTGAAGGGCAGTGATTCAGAGGGTTTCGATGCTGAAAAACTCTTTGAATACAGGCAGTTAGCTTGTTTTTCCAACGATTCTGGCGCTACCAGCACCACCAAGCTTTTGATTTATTCCACACTTTTAAAGCATAGGGGCACGGAACCACATGCGTTTCACACTGCAGCGCGAAGCCTTTCTCAAACCGTTGGCACAGGTCGTCAACGTGGTCGAACGCCGCCAGACCCTGCCGGTTCTGGCCAATTTCCTGGTGCAGGTGCAGAACGGCCAGCTGTCGCTGACCGGTACCGATCTGGAAGTGGAGATGGTGTCGCGGATCGCGGTCGATGACGCCCAGGACGGTGAAACCACGATCCCGGCGCGCAAGCTGTTCGAGATCATCCGCGCCCTGCCCGATGGCAGCCGCATCACCGTCTCGCAGACCGGCGACAAGATCACCGTGCAGGCAGGCCGCAGCCGCTTCACGCTGGCCACGCTGCCGGCCAACGACTTCCCGTCGGTTGACGAAGTCGAAGCCACCGAGCGTGTCGCCATCGGCGAAGCCACCCTGAAGGAACTGATCGAGCGCACCGCGTTCGCGATGGCCCAGCAGGACGTGCGCTACTACCTCAACGGCCTGCTGTTCGATCTGCGTGGCGAGGCCCTGCGCACCGTCGCTACCGACGGCCACCGCCTGGCGCTGTGTGAAACCGAACTGGCCAAGCCCAGCGGTTCCAAGCGCCAGATCATCGTGCCGCGCAAGGGCGTGACCGAGCTGCAGCGCCTGCTGGAAAGCGGCGATCGCGAGATCGAACTGGAAGTCGGCCGCAGCCACGTGCGCGTGAAGCGCGACGATGTCACCTTCACCTCGAAGCTGATTGACGGCCGCTTCCCGGATTACGAGGCTGTGATTCCGATCGGCGCCGATCGCGAAGTGAAGGTTGATCGTGAAGCCCTGCGTGCTTCGCTGCAGCGTGCTGCCATTCTGTCCAACGAGAAGTACCGCGGCATCCGCGTGGAAGTCTCGCCGGGCAACCTGAAGATCAGCGCGCACAACCCCGAGCAGGAAGAAGCCCAGGAAGAAATCGAAGCCGATACCCAGGTCGCCGATCTGGCCATTGGCTTCAACGTGAACTACCTGCTGGATGCCCTCTCGGCACTGCGCGATGAGGAAGTCATCATCCAGCTGCGCGACTCCAATTCCTCCGCGCTGGTGCGTGAATCCAGCAACGAGAAGTCGCGCCACGTCGTGATGCCGCTGCGTCTCTGACAGCGACGTTCCACGTGGAACTGAAAGCGCCCGGATTTCTCCGGGCGTTTTTTTTTGCATGTTCCACGTGGAGCATGTGTGTCGAGCTGACAGGGGGCGGCTTGCAGCCCTCTGCTCAACCATTGCTGCAAAGCGTCGGCTGAAGCGCAAGAAATCCTTCGGCTGCAGGTGTCGTATCAACGCGCTGCTGTGGCTGCTGTCGTGAAACCAGATGATCCCGTGGACGGCATCGCGAACAGCGCCCAGTAAACGCGGTGGCCTTCCCGTTGGCAGCTGCCACTGTCCACAGGCCCTGATGGAGTGCTTTCGGGGCTCGCCTAGCTTCTAAATCTGGGTATAAATCTAAAGCATGGTGATGATGGTAGAGCCAGATTTCGTGGAAAACAGGCCTATCCTACTGTTTTAAAAGGATTTATTGGGTCTGAAACCCCCTGTATAGAGGGCTCCTGGGCTGGGGGGGAACCTGTGGATAGTTTCGGGCCCGGACCAACGTGCCATTTTTATCCACAGATTGCCCAGAGATTGTGTATAAGTCATACAGAGGTCCTGTGTACAGCTCGCACAGCGCCTGCCGGCAGTCGGGCGGCACGTGGAACCTCAGGGCGTGAATCCTTTGAAATCTGACAGGCCATGGCACCCTCTGCCCCGCAGATTTCAAGAAATCATTGCCCTTCGCGTTGATCGGCTGATCCGGCGCTCGCGCATCGGGGCGAAATTCCGCGAAATCCAGGCGGGCACTCGGGGCTGGGCCAGGTAGATCTGAAGAAAAACACGGCAGGTGCCGTCATCCGTGGGCGCTACGCGCTGCACCCAGGCGGGACCACGTGGAACACCGCGGCCCGGCTTGACCGATGCAGTAAGCTGATGGATTCCCTCCCCTGCCCGCCGTCTGGCGGATGGTCGCCCGAGTTCCACATGCTGATCCGCCGTCTGTCCCTGCACCATCTGCGTCGCTTTGCGGCGGTGGACCTGTCGCCGCAGCCTGGATTGAATCTGCTGACCGGTGACAACGGGGCCGGCAAGACCAGCGTGCTCGAGGCCCTGCATCTGATGGCCTACGGCCGCAGTTTCCGCGGCCGGGTGCGTGATGGCCTGGTCCAGCAGGACCGCGAGGCGCTGGAAGTCTTCGTGGAATGGGACGAGTTGCGTGGCGATCTGCCGGTGCAGCGGCGCAAAGCGGGCCTGCGCCACAGCGGACAGGACTGGAAAGGCCGCCTGGACGGTGAGGACGTGGCGCAGATCGGCAACCTGTGCGCCGCGTTGGCCGTGGTGACCTTCGAGCCTGGCAGCCATGCGCTGGTCAGTGGCGGGGGCGAGCCCCGGCGCCGGTTCCTGGATTGGGGCCTGTTCCACGTGGAACCTGACTTTCTTTCCCTGTGGCGCCGTTACTCGCGGGCGCTGAAGCAGCGCAACGCCCTGCTCAAGCAGGGCGGGCCCTCGCGGATGCTCGATACCTGGGACCATGAGCTGTCCGAAGCGGGTGAACCGCTCACCAGCCGCCGCCAGCACTACCTGGAACGGCTGCAGGACCGTGCGGTGGCGCTGGCCAGCGAGTTGGCGCCGCAGCTGGGTATCACCCGCCTGGACCTGAGCCCCGGCTGGCGTCGCCACGAACTTCCCCTGGCCGATGCCCTGTTGCTGGCGCGCGAGCGCGACCGGCAGGCGGGCTACACCTCGGTGGGGCCGCACCGGGCAGACTGGAGCGTGGGTTTCACGACCATTCCCGGCCGCGATGCGCTGTCGCGCGGGCAGGCCAAGCTCACCGCCCTCGCCTGCCTGCTGGCCCAGGCCGAGGATTACGCCCAGCAGCGCGGGCACTGGCCCGTCATTGCCCTGGACGACCTGGCCTCCGAACTGGACCGGACCCACCAGGCCCGGGTGCTCAATCGCCTGTTGTCCGGCCCGGCGCAGATCTTCATCACCGCCACCGAAACCCCGACGGCGCTGCAGGAGCGGGAGAACATCACGCGGTTCCACGTGGAACATGGACAGATCATGGCTGTGCCATAGTGGGCACAGAGGGGCCGGCCAGGCCCGGCTGGTATAATTCAGGTTGCTATCCCATCTATCTCGGCCCGTCGCTGCACGGACTGGCCGACCTGCGGAGCCCACGGCAAGCGCAATGACCGACGAACAGAACACCCCGGCAAACAACGGCAACTACGACGCCAACAGCATTACGGCCCTGGAAGGCCTGGAGGCTGTCCGCAAGCGTCCCGGCATGTACATCGGCGACGTCCATGACGGCACCGGTCTGCACCACATGGTGTTCGAGGTTGTCGACAACTCCATCGACGAAGCCCTGGCCGGCCATGCCGACCATGTGGCGGTGACGATCCACGCCGACGGCTCGGTGTCGGTGTCCGACAACGGCCGCGGTATCCCGGTCGGCAAGCACGAGCAGATGAGCGCCAAGCTGGGCCGCGAAGTCTCGGCCGCCGAAGTGGTCATGACCGTGCTGCACGCGGGCGGCAAGTTCGACGACAACAGCTACAAGGTATCCGGCGGCCTGCACGGCGTGGGCGTCAGCGTGGTCAACGCGCTGTCGCAGAAGCTGCTGGTGGACGTGTTCCAGGGCGGCTTCCATTACCAGCAGGAATTCAGCGATGGTGCCGCGGTCACCCCGCTCAAGCAGCTGGGCACCACGACCAAGCGCGGCACCACCGTGCGCTTCTGGCCGTCGGTGGTGGCGTTCCACAACAACGTGGAATTCCACTACGACATCCTGGCCCGTCGCCTGCGTGAACTGTCGTTCCTCAATTCCGGCGTCAAGATCGTCCTGGCTGATGAGCGCGGCGATGGCCGCCGCGATGACTTCCACTACGAAGGCGGCATCCGCAGCTTCGTGGAGCACCTGGCGCAGCTGAAGACCCCGCTGCACCCGAACGTCATTTCGGTCACCGGCGAGCACAACAACATCACCGTGGACGTGGCGCTGCAGTGGACCGACTCCTACCAGGAGACGATGTACTGCTTCACCAACAACATCCCGCAGAAGGATGGCGGCACCCACCTGGCCGGTTTCCGCGGCGCGTTGACCCGTGTGCTCAACAACTACATCGAGCAGAACGGCATCGCCAAGCAGGCCAAGATCAACCTGACCGGCGATGACATGCGCGAAGGCATGATCGCGGTGCTGTCGGTGAAGGTGCCGGACCCGAGCTTCTCCAGCCAGACCAAGGAAAAGCTGGTCAGTTCGGACGTGCGCCCGGCCGTGGAAAACGCCTTCGGTGCGCGCCTGGAAGAGTTCCTGCAGGAGAACCCGAACGAAGCCAAGGCCATCGCCGGCAAGATCGTCGATGCTGCCCGTGCCCGCGAAGCCGCGCGCAAGGCCCGCGACCTGACCCGCCGCAAGGGTGCGCTGGATATCGCCGGCCTGCCGGGCAAGCTGGCCGACTGCCAGGAAAAGGACCCGGCGCTGTCGGAACTGTTCATCGTCGAGGGTGACTCGGCAGGTGGCTCGGCCAAGCAGGGCCGCAACCGCAGGAACCAGGCCGTGCTGCCGCTGCGCGGCAAGATCCTCAACGTGGAACGCGCGCGCTTCGACCGCATGCTGTCCTCCGACCAGGTCGGTACGCTGATCACCGCGCTGGGCACCGGCATCGGCCGCGACGAGTACAACCCGGACAAGCTGCGCTACCACAAGATCATCATCATGACCGACGCCGACGTCGACGGCGCGCACATCCGCACCCTGCTGCTGACGTTCTTCTACCGTCAGATGCCGGAGCTGATCGAGCGCGGCCACGTCTACATCGGCCTGCCGCCGCTGTACAAGATCAAGCAGGGCAAGCAGGAGCTGTACCTGAAGGACGACCCGGCGCTGGACGGTTACCTGGCCAGCAGCGCGGTGGAAAACGCCGCGCTGGCACCGGCGGCCGGCGAACCGCCGATCGAAGGCGTGGCCCTGGAAAAGCTGCTGCTGTCCTACGCTGCCGCGCAGGACACCATCGCCCGCAATGCCCACCGCTACGACCGCAACCTGCTCGAAGCGCTGGTTGATTTCATGCCGATGGACCTGGACAACCTGCGCAACGCAGGCGAAGGCCAGGGCCTGGATGCACTGGCCAGGCACCTCAACCAGGGCAGCCTGGGCAGCGCCCGCTTCACCCTGGAACTGCAGGAAGCCAACGACCAGCGTCCGGCTGCCGTGCTGGTGACCCGCCGCCATATGGGCGAGGAGCACATCCAGGTGCTGCCGCTGTCGGCGTTTGAAAGCGGCGAACTGCGGGCCATCCACCAGGCGGCGCAGCTGCTGCATGGGCTGGTGCGCGATGGCGCGACCATCAGCCGCGGCGCCAAGTCGATCGAGGTCGGCTCCTTCGCGCAGGCCCGCAACTGGCTGCTGGACGAAGCCAAGCGTGGCCGCCAGATCCAGCGCTTCAAGGGCCTGGGTGAAATGAACCCGGAACAGCTGTGGGATACCACGGTGAACCCGGATACCCGCCGCTTGCTGCAAGTGCGCATCGAAGATGCCGTGGCCGCCGACCAGATCTTCAGCACGCTGATGGGCGATGTGGTCGAACCGCGCCGCGACTTCATCGAGGACAACGCGCTGAAGGTCGCGAACCTGGATATCTGACACAATCGGAAACGGGCCGGCCTGCGCATGGCATGGCCGGCCCTTCCCTTTCCGAACACAGGTAGCCGATGTCCGCATCCACCCCGGTTTCGACCCCACCGCCGGTTCCGCCGGCGACCGTTGCGGCCCGCCGTGGATCGCCGCTGGCCGGTTTCTTCATCGATCTGGGCATCGCCATCGTGGCGATGATCGGGTTGAGTGTGGTCGCCGGCATGGTCTGGGGCCTGTACCGGGGCGCGATCATCGGTGCGCAGATTGCCCGTGACGGCGGCGCGGTGCCGGCCGGCGCTGCATTGACCGAACAGATGGGCGAACCGGGTGCGCTGGCGCAGGTGCTGATGGCATTGGTCGCCACCGGCGGCACCGCCCTGCTGGTGTATGCCTGGCGCCGCCGTGCCACGTCGGTCGAACGCCAGGCGTCGCGCCGCGCCGCGCTCAGGCCCTCGACCTGGGGCTGGACGCTGCTGGTGGCCACCGTGGTGGTGCTGGGCAGCAATGGCCTGGGGTATCTGTTCAAGCAGTTCGGCGTGCAGCCGGTGCCGACCAACCAGGCATTGATGCAGCACGCGGTTTCGCAGTTCCCGGCGTTCCTGGTGGTGTTTGCGGTCCTGCTGGCACCGGCCTACGAGGAACTGCTGTTCCGCCGGGCGCTGTTCGGACGCCTGTGGCAGGCCGGCCGGCCCTGGCTGGGCATGGTGCTGAGCAGCCTGGCCTTTGCGCTGGTGCATGAAATTCCCGGCACCAGTGCCAACGGGCCAGCGGAAATCGCGCAGCTGTGGCTGATCTACGGGGGTATGGGCGCCGCCTTCTGCTGGCTCTACCAGCGCACCGGTACCCTGTGGGCACCGATCGCCGCCCATGCCCTGAACAATGCTGTGGCCCTGGCGGTGCTGGTACTGGTGGGCGTGCAGTAACGACGTTCCACGCTTGACGAAACATTACGCTGCAGGGGGGCACACTGCAGCGGTGAACAGGGGAAAGCCCACCATGAAACGACTGCTGCTTGGCCTTTTCATCGTCACCGTGGTCAGCGCCTGTGCGACCACCACCTCGCCGACCGGGCGCCGCCAGGTGATCGGCGGCGTGTCCCAGGCCGAACTGGACCAGCTCGGCGCGCAGGCGTTCACCGAAGCCAAGCAGAAGGAAAAGGTCAGCACCGACGGCAAGCAGAATGCGTACGTGCAGTGCGTGGTCAACGCGCTGGTCGCGCAGCTGCCGCCACAGTACCGTGGCGTACGGTGGGAGACGGCGGTGTTCGTGGACAAGGAACCCAATGCCTTCGCCCTGCCCGGCGGCAAGGTGGGCGTGAACACCGGCATCTTCACGGTAGCCAAGAACCAGGACCAGCTGGCGGCGGTCATCGGGCATGAGATCGGCCATGTCATCGCCCGCCACCACGAGGAACGCATCACCCGCCAGATGGGCGCCCAGACCGGGCTGGCGGTGCTGGGGGCACTGGCTGGCGCTGCCTACGGCGATACCGCCGCCAGCGCGGTCAACCAGTTCGGCGGCATGGGCGCGCAGGCCGCGTTCCTGCTACCCGGCTCGCGCACGCAGGAAAGCGAGGCCGACGTCATCGGCCAGCGTCTGATGGCCCAGGCCGGCTTCAACCCGGCCCAGGCCGTGGACCTGTGGCAGAACATGATGGCCGGCGGCGGTGCGCGCAACCCGCAATGGATGTCCACGCACCCCGATCCGGCCAACCGCATCCAGGAGCTGCGGCGCGATGCGCCCGCGCTGGAACCGGTCTACCAGCAGGCCCGCGCGGGTGGGCAGGCGCCGCGGTGTGGCTGAATACGCTCAGCGTTTGCTGTGATGCAGCACACGAAACGATTTCTCACGCCATCTGTTTCTGATACGTTTGGCGGCTCAGAATTTTCTGACAGATCTGACTTTGCTGCCCTGTGGCGGTACGACCGAGGTGAACGATGATTTTCCGTAACCACAACGCTGTGCTTTCCGTCCTCATCGCGACCGCCCTGACCGGCGTCGTGGTCACCGATGCAGCCGCGCAGTCCTCGCGTTCGTCCGAGCGTGGCAACCGCGGCGGCAAGCAGGCCAAGGCCGAAGTGCTGTACCCGGATGCCACGCGCCAGGAGCCCTCGGTGAAGGCCTCGGCCAAGCTGGGCAGCAAGCTGCAGAAAATGATCGACAGCTACAACAAGGATAAGTTCCCGGAAACCCGTGAACAGGCCGACGCCATCCTGGCCGATGCCAATGCCAACACCTACGACAAGTCGCTGGCCGCCCAGCTGGCATCGCAGGCCGCCTACCAGACCGATGACGTGGCCGGGGCCGTCGCCTACCTCAAGCAGGTGATCGAGTTCAACGGCCTGGACAACAACGGCCACTTCCAGTCGATGCTGATGCTGGGCCAGCTGCAGCTGCAGGAAGACCAGACCGCTGAAGGCCTGGCCACCCTGGACAAGTACTTCGCCGAGAGCAAGTCGACCAAGCCGGAAGAACTGATCGCCAAGGGCCAGGCCCTGTACCAGCTGGAGCGCTACCAGGAAGCGATCCCGGTGCTGAAGCAGGCCATCGCCGGTGCCACCGAGCCGAAGGACAACTGGAACCAGCTGCTGATGGCCGCGCTGTCCGAAGCCGGCCAGACCGGTGAAGCGGTCAAGCAGGCCGAAGCCCTGGCCGCCAAGAATCCCAACGACAAGAAGACCCAGCTGAACCTGGCCAGCATGTACATGCAGGCCGACCAGATGGACAAGGCCGCCGGGGTCATCAGCAAGCTCTATGCCGCCGGCCAGTTGACCGAAGAGCGCGAGTACAAGCAGCTGTACTCCATCTACGCCAACACCGAGGGCAAAGAAAAGGACGTCATTGCCGTTATCAATGACGGGTTGCAGAAGGGCATCCTGAAGCCGGACTACCAGGTCTACCTGGCGCTGGCCCAGGCCTACTACTACTCCGAGCCCGCGCAGGCGGACAAGGCGATCGAAGCGTGGCAGAAGGCCGCCCCGCTTTCCAAGGACGGTGAAACCTACCTGAACCTGGCCAAGGTGCTGTACACGGAAGGCCGTGTGCCGGAAGCCAAGGAAGCAGCCCGGCAGGCAAAGTCCAAGGGTGTGAAGAACCCCAAGGATGCTGACAAGATCATCAACCTGAAGTAAGTAGGAATAACGCCTGAACGCCTGTTGCAGTGATGCGCAGGCGCTCAGGATTGGTATAAGCTTGGAGGTTCCTGCGGTGTCATGCACCGCTGATCAGGGATTCCGCCCCCGGCATCCCGGCCCCACTATTGAGCTCTTGGCGCATGACGGAACAACTAATCGTTCACCGGTACGAAGAACCCGATGACAAAGGCCTGAGCTGGCCGCGCATCGTGGGCATCGCGTTTGTAATCGCCCTGCATCTGGCCGCCTTCATGATGCTCCTGATCCCCGCCGTGGCCCCCAAGGCCGCTGCAGAGAAGGAGCGCAACGTGATGGTGACCATCGTGGATGCACCGCCGCCGCCGCCCCCGCCGCCGCCGCCGCCGACAGATACTCCGCCGCCGCCGGTGAAGAATCTGTCACCGCCGAAGCCGTCACCCGTGCCGCCGCCGCCGCAGGCGCCGGTCGTGGACGTGCCGGAGCCGCGCGCGAACGACATCGTGACCCCGCCGACCCCGCCCGCACCGCCGGCACCGGCGACGTCGATCGAGGCCAGCGTGGACATCTCGTCCAAGAACATGAACCCCCCGCGTTACCCGCCGGCCGCTTTCCGCGCAGGTATCCAGGGCGAAGTGATCCTGATCATTGATGTCGACGCCCAGGGCAACGTCACCAATGTCACGGTGGAAAAGTCCAGCCGTAACCGCGACCTGGACCGCGCCGCGATGGAAGCCGCACGCAAGTGGCGTTTCAACGCAGCCGAATCCGGCGGGAAGAAGACGGCAGGCCGCGTTCGCGTCCCGGTCAACTTTGCGCTGAACTGATGGCGCCAGGGTGGCCCGCAGGCCACCCCCGCTTCCAGTCCTTTATTTAGTTACACCCTTTATCACCACACACAACAAAGGTAAGCGTCATGCTGCAGGAAATTTTCATCGCCGCTGCTGCCGGGGGCAATCCGTCCAACGCCCTGTCGCAGATGGGCTTCGAGCACCTGATCCACGAAATGACCACCCAGCCGGGCGACTTCGCCGTCTCCTGGGTCGTGCTGATCACCCTGATCGTCATGTCGGCGCTGTCGTGGTACTGGACCGTCATCAACATCTTCCGCGCCACCCGCCTGAAGAGCGCTGCTGACCGCGTCGTGAGCCTGTTCTGGGATACCCCGAACGCCCAGGACGCCATCCGCGCCATGGAAGAGCAGCCGGCTTCGGAGCCGTTCTCGAAGATCGCCCTGGATGCTGCGCAGGCTGCTGCCCACCACCAGCGCGCTGAAGGCGGCGCCACCGGTGGCCTGGGTGAGAACCTGAGCCGTTCGGAGTTCGTCGACCGCGCCCTGCGCCAGGCCGTCACCCGCGAAAGCAACAAGCTGCAGTCGGGCATGACCCTGCTGGCCACCGTCGGTGCGACCGCTCCGTTCGTCGGTCTGCTGGGTACCGTGTGGGGCATCTACGGCGCGCTGATCAAGATCGGTGCCACCGGCTCCGCTTCGATCGACGCCGTTGCCGGCCCGGTGGGTGAAGCGCTGATCATGACCGCGATCGGTCTGTTCGTCGCGATCCCGGCCGTGTTCGCCTTCAACTTCTTCAGCAAGATCAACAGCGCGACCATCAGCAAGTTCGATACCTTCGCGCACGACCTGCACGACTTCTTCGCCACCGGTTCGCGCGTCCGCTAATTGCGGCGCGCGTCACCCGGTGACGAGCAAGTAGACACCAAGATCTAGACGGAGCCCGTTATGGCTTTCAGTAGTGGTAACAGCGGCGGCCCCATGGCCGACATCAACGTTACGCCCCTCGTGGACGTGATGCTGGTGCTGCTGATCATCTTCATCATCACGGCGCCTCTGATGTCCCACAAGGTCAAGGTGGATCTGCCGGAGGCGAACCTGATCCAGAAGCCGGAAGACGCTGAAAAGCGTGCCGGTCCGATCACCTTGGCGGTCAAGGAAGACGGCTCGATCTACTGGAACGACGAGGAAATCGACAAGCAGACGCTCGAGTCGCGCCTGTCGACCGCCGCCCAGCAGACCCCGCAGCCGCCGCTGAACCTGCGTGGTGACCGCACCACCAAGATGCGCGTCATCAACGATCTGACCAAGATCGCGCAGGAACAGGGCATGCTGGACGTCGGCTTCGTCGCGACCAAAGAGAAGGGGCAGTAAGCCATGGCATTCAGTAGTGGTGGTGGCAAGGGCCCAATGGCCGACATCAACGTCACGCCCCTCGTGGACGTGATGCTGGTGCTGCTGATCATCTTCATCGTGACCGCGCCGATCATGACGTACCCGATCGCCGTGGACCTGCCGCAGCGCGTGCTCAACCCACCGCCGCAGCTGGTCGAACCGCCGCCGCCGATCGAACTGAAGATCGACGCCAGCAACCAGGTCTCGTGGAACAACAGTCCGATCAACACGAGCGAACTGCAGCAGCGCATGGAACAGGAGGTCCAGAAGGACCCGACGAACCAGCCGGAACTGCGGATCGACGCGAGCCCGGACTCCGAGTACGACGTGATGGCCAAGGTTCTGGCCGCCGCGAAGAACGCGCAGATGAAGAAGATTGGCTTCATCCAGCAGAACTGATCAGCGGTACTGCAAGACTCAGTCATGACGCGACTGGAAACGCCCCTGGAGACAGGGGCGTTTTTTTTTGCCGACCCGGTATCTGTGGGGGCTGGCTCGTTTTCAGCAGACAGGGGCGCTGGACCCGACCCGTCGCCTATGATCGGCAGATGCTCGCCCTCTTCGACTCGCTGCGGCACTGGCTCGACGGCATCCCCCACCTGGGTACGACCCTGGCGGTGGCCTACCTGCTGTACCTGCTCTACCTGTCGGGCTGGATCATGCTGCAGAAGCGCGAGCCGGTCGCCACGCTGAGCTGGATCCTGTCGCTGGCTGCCCTGCCCTATCTGGGGCTGTTCATCTACTACCTGCTGGGCCCGCAGAAGGTGAAGCGGCAGCGCCTGCGCCGAGGCCGCGCGCGCTCGGGGATGGAACACTACAGCAGCGTCTGCCCGCCCGATGCCGACTGCACCGAACTGGCCAAGATCGCCCAGGCCACCACCGGGCTGGCCCCCAGCAGCGCCACCGAGGTGACCTGGCTGGTCGATGGCGGGGCCACCTACAGCGCGTTGCTGGACGCCATCGCCCAGGCGCGCCACCACGTGCACCTGCAGTACTACATCTTCAATCCGGACCATGCCGGCACTGCCGTGCGCGACGCGCTGGTCGAGCGCGCCCGTGCCGGCGTGCAGGTGCGCCTGCTGCTGGATGCCGTGGGTTCCTCAGCCGTGTCACAGCGCTTCCTGCAGCCGTTGCGCGATGCCGGCGGCGAAGCGGTGTGGTTCCATCCGCGGCAGCTGCTCAAGCCCTTCAAGCGGCCCTGGCTGAACCTGCGCACGCACCGCAAGATCGTGGTGATCGATGGCACGCTGGCCTTCACCGGCGGCATCAACATCACCGACGAGGAAGACGAACGGCGCAACCCCGATGCCTACCGCGACCTGCACATGCGCCTGCGCGGCCACGTCGTGCGCAGCCTGCAGCTGGTCTTCGTGGAAGACTGGCTGTATGCCAGCGGCCAGGGCGCGGCGGACCTGGAAATGGCCACGCTGTGGCCGAACGACATGCCCCACCGGCGCGATGGGACGATCGATGCCCAGGTGCTGGTGTCCGGCCCGGATTCGTCCTGGGAAACCATCCACCGCCTGCATGTGGCGGCCATCCAGGAAGCGCGGGAGCGGGTCTGGCTGGTCACGCCCTACTTCGTACCCGGCGAGGCCGCGCGCATGGCACTGACCTCGGCCGCGCTGGGGGGCCTGGACGTGCGCCTGCTGGTACCGAAGATGAGCGATTCCTGGTTCGTCACCCAGGCCGCGCGCTCGTACTTCGACGAACTGCTGCAGGCCGGGGTGAAGATCTTCGAGTACGGCCCGCGCATGCTGCACACCAAGGCCTTCATCGCCGATGACGAGGTCTGCATCGTCGGCAGCGCCAACTTCGACCACCGCAGCTTCCGCCTGAACTTCGAGCTGTCGATGATGCTGCGCGACGCCGGACGGGTCGGTGCGCTGGCGCAGCTGCTGGAGGCCGAGTTCGCTGCCGCCACGCAGGTCCACAACGAACGCCAGCGCTCGCTGTGGCTGCACCGCCTGCCGGAGGCCTTCGCGCGGCTGGCCTCGCCGCTGCTGTGAAGCGCTACACTGCCCGCGTCACCTGGGGAGACTGACATGTACTGGTTGTTCCTGCTGCTGGCGCTGGGCTGTTTCGCCCTCGCCCTGAAGACCCCGAGCATGGGGTTGATGGTGTTGGCCCTGCTGGCCGCCCTGGGCTTCCTGCTGGCCTGGGTGCGGGGCCGCTACGTGGCCCGTTTCGGCGACCTTCAGCGTGATCCGGCGACGCTGATCGACGCCGAGGAGCTGCGTCGCCTGCGTGAGCAGGCCCAGGCCCGGCGCGCGGCCGCAACGGACGACCGTGATCCCCCTGCCCCTTTGTAGTGCCGTTCCATGACCCAGCTCAGCGTCAACGTCAACAAGGTCGCCGTGCTGCGCAACTCGCGCGGCGGCGATGAACCGGATGTGGTGCGTGCCGCCCAGGCCTGCCTGGATGCCGGCGCGCACGGCATCACCGTGCACCCGCGGCCTGACCGCCGCCATATCACCGCCGAGGACGTGGTCGCGCTGTCGGCGCTGACCCGTGCGCGCGGCGTGGAGTTCAACATCGAGGGCAACCCGTTCGCGCCGCCACGCGAGGGGTACCCCGGCCTGCTGCCGCTGTGCGCGCAGACCCGCCCGGCCCAGGCCACCCTGGTCCCCGATGCCGACGGCCAGCTGACCTCCGACCACGGTTTCGACTTCGCCCGTGATGCACAGCGGCTGCGCCCGCTGGTGGCCGAACTGAAAGCGATGGGCTGCCGCGTCAGCCTGTTCGTGGATGCCGGCAACCCGCTGCTGGAGCAGGCCGCCGAGGTCGGTGCCGACCGCATCGAGCTGTATACCGGCCCCTACGCCGAAGCCCACGCCGCCGGCGATGCGCGTGCGATGCTGGCGCTGTTCGCCCAGGCCGCCCGCCGCGCCCAGGCCGTCGGCCTGGGCGTCAACGCCGGCCACGACCTGTCGCAGGCCAACCTGCGCGACTTCCTGGCCGATGTGCCGGGCGTGCTGGAGGTGTCGATCGGCCACGCGCTGATCGGCGAGGCGCTGTACGACGGCCTCGACGCCACGGTGAAGGGTTACCTCGCGCTGCTCTGAGCATAGCGCCGGGCCTGGCGCCACCGGCCAGGCTCCCTTCCGCCGCCCACCATCGCAGCCGCTGAGACGGCGGCGTCATGCGCTGCTGCGCTGCTGCCATGAAGGCTGCGCGCGCCGCCGTCGAACGCTGTGGATAAGTCTGGGGTCAACGGTCTCACCGAATGGCGCTCACGCCTACAGCTACATGAATTCCGGCCGGTTGCACCGCCTGTGGTTAGCAATAATACTAACGACTCGATGCCAGGCCGGAGGGCGACATGGAACAACACGCTCGCAGGGCCCACACCGCGATCAAGGGCCGCGGCGCGACCTCCCACCTCGCCGGGCGCTTTGAACGCACCATCAGCGAAGCGGTGGATGACGGCTGGGACGCCGAGGATGGGGTGGAATTCGCCACACCGCGGCTGCGTACCGAAGTGCGCGCCGAAACGGCGCGCAGCATCATCAGCCGCAACAACTCCCCGGACGTGGGGTTCAGCCAGTCGGTGAACCCCTACCGCGGCTGCGAGCATGGTTGCTCGTACTGCTTCGCGCGCCCCTCGCACGCCTACCTCAACCTGTCGCCCGGCCTGGACTTTGAAACCAGGCTGTTCGCCAAGACCAATGCGCCGCAACTGCTGCGCAGGGAACTGTCGAAGCCGGGCTACGTACCGCAGCCGATCGCGCTGGGCATCAACACGGACGCGTATCAGCCGATCGAGCGCAAGTTCAAGCTGACCCGGCAGCTGATCGAGGTGATGCTGGAAACGAAGCATCCCTTTTCGCTCATCACCAAGAATGCGCTGGTGGAGCGTGACATCGACCTGCTGGCGCCCCTGGCGGCAGAGAATCTGGTCAGCGTGCATTTCTCGGTGACCTCGCTCGATTCACATCTGTCGGCGAAGCTGGAACCGCGCGCGTCGGCACCCCATGCCCGGCTGCGTGCGATGAAGCGCCTGCATGACGCCGGCATTCCTGTTGGCGTGATGGTGGCGCCGGTGATCCCGTGGATCAACGACAGCGAACTGGAGGCGGTGCTCGAAGCCTGTCGTGATGCCGGTGCCAGCACGGCCGGCTATGTGTTGCTGCGGTTGCCGCTGGAGGTATCACCGCTGTTCCGCGACTGGCTTGACGCACATTACCCCGACCGTGCCACGCATGTGATGAGCACCGTCCAGCAGCTGCGCGGTGGCAAGGATTACGACAGCCGGTTCGGCACGCGCATGCGTGGTCAGGGCGCGTATGCCGACCTGCTCAGCAACCGCTTCAAGCTGGCCCGCAAGCGGTTGGGCTTCAACGCGCAGAACAGCCATTGGCCGAAGCTCGATTGCAGCCGGTTCCTGAAGCCGTTGCCGCCGCGCAGAGAATCGCCGCAGGGCAGCCTGTTCTAGACCGCCCGGGTGGGCACGACGCGGCGGTTTGAAGGCGCGTATCGACGTCGCGTCTGCCGATGGACGTGGGCGGGCTGCAGGCGAAGACTGGTCGTGGGGGCGTCCATGGGCGCAAAGGGGAACACATGCTGATCGATACCGATGCGGTGGCGGCACTGGACGCTGCCAATGCCGCGATTGCCGCAGTGACACCGCGCCAGCGGCGTGCGGTGCTGGCCGAGTTCTATCTGCGCGATGCGATGAGTCCAGCGCGCGCGCTGCGCTGTGCCGACATCGACGCCGTGCTGCAGGCGGAGCTGCAGGCCTGTATCGCATTGGGGCTGCTGAAGAGGAGCGGACCCCAGCAGTGCTACTTCGACCTGGGGGCACTGCAGAGGCAGCAGAAGGCACAGCGCCGCACGGCGCTGCGGGTGGCGCTGTTCATGCCGGTGCTGGTGCTTGCCATCGCAGCAGGCACGATGGCGTTGCTGTAGGGGCTGCGCCGCCGCGCTTCAACCGCCGCCGAACAACGTCTGCGCGCTCTGGAACAGGATCCAGCTGGTGGCGATGAACTTGTCCCCACCCTGCGGCCGGTTGCCGCGATGGGTGTGGGTGAACGCGGTCGGGGCGATCAGCAGGCTGCCGGTACGCGGGGCGATCCTGCGGCCCTGGAACAGGAACTCGGTTTCGCCTTCGTCGAACCCATCGTTGAGGTACAGCGTCCACAGCAGGTGGCGGTGCAGGGTCTCGGCCTGCGGGTCCTTGGGGTACAACTCGCAGTGCCAGTAGGGGTAGCCCCCCTCGCCGGCCTGGTACCACTGCAGGTTGATCGCACCCGGGCGCAGGCAGGTGCGGGCCAGGTCGGCCAGCGTGCCGGGGTCCATCTGCGGGAAATCCTCGGCGGTCAGCCGGCGCGGCTGGCCGTTGCTGTCCTGGATCTGCAACATCAGCGGGGCGATCAGCGCCTGTGGATAACGGCGTAGATAAGTCAGCAGCCCGGCGAAAACCGCCTGCTGCAGCAGGTTGTCCACATCCTGCCAGCCGTCCAGCCCGCTGATGCGAAGATCCTTGCTGCGCTTGAGTTCCGGGAACACACCGCTGCCCACCGCACCGGGGCTGAGGCGGTCGCTGCCTTGCATGCGGCTGACGATGGCGGCACACACCTCGGGCGGAACGGCGTTGTGGATGACTTCGATGAAATCGACCGGGCCCTGCTCGTGCATGCGCGTTGTCCGTGGCGGCAAGAGCCCGATGGTGCCGCGCGCTGGCAACGATGTCACGTGACGGTCATGCCATTGCGCTGGCATGACCGTCGTCGGTGCGGCAGGGATCAGCCGTTGCCGGCGTCGTGCGCGTGGTGGTAGCGCACGGCTTCGGCCACTTCCTCGCGCGAGCCGAGGAACACCGGCACGCGCTGGTGCAGGTGGTCGGGCTGGATGTCCAGGATGCGTTCGCGGCCGGTCCAGGCGGCACCGCCGGCCTGCTCGACCAGCAGGCCCATCGGGTTGGCTTCGTACATCAGCCGCAGCTTGCCGGCCTTGCCCGGGTCCTTCTTGTCCCACGGGTAGATGAAGATGCCGCCGCGGGTGAGGATGCGGTGCACGTCGGCGACCATGCTGGCGATCCAGCGCATGTTGAAGTTCTTGCCGCGCGCGCCTTCCTTGCCGGCCAGCAGATCGGCCACATAGCCCTGCATCGGCGCCTCCCAGTGGCGCTGGTTGGACATGTTGATGGCGAACTCCTGGGTGGCCGCCGGAATCTGCATGTTGGCGGTGGTCAGCACGAACTCGCCCTTCTCCCGGTCCAGGGTGAAGGCGTGGGTACCGTGGCCGACGGTCAGCACCAGCTGGGTGCTGGGCCCGTAGATGCAGTAGCCGGCGGCGATCTGCCGGCTGCCCGGCTGCAGGAAGGCGTCATCGCCGGGCAGCTCGACGTTGGTCGGGCAGCGCAGCACCGAGAAGATGGTGCCGACGGAGACGTTGACGTCGATGTTGGAGCTGCCATCGAGGGGATCGAACAGCAGCAGGAAATCGCCGCGCGGGTAGATGTCGGGCACCGGCTGGCTGTGGTCCATTTCCTCCGAGGCGCAGGCGGCCAGGTGGCCACCCCAGGCGTTGGCTTCCAGCAGGATCTCGTTGCTGATGACATCCAGCTTCTTCTGCGCTTCGCCCTGCACGTTGCCGGTGCCGGCATCGCCCAGCACGCCGCCGAGGGCGCCCTTGCTGACGGCGATGGAGATGCTGGTGCAGGCACGGGCGACCACGGCGATCAGCTGGCGCAGGTCGGCATTGATGCGGCCGGCGTGCTGTTCTTCGATCAGGTACCGGGTCAATGATGTACGGGACATGGGCGGGCGGGCCTTGGCAGCGGGGAAACGCCTATTGTCGCCCGTGCGGGCGGCGCGTGCGTGACCGTGGGAGAACGGAATCGTTTCCAGATGCGTTGCGCTGGTGGCGCCTTCCTTCATGGAGGCGCGCGGGAGGGACAGGCTGCGCGGGACACGCCGTGAACCCCCCTCCGGGGTCCGGCCCAGCCGCTGGCGGCTGGGCGTTCGGGCGCTTGCGAAGCAGTGCTTCGCAAGCAAAGCGCCCTCACCCATGGCGCCTGCGGTCCCGCGCGCTTCAGGGTTTGCCGCGAGCGCGGAGGGTGTGGCAGAGGCAGAAGCAGGAGCAAAAACAAAGGCGCCTTGCGGCGCCCTTGTCTTCAAACCACTGCAGCGGTCGTTCAGCCCTTGGCGACGGTGGCCACGGCCTTGGCGACGTACTCCAGGTTGTTCTGGTTCAGCGCGGCCACGCAGATGCGGCCGGTACCGACGGCATAGATGCCGAACTCGTCACGCAGGCGCTCGACCTGCTCGCGGCTCAGGCCGGAGTAGGAGAACATGCCGGCCTGTTCGTTGATGAAACCGAACTGCGGGGCACCGGCGGCCGCCAGCTTTTCGACCAGGCCCTGGCGCAGGGCGTGGATGCGCTCGCGCATCTCGGTCAGTTCCTGCTCCCACAGCGCGCGCAGCTCCGGGTTGGTCAGCACGCCGGCCACCAGCGCGGCACCGTGCGTGGACGGGCTGGAGTAGATGGTGCGGATCACGCGCTTGACCTGCGACTGCACGGCCTTGGCGTCGGCGGCGGTCGGGGCGACCATCGACAGCGCGCCCACGCGCTCGCCGTACAGCGAGAACGACTTGGAGTACGAGTTGGCGACGATGAAGCTGTCGATGCCGGCCTCGGCGATGATGCGCACGGCCGCGCCGTCCTGCGCGATGCCCTTGTCGAAGCCCTGGTAGGCCATGTCGATGAAGGGGAACAGCTGGCGGTCCTTCAGCAGCTGCGCCACCTGCACCCACTGGGCGGCGGTCAGGTCGGCACCGGTCGGGTTGTGGCAGCAGGCGTGCAGCAGCACCACGGTGCCCGGCTGCAGCTTGCCCAGGTCGGCCAGCATGCCGTCGAAGTCGACGCCGTGGGTGGACGGATCGAAGTAGGTGTAGTCGAGCACCTCGAAGCCGGCCGCGCTGAACACCGCGCGGTGGTTTTCCCAGCTCGGGTTGCTCAGGGCGACGGTGGCGTGCGGCAGCAGCTTCTTCAGCACGTCCGCGCCGACGCGCAGGGCGCCACTGCCACCGACGGTCTGGGCGGTGGTGACGCGGTTGGCCGCCAGCAGCGGGGAATCCTTGCCGAAGACCAGTTCGCGGGTGGCCTGGGTGTACGCCGGCAGGCCGTCGATCGGCAGGTAGCCGCGCGGTTTGGCCTCGGTGGCGAGCTGCTGCTCGATCTGCTTGACGGCGCGCAGCAGCGGAATGCGGCCGCTCTCGTCGTAGTAGATGCCCACGCCCAGGTTGACCTTGGTCGGGCGGCTGTCAGCGTTGTACGCCTCGGTCAGGCCCAGGATGGGGTCGCCCGGGACCAGTTCCACGTTTGCAAAGAAGGACACGGCAATATCTCGTTCGGTAGACGGATAGGGGGAGGGGGGTGCAGCCCTGCAGGTCGCGGCATCGCGCCGAAACCGGACCATCGTAACAAAGCCGGCCGGCCCCGGCGGCACCGCTCGTCACGCCACAGCCCGTACCATGGCGTGCGTTGCCGCCCGATCCATGAACCTGAACCATGAATCCCGCTCCAGCGCTGTCCGCTCTGTCCCTGGTGCTTGCCCTGCCTGCCCTGGCGGCCGAACCCACCGCCCTGCCCGCGGTCGAGGTGCAGGTGGCGCGTGCGCAGGGCGTGGACCCCTTCGCGCTGCCGGCATCGCTGGACACGGTCTGGGTCGGCGAGGACCGCGCCGGGGCCGGCGCACAGCTGTCCGAGGCGCTTGCAGGGGTACCGGGCGTGGTCGCGCGCGAACGGCAGAATTTCGCCCAGGACACCCAGCTGTCGATCCGTGGCTTCGGTGCGCGCTCCACCTTCGGCGTGCGCGGGGTGCGTGTGCTGATGGATGGCGTGCCGGCCACCATGCCCGATGGCCAGGGCCAGCTCTCGCACGCCAGCCTGCTCGGTGCCGAGCGTATCGAGGTGCTGCGCGGGCCGTTCTCGGCGCTGTACGGCAATTCCTCCGGCGGCGTGCTGCAGGTGTGGAGCGCGCAGGGCCAAGCCGGTGATCCCTGGCGGCTGCGCGTCAATGCCGGTGCGGACAACACGCTCAGCGTCGGCGCGCAGCTGCGCGGGGCCCGCGCGGGTATCGACTACAACGTGGCGGCCAACCACTTCCGTACCGATGGCTGGCGCGAGCACAGCCGGGCCCGCCGCGAATCACTCAATGCCCGCATCGGCGGCGAGCTGGGCGGGGGACGGCTGGAACTGCTGCTCAACGCGCTCGATGCGCCCGATGCGCAGGACCCGCTGGGCCTGACCCGCGCGCAGGTGGCGGCCGACCCACGCCAGGCCACGGCGGTGGCCGAGCAGTACAACACGCGCAAATCGGTGCGCCAGCAGCAGGCTGGGCTGCGCTGGACCCGCGAGAGCGGTGCCCAGCGCTGGCAGCTGATGGGCTATGCCGGCCAGCGCGCGGTCACCCAGTACCTGGCCATTCCGCCCGCGGTGCAGGCCAACCCGCTGCATGCCGGCGGGGTGATCGACCTGGACGGTGCCTATGGTGGCCTGGACGCGCGCTGGGGCTGGAACGGTACGCTGGCTGGCCGCCCGCTGGACCTGGCCGTCGGCATCAACGCCGACCGCCAGCGCCAGCACCGCACCGGCTACGAGAACTTCATCGGTACGACGCTGGGCGTGCGCGGACGGCTGCGCCGCGACCAGATCGACACCGTGCAGAACGTGGACCAGTTCGTGCAGGCCTGGTGGCAGTGGCGCCCGCGCTGGTCAGTGCTGCTGGGCGCACGGCACAGCGCGGTGCGCTTCGCGTCGGATGATCGCTACATCGTCGGCCGCAACCCCGATGACAGTGGCCGCCGCCGCTACCCGGCCACCACGCCGGTGGCCGGGGTGAGCTTCGAGGCCACCCCGCAGTGGCGCCTGCATGCGGCCGTGGGCCGTGGCTTCGAGACACCCACCTTCAACGAACTGGGCTACCGCGCCGATGGCCGGGCCGGGCTGGCGCTGGACCTGTCGGCCGCGCGCAGCCGCACCCTGGAAGTGGGCAGCAAGTGGCATGCACAAGGCGGCCGTGTGCTGGACATCAGCGTGTTCCGTGCCGACACCGACGACGAACTGGCCGTGGCCAGCAACACCAACGGCCGCAGCACCTACCGCAACATCGGCCGCACCCGCCGCCAGGGCATGGAGCTGGACTACCGCCAGCCGCTGGGGGAACGCGCCGAACTGCAGCTGGCCTGGACCTGGCTGCAGGCGCAGGTGCGCTCGGACTACCTGACCTGCGGCGGCAGCGGTTGCAGCGTGCCGGACACCGTGGTGCGTGCCGGCAGCCGCCTGCCGGGCGTGCCGCGGCAGCAGGCCTTCGCGCGCCTGCAATGGCAGCCGGGCGTGTGGCAGTGGGCAATGGAAGCCAGCGCCAGCAGCACGGTGGGGGTGAACGACCTGGCCACCGACACGGCACCGGGCTACGCGCTGCTGAACCTGGAAGCGGGCCGGCGCTGGGCACGGGGCAGCGGCGAACTGCGTGCCTTCGCCCGCGTGGACAACCTGCTGGACCAGCGCTACATCGGCTCGGTGATCGTCAACGACGGCAATGGCCGTTACTTCGAGCCGGGCCCGGACCGACGCGCCAGCGTGGGCGTGCAGTGGTCCTGGCGGTGATCTTCCCTGCGCTGCGCCGGGCCCATTACACACCCTTACATTTGCGCGGGCCGGCGGCCACGGTGGCGTCGCTATCATGATGCCAATGGGAATCGATCCCATTTACATCTGAGAAGGATTCCCCCCGTGATTGCCGATGCCCACACCCGCGCGGGCCTGCCGCGCGCTGCGTTGCCGTGCCCGCCTGCGCCCGTGCGGCGTGCTTCTGGACAGCATGCGCTTGCGCTGGCCGTTGTCCTGGCCCTGCCGATGGCGGCCCACGCCGAGGCCCCGGCCAGTGACCCGACCACCCTGGATGGCCTGGAAGTCACCGCGCGCCGGCAGTCACAGGTGGACAGCTACACGCTGCCGGCCAGCCGTGCGGCCATCGGCCTGGACCTGAGCCTGCGGCAGACCCCGCAGTCGGTGACCACGGTGACCCGCCAGCAGATGGATGACCTGCAGATCGAGTCCATCGACGATGTGCTGACCAGCACCACCGGCATCACCACCTATTCGCTGGACAACGCTGGCCGCACCACCTTCCGTGCGCGCGGCTTCGACATCGGCAACTTCAAGGTCGACGGCATGCTGGTCAACGGCGCCAGCAGCTTCAGTGGCGGCGGCGCGGCGCTGAACATGGACCTGTATGACCACGTGCAGGTGGTGCGCGGTGCCAATGGCCTGCTCGGCGGCACCGGTGATCCGTCGGCCACGGTGTACCTGGAGCGCAAGCGCCCGGGCCGGGAGTTCGGCGCGGCCGCCGCGCTCACCGTCGGCAGCCACGACAAGCGGCGCCTGATGGGTGACCTCAACACGCCGCTGACCGCCGATGGCCGCGTGCGCAGCCGCGTGGTGGTCAGTGCCGAGGATTCGGACACCTTCCGCCAGCGCGAGAACATCCAGCGCCTGGCCGGGCTGGCCAGCATCGAGGCCGATCTGGGCAGTGCCACGGTGGTGAACCTGGGCGTGCAGTACGAGAAGACCCGCAACGGCGGCGCCTCCTGGGGCAGCAACGTGCCGATCTGGTGGGCCGATGGCAGCCGCGCGCAGCTGTCGCGCAGCACCAACCCGGCTGCCGACTGGAGCCTGGCCAAGCGCGATGCCACCACCGTGTTCGGCAGTGTCGAGCAGGGCCTGGGCGCGGGCTGGACGCTGCGTGCGGCCTTCGCCCACGACAGCGGTGATACCTACACCCACTACGGCGTGGCCAAGGTCAACAATGCCGCGCGCGGGCAGGGCTTTGCCGGCTTCTGGAACCCCGATGGCAGCGGCGCGTTCCTCAATGCCATCCACAGCGAATCCGATACCCGCCGCGACAACCTGGACATCAGTGCCAGCGGACCGCTGCAGCTGTTCGGCCGCGAACACCAGCTGATGGCCGGCTTCAACGGCTACCGCAGCGAGATCACCGATTACACCTTCAGCGCGGCGCTGGGCAACTGCTCGATTGCCGGCGTGGCGCCGTGGAGCGGCTGCCAGTACCGCGCGGTCGGCCTGCCGATCGCCGACTGGCGCAGCTGGGATGGCAGCTACGCACCGTTCACCGCGTTCCGTACCCCGGCGCGCACCAAGACCATCACCCAGAACCTGGGCGGCTACCTGGCCGGGCGTTTCAGCCTGTCCGACCCGCTGTCGCTGGTGCTCGGCACCCGCGTGAGCAACTATAAGACCTATACGCAGACCTACACCCTGACCGGTGCACGCACGCGCAGTGCCGCCACCGGCGAGCAGCAGGTGGTGACGCCGTATGCGGGCCTGGTGTGGGACTTCGCGCCGAACTATTCGGCGTATGTGAGCTACACCGATGTGTTCAGCCCGCAGGGCAACGTGCGCGATGCCAACGACACGCTGCTCGATCCGGTGACCGGCAAGAGCTACGAAGCCGGCATCAAGGGCGAATGGGCCGATGGTGCGCTCAATGCCGCGCTGGCGCTGTTCCGCAATGCGCAGAACAACGTGGCCGAAAGCACCGGCCTGGTCCACCCGGATACCGGGCTGACCATCTACCGCGCCGTGGACGGGGTGACCTCCAAGGGCGCGGACCTGGAAATCTCCGGGCGCCTGGCGCCGGGCTGGAATGTGTACGCCGGCTATACCTGGCTGCAGGTCGATGGCCTGTCCTACCAGCAGGACCCGCGCCACCTGCTGCGCCTGAACACCGCCTGGACCCTACCCGGCGCCTGGTCGAAGCTGACCGTCGGTGGTGGCCTGTCGGTGCAGAGCGGCACGGTGATGTCGACCAATCCCGGCCGTCCGCTGGGCAATGGCCGCTACGACGCCAGCAACCTGCCGCTGGGCGGCTACACCCTGGTCAACCTGATGGCCCGCTACGCGTTGACCGATACGGTGCAGCTGGCGCTGAACATCAACAACCTGACCGACAAGACCTACTACACCCAGTACGGCTTCTACGACGGGCTGATCTTCGGCGAGCCGCGCTCGGCCACGTTCACCGTGCGCGCGCGGTTCTGACCACCCGCCCGGCCCCGGCCCTGCGCGCCGGGGCCGCTTCTGGGAAGATGCCGGCATGATGGCCGAACCGCCCTGCCCTGCCGCCCGCCTGCTGGTTGTCGATGACGACCCGGAAATCGGCGCGCTGCTGGCGCAGTACCTGGGCCAGCATGGCCTGCAGACCGATGTGGTGGGCGACGGCGCGGCGATGTGGGCCGCGCTGCAGCGCAGCCGCTTCGATGCGGTGGTGCTGGACCTGATGCTGCCCGGTGACGATGGCCTGGCGCTGTGCCAGCAGCTGCGTGCGCAGAGCAGCCTGCCGGTGATCATGCTGACCGCGCGCGGGCGGCCGATGGACCGCATCCTCGGCCTGGAAACCGGTGCCGACGATTACATGGCCAAGCCGTTCGACCCGCGCGAGCTGCTGGCGCGTCTGCGCGCGGTGCTGCGCCGGACCGGCGTGCAGCTGGAGCCACCGCCGGCCCGCCTGCACTTCGCGGGCTGGACCCTGGATACCCGCCGCCGCGCGCTGCAGGCCGCCGATGGCCGTCGCCACCTGCTGGGGGACACCGATTTTGCCGTGCTGCTGTTGCTGCTGCGCCAGCCCGACCAGGTGCTGGAGCGCGACTTCCTGGTCGAGCAGGTCTACGGCCGCGACCGCCAGCCCAATGACCGTGGCATCGACATGTGCATCAGCCGCCTGCGCCAGGTGCTGGAGGACGACAGCCGCGCGCCGGCGCTGATCCGCACCGTGCGCCACCGTGGCTACAGCCTGGCCGGGCCGGTGCACGCCGATGACTGAGCCGCGCCTGGGCTGGCCGCGCACGCTGTATGGCCGGCTGATGATCGTGCTGGTGGCCGGCATGCTGCTGGCGCAGCTGCTGACCGGCACGGTCTGGCATGACGCCCGCTATGAGCGGGTGGCCGAGATACCGGCGCGGCTGACCGCCGCGCACGTGGCGCAGAGCCTGCGCCTGCTGGAGGCAGCCGATTCACCGCTGGCCGGGGCCGACCCCGCGCTGCTGTCCACCGCCGACCTGTCCGTGCACGCGGTCGATGACGGCGGCAGCGTGGCGCTGCGCGCACGTGACCGCACCGTCGAGCGCCTGCTGCGCGATGCACTGGCCAGTGAACTGGGCAGCCCGCGCGAACTGCACCTGCAGCACCTGCGCCTGTATGACCGGCAGGGGCGCGATGATGACGATGTGCTGTCCGCCCGCCATGTGGCCGGCCAGTTCCAGCTGCGCGTGCGCAGCGCGCAGGGCCAGTGGCTGCAGTTCGATGTGCGCGAGGGGCAGGCCGGCCTGCAGCTGGAACCCACCCACGCGCTGGGCGACTACCTGCTGCGCATCTACGGCCTGCGCACGCTGCTGATCCTGCTGCTGGCCCTGCTGGTGGTGCGCTGGCTGACCCGGCCGCTGACCCGGCTGGCGGCCGCGGCACAGGCACTGGGCCGCAACCTGCATGCCCCGCCGCTGCCGCTGGAAGGCCCGCGCGAGGTGCGCCAGGCCGCGCACGCCTTCAACCAGATGCAGGCCCAGCTGCAACAGGCGGCGCACGCCCGGGAGGAGCTGCTGGCGGCGGTGTCCCACGACCTGCGCTCGCCGCTGACGCGGCTGCGCCTGCGCACCGAACTGCTGGCCGATGACGCTGCCCGCGAGCGCTGGCGGGCCGACCTGGACGATATGCAGGCGCTGGTCGACTCGATCCTGGATTACAGCAGCGCCACGCAGCTGCAGGGGCACCGCGAAGCGGTGGATATCGATGCGCTGCTGCGCACGGTGGTGGAAGATGCGCGCGAAGCGGGCCATGCCGTGCAGCTGGGCGGCCAGGGGGGCGTGGCCTGCCCCGGCTTTCCACGCAGCCTGAAGCGTGCCTTGGCCAATCTGGTCGACAACGCGGCCCGCTACGGGGGGCAGGCGCAGGTGGTGGCCTCGGCCGATGCGCAGGCCGTGCAGATCGTCATCCAGGACCAGGGCCCGGGTATCCCCGCCAGCGAGCGGGCGCGGCTGCTGCAGCCGTTCCAGCGGCTGCAGGCCTCGCGCAGCGATCGCCAGGGCGGTACCGGGCTGGGCCTGAGCATCGCGCTGGCCATCGTGCAGGCGCACGGGGGCCAGCTGGCGCTGGAGGACGGTCCGGGCGGCCGCGGGCTGTGCGTGCGCATCACCCTGCCCCGCGCGCAGCCGGCCGGCTGAGCCGGCGCGCTGCCTGTTCAGCCGGGCACGGCGGCTGAGGTGAACGGTGGCGTCACGGCCGGCTAACGGCGGCGCCGGTACACCTGCCCACCCGCCTGCTGCTGGAGCCGGCCATGCCCCGCCTGGAACGTCCCGCACCGTCCGTGTTCAACGTCCACCTGGATCCGCTGGGCGCCCGCAGCGCGCAGCGCCGGGCCCGCCAGGCCGCCGAACCGCAGGCCGTGGCCCAGGATTACCAGCAGTACATGCGCAGCGATTACGAGCGCCGCCGCAGCCAGGGCCATCGCAGCTGGCGCGACCTGTGCGCCGCCTATGCGTTCGCGTTGAGCACGCATGCCGCCGATTGGCCGCGCGGCGGTGATGCCGATACCGATGAGGAACTGGCGGCGCACTGGGAACAGATGCGCGGGCAGTCGCGGTTGTCGTGGCAGCAAGCCCGACCGGTGGTGGAAGACGCCTGGATGGCGCTGGACCACATGCCGGCCGCGGCGGTGCGGCCGCTGCTGCAGTAACGCCACACCGTGAACCCGTGCAGGACGGCCAGGCAGTGCCTGGCCGTCCTGGTGCGGATCAGAAGTCCGCGCGGATGCCGAAGGTGATGCGACGGCCGGAGAACTCGTACTGGGTCGGGAACGCCTTGTCGATGGTGTAGCCCTTGGTCTTCTCGTCCAGCAGGTTGATCGCTTCCAGGTTCAGCTTCCAGGTGTCGTTGAGGCGGAAGCCGAACGAGGCATCCAGCTGGCCGTAGGCGTCGCGGTACACCGGGTACATGTTCAGGTGGATGTACTCGACGTACTTGTCCTTGAAGTTGTACGAGGCGCGCGCGCTGAAGCGGTCGTTCTCGTAGTACAGGGTGAAGTTGTACGCCTTCTCGGCCAGGCCTTCCGGCGGGGTCGGGATGCCCAGGTCGGACGCGCCGGTCAGCGAGTTGTCCAGCTGCGTGTAGTTGGCGTTGATGCCCCAGCCTTCCAGCGCCGGGTGCAGCATCGACAACGGCAGCTGCGCGACCAGTTCCACGCCGGTGACCTTGTAGGCGCCATCGGCATTGACCGGCTGGTACACCTCGAAGTCGTAGTAGCCGTCCAGCGACCCGTTGGCGTTGAGCTTCTCGACGTTCTTGACGATGCCGGTCAGCGACTGCCGCACCACGCCGTCGATCTTCTTGGAGAAGTACGAGGCTGCCAGCAGGCCGCCGTTGCCCAGGTACTTTTCCAGGCCCACTTCCCACTGCCTGGCGGTGGTCGGCTTCAGTGCCGGGTTGCCGTCCATGAAGCGGAAGCTGCTCCAGCTGACGGTGCGGCGGTAGGCGATGTCGGTCAGCGACGGGCGCATCAGCGTTTCCGAGGCTGCACCCCGCAGCACCAGGCCGTCGGCGATCTCGGCGGTCATGTTGAAGCTGGGCAGGATCTTGCTGTAATCGCCGCTGCTGGAGATCGGCGTGGCGGTGAAGCCGTTGCTGCCATCGGGCTTCTGCACCGGGTGGAAGCCGGCCGAATCGACGTCGGTGTCGATCGAGCGCACGCCCAGGTTGGCGTACACCGGCACGCGGCCGATATCGAAGTAGAAGTCGGCCATGGCATACAGCGCCAGGGTCTTCTCCTTCACTTCGTAGTACTGGCCCGGGTCCAGCGGCGTTGCATAGCCGGGGTAGCGGAAGGTGGCGCGGGCGTAGGCGTTGGAGATCTGCTGCCAGTCCAGGTCGCTGGGGCGGTAGGCGCCCCCCGGGGCCAGCTGGCTGATCCACATCGGGTTGCTGTCGGCCAGCGTGCGCTTGTTGACCCACGCGGTGCTGCCGGCGCCCGGGCCCTGGATCTTGCCGCTGCCGAACTCGCGTTCCTTGGTCTTGTCGGTGTAGCGCGCGCCGAACTGCAGTGCGCTCAGCGCCGGGAAGAAGGCCAGGTTCATCTGCCGGCGCAGGTCCAGCTGCGCGGCGTACTTGTCATCCTTCACCTTCTCCACTTCGGTCTCGTACGCTTCGAACAGGTACTTGTCCGGCGAGTGGTACATGTCGAAGCCACCGGCGCTGCTGGGAACCGTCTCGCCGCCATCGGCGGTCCAGCGCGTGCGTGACGGCGCATAGGCCACGTGCTTGAGGTTGGCGTAGTCCGAATCCTTGCGGGCACCGGAATAGCCGATCAGCGCATCGATGTCCCAGCTGCCCACCTTCCAGTCCAGCTTGGTGCTGAACTGGCGGTAGTCGGTGTTGGCGTTGCGTTCCTTGCTCAGGATTTCATGCTGCGTGGCAGTGTAGGCCACGTCCTTGAGCACGGTGATGCCATAGGCACCCAGCGTGGTCTTGTCGTAGTCGTAGATGCGGTCCAGGGTGCTGCGGCTGGAGGCCGAATAGGCCGCGGCATCGTACTCGTCCTCGTGGGTGTCATAACCGCCGAGCATGCCGTCGAAGCTCAGGGAGAACGTGTCGCTGGGCTTGAACTGCAGCGATGCGGTCGCACCCCACTGGTCCTGGTCGTTGAGGTAGACGCGGTCACCGACCTTGTCCTGGAAGATGATGCGGCTGGTTTCGTCCTTGTCCAGGCGGTTCTTCACCACCACGCCGGCATCGCGCGCAAGCACGGCGGCGGCCTGCGAGGCGCGGGTGCCGGACGCTTCCAGGAAGCGGCCCATCGGGCGGAAGTTGATGCCCGAGTTGGAATCGGTGCGGTTGGTGCGCTTGGCCTTGGAGAACGACACCAGGCCGCCCCAGTCGCCCCAGGTATCGCTGGCCAGGAAGGAGATCTTCGGGTCGATCTTGCCGTTGATCGAATTGTGCGAGGCTTCTGCCGAGGCACTGAACTTGGGTTCGTTGTAGTCGAACGGCTTGGCCGTTTCGATGTAGACCGAGCCGGCGATGCCGCCTTCCTCATCGGCGGCGGTGGGCGATTTCTGCACCGTCACCGTCTGCACCACGTCGGAGGCGAAGATGTCGAACTGCACGTCACGGCCGCCACTGCCCGAGGCGGTGGCCAGGTTGTTGATCGAGACCAGGGTGAATTCGCTGGGCAGGCCGCGCACGCTGACCTTGCTGCCCAGCCCCTTGTTGCGCTCGATGGTCACGCCCGGCATGCGCTGCAGCGCTTCGGCCAGGTTCTGTTCGGGGAAGTCGGCCACGTCGGTGGCGACGATGGAATCGGAGAAGCCGATGTTGGCGCGCTTGAGATCGACCGCGCGTTCCAGGCTCCTGGCATAGCTGCCGCTGACGTTGACGGTGTCCAGCTGCTGCAGCTGCTGGCGGGTATCGCCATCATCGGTGGCCTCTTCGGCCATGGCATCGATGGGCAGCGCGGCCAGCCCGCCGATCAGCACAGCATGCACGGCGTGGGACAAAAGCTTCGCATGGGGGGCGGAACGGGCCGCCTCCCGGTGGTTGGTTCGCATGGGTTGAATCCCGGGTCCTTGAAGGGGTCGTACGCTGCGCCCACCCCGTTGTTCCCTGGGTCTGGGCCCCTGCGCTGCGTTGCCGACATTCGGCGGACCAAGAGGCTAAGCCTCGATTGTTAACGGGATGTTGCGCTGCGACGACGTTGTCCACCGATGTACCAGCCCAGCCCCAGCTGCACCGGCAGCGAGGCCAGCAGGCCACTGACGAACCAGGACGGGAAATCGCCGCCCAGCACCCAGACACCGTAGCCACTGCCCAGTGCGATCAACGTCCAGATGCCGGCCCCGTGCGAACGCGGCCAGCACGGCGCATACCACGTGGCGAAGGCAACGGCGGCGATGCCTCCGAGCACGGTGAAGGCCAGGTCCCAGCCCAGCTGCGCCGGATTGCCCAGCGCCAGCCCCAGCAGCGTGGGCAGCCAGCTGGCCATGTTGGTCACCAGGGTGAGTGCGACCAGCGCGCCGACCAGGGCGAGCAGGGACAGCAGCAGGGTCTTGAGCAGGTCGGGCATGGCCCATTGTACGGCGCCCCGCCGCGCTAGACCTTGCCAGCGGCCTGCAGTGCGGCGGACTCGGCATCGGTGAACAGCCGCGAGCGCACCAGGAAGCGCACGCCTTCGCCGTTGTCCAGCGAGAACATGCCGCCCCGGCCGGGAACCACATCGATGATCAGCTGGGTATGCTTCCAGTAGGCGAACTGCGAAGGGCTGATATAGAACGGTGCGCCCCCGATCTCGCCCAGGCGGACATCGCGGTCGCCGAGCAGGAAATCCCCCTGCGCGAAACACATCGGTGAAGAGCCGTCGCAGCAGCCGCCGGACTGGTGGAACAGCAGCGGGCCATGGCGCGCCCGCAGCCTGTCGATCAGCTGCAGTGCGGCCAGGGTGGCGGTGACCTGGGGCGGAAGTTCGGTCATGGCAGGCTCCCTCCTCGCACAGCGTGGACCCCTGACGGGGTGGACAGCAGCGGCATGGCCGCTGCCGCCCGTGGGAGAGGAAACGGGCAGCAGCGGCCATGCACGGCGGATCAGGCCGCGAAGTCGAGTACCACGCGGCCTTCGATGGTGCCCGCATGCATGCGCGCGAACACGTCGTTGATGTTTTCCAGGCGGTCGGTGCTGACCGTGGCGGCCACCTTGCCGTCGGCGGCGAACTGCAGCGATTCCTGCAGGTCCAGGCGGGTGCCGACGATCGAGCCCCGCACGGTCACGCCGTTGAGCACCATGCCGAAGATGTCCAGCGGGAAGTTGCCCGGCGGCAGGCCATTGAGCGCGATGGTGCCACCGCGGCGGACCATGCCCATCGCCTGCTCGAAGGCCTTGGGCGAAACGGCCGTGACCAGCGCGCCGTGCGCGCCGCCGATCTCCTTCTTCAGGTAGGCGGCCGGGTCGGTGGTGCGCGCATTGACGGTGACCGTCGCGCCCAGCCGCGTGGCAAGGCCGAGCTTGGCGTCATCCACATCCACCGCCGCCACGTTCAGGCCCATCGCACGCGCGTACTGCACCGCCATGTGGCCCAGACCGCCGACCCCGGAGACCACCACCCAGTCACCGGGGCGGGTATCGGTCATCTTCAGACCCTTGTACACCGTCACGCCGGCGCACAGCACCGGCGCGATCTCGACGAAGCCGACGGCGTCCGGCAGCAGGCCGACGTAGTTCGCATCGGCAATGGCATATTCGGCGAAGCCACCATTGACCGAATAGCCGGTGTTGCGCTGCGTTTCGCACAGCGTTTCCCAACCGCCCAGGCAGTGCTCGCAGTGGCTGCACGCCGAGTACAGCCAGGGAATGCCGACGCGGTCGCCTTCCTTCACATGGGTGACCCCGCCGCCCACGGCCACGATGTGCCCCACACCTTCGTGGCCGGGGATGAACGGCGGGTTCGGTTTCACCGGCCAGTCGCCCTCGGCGGCGTGCAGGTCGGTATGGCAGACACCGCAGGCTTCGATCTTCACCAGTACCTCGCCCGCCCCCGGGCGCGGTACGGCCATTTCCTCGATCACCAGCGGCTTGCCGAACTCACGTACAACGGCGGCCTTCATGGTCTTGTTCATGCATGGTTCTCCGTAGTGCGCTTGGAGGCAGGATGGCGCCGGTGCGCGGGCGGCGCCTTGATCACGATCAAACCCTCAGAAGAAGCCCAGCTTCTTCGGTGAATAGCTGACCAGCAGGTTCTTGGTCTGCTGGTAGTGGTCGAGCATCATCTTGTGGTTCTCGCGGCCGATGCCCGACTGCTTGTAGCCGCCGAACGCAGCGTGTGCCGGATAGGCGTGGTAGCAGTTGGTCCACACGCGGCCGGCCTGGATGGCGCGTCCCATGCGGTACAGGCGCGAGGCATCGCGGCTCCACACGCCGGCGCCCAGGCCATACAGCGTGTCGTTGGCGATCTGCAGCGCTTCCTCTTCGGTCCTGAAGGTGGTGACCGACACCACCGGTCCGAAGATTTCCTCCTGGAAGATGCGCATGCGGTTGTGGCCCTTGAACACGGTGGGCTGCACGTAGAAACCACCGGCCAGGTCGCCATCGAGCACTTCGCGCGCGCCACCGATCAGCACCTCGGCGCCTTCCTGGCGGCCGATGTCGATATAGGACAGGATCTTTTCCAGCTGCTCGGAGGAGGCCTGCGCGCCGACCATGGTGTTGGGGTCCAGCGGGTTGCCCTGCTTGATCGCCGCCACCCGTTCCAGCACCCGTTCCATGAAGCGTTCGTAGATCGATTCCTGCACCAGCGCGCGCGACGGGCAGGTACACACCTCGCCCTGGTTGAAGGCGAACAGCACGAAGCCTTCCACCGCCTTGTCGAGGAAGTCATCGTCCTCGGCCATGACATCGGCGAAGAAGATGTTGGGCGATTTGCCACCCAGTTCCAGCGTTACCGGAATCAGGTTCTGGCTGGCGTACTGCATGATCAGCCGGCCGGTGGTGGTTTCGCCGGTAAAGGCGATCTTGGCGATGCGCGGGTTGCTGGCCAGCGGCTTGCCGGCCTCCAGCCCGAAGCCATTGACCACGTTCAGCACGCCCTTGGGCAGCAGGTCGCCGATGATTTCCATCAGTACCAGGATCGAGGCCGGCGTCTGCTCGGCCGGCTTGAGCACCACGCAGTTGCCGGCCGCCAGCGCCGGCGCCAGCTTCCATGCCGCCATCAGCAGCGGGAAGTTCCACGGGATGATCTGGCCGACCACGCCCAGTGGCTCGTGGAAATGGTAGGCCACCGTATCGTGGTCGATCTCCGACAGGCTGCCCTCCTGCGCGCGCACGGCGCCGGCGAAATAGCGGAAGTGGTCGGCCATCAGCGGAATGTCGGCGTTGAGCGTTTCGCGGATCGGCTTGCCGTTGTCCCAGGTTTCGGCGTGCGCGATCAGCGCCAGGTTCTGCTCGATGCGGTCGGCGATGCGGTTGAGCACGTTGGCGCGTTCGGTGGTGGAGGTGCGGCCCCAGGCCTCCTTGGCCGCATGGGCAGCGTCCAGGGCCGCTTCGACATCCTCGGCATTGGAACGGGCGACTTCGGTGAAGACCTGCCCGGTGATCGGCGTGCTGTTCGGGAAGTACTGGCCACTGCGCGGTGCCACCCACTCACCGCCGATGTAGTTGCCATAGCGTGGCTTGAAGATCGAGCGGGGATCGGTACTGAACGGCCGGGCGGCGGTGACGGCATTCATCGTGGGCTCCTGGAATGGCACGGGATGGGGTCCGGTCCAGGCGCAAGGACGATGCCAGCTTTGCCGTGCTGCGTTGCGTCAGCGGCGAAAGCCGCGCCGGGACGTGATCGCGGTCGAGGAATTACCGCGCTGCAGCAGCCTGCCCGTTGCAAGTGCAGGGTGGCTGTGCTGTTAATCGGGACAGGTCCTGCAACGACTGTCGCAGATTGCGACACTGGAGGCTGACGGTGTCCCCGCTCGTCCCTGATGCCCGCCTGGGCAGTGCACGCCGCAGCTTCTTCGAGCGTGGCACCACGCCGGTCGGCGCGGTGCCCAGCACCATCCTGCAGTCCTGGCAGCGTTGCCGGCGCCATGGCCTGGCCGTGGACGGACAGCCCGCCCTGGAACCCCTGCCCGACGGCCGGCTGCGCGAACTGCGGCAGCGGCGTGAGCGCCTGTGGCGCTTCGCCCGTCCCGAACTCGATGGCCTGGGCGCGGAACTGGCGGCCAGCGGCAACATCGTGCTGCTGACCGATGAGGATGGCTGGATCCTCGATGCCGAAGGCAGTACGGGGTTTCTGGACAAGGCCGGCCGCGTGGCCCTGCTGCCCGGCGCGCGCTGGGACGAAGGCAGTGTCGGCACCAACGCCATCGGCACCGCACTGGTGGAAGGGTGTGCCGTGCAGGTACGCGGCGGCGAACACTATTTCGCGCCGCACGGCATCCTGACCTGCTCGGCCACGCCGGTGTTCGACCCCTGGGGGCAGTGCGTGGGCGTGCTGGATATTTCCGGCGACGCCCGGCAACCGCACCTGCATGCACTGGCCCTGGCACGGCAGGCGGCGGTGCAGATCGAGCACCGCTACTTCGAACGTGGCCTGGCCGACTGCGAACTGCTGCGCCTGCACCATCAGCCGGCATTGCTGGGCAGCGCGCGCGAAGGCGTCCTGGGTTTCCGCGGCGGCCGGCTGGTGGCCGCCAACCGCGCGGGCCTGGCCCTGTTCGGGCTGGAACGCCACGACCTGGGCCGCACGCCCTACGAGGCGCTGTTCGAGCAGCCGCTCGCGCGCCTGGCCGATGGCGGCCTGCTGCTGGACCGGCAGGGCCGTACCCTGCACGGCATCCGCCAGGGCCGGGGTACATCGGTGGCGGTGGGCGCGCCGATGCCGCGCGCACCGGCAGCGCCGACGGCCACCACCGCACCACGCACAGGCCCGTTGTTCGATGCCACCGCCCGCCAGCAGCTGGAACGCGCCGGGCGGGTGCTGCAGGCCGGCTTGCCGGTGCTGCTGCAGGGGGAAACCGGCACCGGCAAGGAAGTGTTTGCCCGTGAACTGCATGCACGCAGCACACGGGCGGGCCGGCCGTTCGTGGCGGTCAACTGCGCGGCGCTGCCGGAAGGGCTGATCGAATCGGAACTGTTCGGCTACGAGGAAGGCGCCTTCACCGGTGCGCGGCGCCAGGGCAGCCCGGGCCTGCTGCGGCAGGCCGACGGTGGCGTGCTGTTCCTGGATGAGATCGGCGACATGCCGCTGGCGTTGCAGCCGCGCCTGCTGCGCGTGCTGCAGGAGCGCGAGCTGTCACCGCTGGGCGGTGGCCGCCCGGTGAAACTGGATTTCGCGCTGGTCTGTGCCAGCCACTGCGACCTGCCCCAGGCGGTGGCGGCTGGGCGCTTCCGTGCGGACCTGTACTACCGCATCGCCGACCATGTGGTGGACCTGCCGCCGCTGCGCCTGCACCCGGACCGTGCGGCCCTGGTCGATGCGCTGTGGCAGCAGGTGGGCCAGGGCCATGTGCTGCCCGCCGACACCCGTGCCGTACTGGCGGCCTGCCTGTGGCCGGGCAACCTGCGCCAGCTCAGCGCCTGCCTGCGCACGCTGGTGGCGCTGGCCGAGCCGGGGCAGCGGCTGGGGCCGGCGCTGCTGCCGCTGCAGGTACGCCAGTCCCCGGCCCTGCCGGCGCAGGCGGTGGCCAGCGGGGTGCTGGACGACATCACCGAGGCGGCGATGCGCCAGGCCCTGGCCGCCAGCGATGGCAACGTCACCGCCGCCGCACGGCGGCTGGGCATCAGCCGCAGCACGCTGTACCGGCGGCTGGGCAAGCCCTAGCCGCCGGGGTTGTCAGGCGCGCGGGGCTCAGCCCTTGGCCGACACCAGGTCGAAGTTGTTGGCCTGGTACTGGAACAGCAGGCAGTCGGTGCCGGCCTTGCAGCCGCTCTCATGCACCTTGCCGGCCGGCAGGTTGTAGAACGAACCGGCCGGATACAGCACCTCGCGGCCGTCGATGCGGGCATAGAACGTGCCGGCCAGGACCACGGTCGGCAGGGTCTGGCTGTGGGTGTGCAGGCCGTTGTCGGTACCGGCCTTGAAGCGCACGAAGGCCGAATAGAAGCCCTTGCCGTCGCTGAGGATGTCGCCCTGGGTGTTGGCGTAGCGGACCGCGCCCCCGGTGCCGGGCACGTCCCGCCACTGCAGTTGTGCAGCCGGCAGCGACACGGCGGCATCGTCCAGCGCCAGGGGTGCGGCCGGCGTGGCGGCGCAGGCAGTGCCGGCCAGGGCCAGCAGGGAAGCGACCAGCAGCGGGCGGAACGGAACAGTCGTCATCGTGGCGGTACCTTGCGTGGGAAAGGTGGCCAGACTAGGGGCCACCCGCACGCTCGATAAGCCGTGGACGCGCACATCAGCTGTGCGTCATGCGCACCGATCATCTGGAAACCAGGCGCTGTGCCGCGCGCAGGCGGCACAGCCGGGTGCCGCCTCAGCCGGCCAGGGCGGCCGATTCGCGCGCCAGGCGTTCCACCGCCTCCCAGTCGCGGGTCTGCATCAGGGCCGCGGTGGTCAGCCACGAGCCCCCCACGCACAGCACGTTGGGCAGGTGCAGGAACTGGCTGGCGGTCTGCGCGCTGATGCCACCGGTCGGGCAGAAGCGCACGTCCGGGAACGGCCCATGCCATGCCGACAGCAGCGGCGCGCCGCCGGCCTGCACCGCCGGGAAGAACTTGAAGGTATCCAGGCCGTGTTCCAGGCCCAGGATCAGCTCCGAGCCGGTGGCCACGCCCGGCAGGTACGGCAGGTCGGCATCGCGCGCGGCCGCATACAGCGTCGGCGTGGCCCCGGGCGAGACCGCGAAGCGGCCACCGGCCTGCTTCACTGCCTGCATCTGCGCGGCGGTGACCACGGTGCCGGCACCGATGACGGCATCGGGCACGGCCTCGACCATGGCCTGGATCGCCTCCAGCGCCCGCGGCGTGCGCAGCGTCACTTCGATCACCGGCAGGCCGCCGCGGAACAGGGCCTGTGCCACCTGCACCGCATCGTCCACGTCATCGGGGGTGAACACCGGAATCACCGGGGCCAGTTTCAGGACTGCGCGTACGCGCGGATCAGCGCCGGACATCGAATCGCTCCTCGCCCACCAGGGCCAGCACGTCAGCTTCGCTGACAGGATTGAAATCGCCGGGGAGGGAGTGCTTCAGTCCACCGGCGGCCAGGCCGAAGCGCACGGTGGCCTCGGCATCGAAGCCGGACAGGATGCCATGCAGGATGCCTGCCGCGAAGGCATCGCCGCCGCCGATGCGGTCGACGATGCCCGCCAGCGTGCGGGCCGGCGCCTGCGCACGGGTGCCATCGCGGCCCAGCAGCAGGGCGCCCAGCACATGGTGGTCCACGCCCAGCACCTGGCGCTGGGTGCAGGCCATCCACTGCAGCTGCGGGAAGGCGGCGAAGGCGGCATCGGCGGCAGCGTCCACCCGCGCGACCACGTCCTCCTGCGCGAAACGCTGCCCCAGCACCACTTCGATGTCGCGGTAATCGGCGAACACGATGTCGGCCTGGGCGAACAGTGCCTGCAGGATCGTCGCCGCATCACCGCCCCAGCGCTGCCACAGGCTGGGGCGGAAGTTGCCGTCGAAGGACACGCGCACGCCCTGCGCGCGCGCGGCCCGTGCCGCCTCGACGGTGGCCTGCGCGACCTGCGGCCCCAGTGCCGGGCTGACCCCGGACAGGTGCAGCCACTGCACGCCCTGCAGCAGCGTGGGCCAGTCGTAATCGGCGGCGGTGCTGCTGGCGAAGGCCGAACCCGCACGGTCGTAGACCACCTCGCTGGCGCGCTGCACGGCCCCGGTGGTCAGGAAATACAGGCCCATGCGGCCGTCCGGATCGCGCCGGATGTGGCGCGTGCCCACGCCGTGCCGGCGCAGTTCGGCCACGGCATGGGCACCGAGCGGATTGCCGGCGACGGTGCTGACCATCGCCACGTCATGGCCGAAATGGGCCAGCGACACGGCGACATTGGCTTCGGCACCGCCGACATGCACGTTCAGCCGCGGGGACTGCAGCAGCAGCTCGCGGCCAGGCGCGCCCAGGCGCAGCAGCAGTTCACCGAAGCAGAGGATGCGGGGAGAGTTCATGGAAGAAGGCTCATCGGAGGGGGTCATGGGGCATCGGCCGGCGCGGCCAGGCAGGTGGCGACCGGCTGCCCGGCCAGGCGCTGCGCCAACTGCAGCTCATACAGCGACGGGCTGCGCCACAGGCGCTCGCCCACCTGCCGCACGGCTGCTGCCGGGCGGTAGTCGACGGTGAACGGGTGGTTGCCGGACAGGCCGACCAGGCGCGCGTCCGGGCCTTCGTCCTCGCCGGCCAGGCGCACGCTTTCACCCGGCGCGGCGCCACCTTCCACCAGCACGCGCAGGTTCCAGGTGGTGTTGTAGCGGCCATGGCCGGGTTCCCAGTAGCCGGCACCGCTGCCGTTCCATACCGGATACCACGCCTTGCCCTGCGCATCACGCTGCGCCTGCACGTGGAAGGTGACCTGGTCGAACAGGTTCTGGTGGTTGGCGCCGGCATGCTGGTCGATCACCGGTGCCTGCCATGCCTGTGCACGCAGGAACACGTTGCCGCTGGCCTGGGTGTTGACGCTGAGCGTGTGGATGACGCGGTTGTGGACTTCCAGGTCGCGCACCAGCGTGGCCTGCACGTTGCCCAGGTGCACGGCGTAGTGCGCCGGCCGCGCGCCTTCCACGCGGATGTCGGCCAACGTCAGCTGCGCGCTGTCGTAGGTCAGCACGCCGGCGTCGGCATCGCGCGTGCGCACGTTGCGCACCCAGCCGTCGTACACGCCGGTGAAGTAGATGCCGTTGTAGCCCTCTTCCTGGTGGTGGCCGAAGCTGCCACCGGGGGCGAACACCAGTGCCAGATCCTCGATGCCCACCTCGCGCAGTGGCTGCCAGCGTGCCAGGTCGGCCTGCAGCGGGCCGCCGGCATCGTGCATCAGCGGGGCGGCCAGGGTGATGGCATCACCGTCGATCGCGGCGATCGTACTGGCCTGTACCACCAAGGGGCGGTCCGGCGTGGTCCAGTGGTGCGAGCCCACCTTCAGCGTCCTGTATTGCGGCCCGTACAGTTCCTGCACCAGTGCGCCATCGGGCCCCTGGCGGTTGAACCAGCGCACGCGCACCACGTCACCCACGCGCAGGGCGGCGGCGTTGCCCACGCGCAGCTGCGTGCTGCCGCGCGTGCCCTGCAGCACCTCGGCCAGGCGGTCACGGCGCGAGGGCGTGTCATGCGATGCCAGGTAGGCGGCCGGGCGGTTGCCCTGCGGCCCCACCCACAGGAAGCCACCGCTCCACGACCACGGCGAGAACAGCACGTCCACGTTCTGCGCCGGTTCGACCTGGTGCTTGTGGTTGTCGCGCAGGTACTGGCGCAGTTCGTCCAGCGCGTTGCTGCGGTCGACCATGCGCAGCGGGCGCGGCATGTACAGCTCGCTGCCGCCGCCGCCACTGCCGTGCCCGCGCAGTACGATGTTGCTGCGGGTGATGCGCAGCACTTCGCTGAGCACCACCCGCCCCGGCGGCAGCTGCACCACCACCGGACCGTCCACGGCATCGGCCGCCTTCAGTGCGCGCAGCAGGGCGTGAGAATCATCGCGGTCATCATCGGCGACCACGCCGAAGTCGCGCACGTCGATCACCGTGCCGCGGGCAGTGGGCAGTTCCGGCCGCCCGTGGCGGTAGCCGGCAAAAGAGAAATCCGGCACCGTCACCGCGCAGTGCGCCGTGGCCACGGACACCGGGGGCGGGACATCCACGGCCGCCGACACGGTCAACGGGGACAGCGCCAGCAGCAGGGGCCAGGCCGGGACAATGCGGGGGACGCCGCGGTGGAAACGGGAGGAACGATGGGGCATGACAGGCTCCGCAGGAGACAGGACATGGGAGGGGGACAGGCGATGACACCGATGGTCATTTCACCGTAGCAGCAGCCGGGGAAGGGCGGCAAGAGTGAAAAGAACCGGGGTTTTCAGCATGTTGCGTTGCAAGATGCGGAGGATGTGAAGGATTGCTAGTTTCTTTTTGGCCAGCGGTGTCATTGCGGCTGGCGGCGGCCCCCGGAGCGGGTGCACGCCATCGGAATATCCCAATCAACGGCAAATTCTGATCCAGGGGATCCCTTTGTGACCGCAACCTCGCGCAACTCCCGGAAGACACCGGTTACCTTGCTGTCCGGCGCCATCCTGCTCGCCCTGCATGCCGCCCCGGCGCTGGCCCAGCAGCCGCCCGCCGATCCGGCCAATACGCTCGACACCGTGAACGTCACCGGCGTTCGTGAAACCCAGCGCGATTCGGCCACGGTCAAGCGCGATGCCTCGGTGATCGTCGATGCGGTGGTCAACGATGAGATCGGTGCGCTGCCCGACAATTCGGTGGCCGAGACCCTGGAGCGCGTGGCCGGCGTCACCGCCGACCGCTTCAAGGGATCGGCCTCGGAAATCTCGGTGCGTGGCCTGGGGCCCTACCTGGGCTTCTCCACCGTCAATGGCCGCGAGGTATCCAGCGGCGGCGGCGACCGTGCCGTGTCCTTCCAGCAGTTCCCCTCGGAACTGACCAATGGCGTGCTGGTGTACAAGAGCCAGCAGGCCGATTTCATCGAAGGGGGCGTGTCCGGCGTCATCGAGCTGCGCACCGCGCGCCCGCTGGATTACAAGAAGCGCCGCATCCAGATGGAAGGCCGTGCCCATTACATGCCCGCCGCCGAACGTGCCGGCGATGACCTCGGCTCGCGCCTGTCCGGCTCGTACATCGACCAGTTCGATACGTCCGTGGGCCGCATCGGCGTCGCGCTCGGCGTGGCCACCACCGACAGCACCGCGCCGGAGGATTTCTACACCGCCTCCTCCAGCTTCCGCCCGTGCAACTCGATCAACCCCAACCCGCGGCTGCTCACCGGCAGCGCGGCGGGCAACTGCACCTACGCGGCCAACCGCGGCACCCCGGTGTACTTCGTGCCCAACCAGGTCAATTTCCGCCAGCTGCGCACCGAGGACACCCGCCGCGCGGTGGTGGGCGACGTGCAGTGGCAACCCAACGACCGCTGGGACGTGAACCTGGACGTGCAGCTGTCCAAGCGCAAGTCCTTCGAGGACCGCCATGACCTGGTCATCGCCGAAGGCCGCCGTGGCATCACCCCGATCGATCAGGCTGCCAATGGGGCGCTGCTGCGCTACTCGGGCAACAGCTACCTGGAAAGCCAGAGCCTGCAGCGCAACCGCAACGAGACCTATGCCGGCGGTGGCCTGTCGGCCGCCTTCAAGGCCAGCGAGGCGATCACCGTGAAGGGCGACCTGTCCTATTCGCGGACCCATCGCGAACAGGACGACATGGCCGCCCGCCTGCGCAGCAACACGCTGTTCGGGCCCGGTGGGCGCGTCGCCTACACCTTCGACCAGGGCACCGACATCCCGCGTGTGGACTTCGCCACGCCGGTCAACCTCGACAACCATGCCGCCTTCACCGGCAATGCCTATGCGCGGCGGGCCTTCGAGGACCGCGTGGACGAGATCAAGGCCGCGCGCCTGGACCTGGACTACGACCGCTACGGTACCTGGCACCAGTTCCGCGTCGGTGTGCGTGCCTCCGACCACAGCCGTACCACCGATGTGGAAAACAACAACGACATCGAAGCCATCAGCACCGCTGCGATGCTGGCCGGCAACGCCAACTGCCGCATCGGCAACGTAGTGGACAACTGGGGCAAGGGCAGCGGCACCAACATCCGCAGCTGGGCACAGTTCGATACGCGCTGCCTGTACCGCAACTTCACCGGCAGCGACGACCTGGGCCCGGCGGCCGACCCGCGCAGTGCCGGCGACCTGGACATCACCGAACGCATCTATGCGGCCTATGCGATGGGCAGCTTCAGCACCAGCTGGGGCGATGTGCCGGTCACCGGCAACCTGGGCGTGCGCCTGGTCGATACCCACATCGATTCGGCCGGCTACCGCGGCGACTACCGGCTGGTGACCACCACCGATCCGGTCACCGGCACGTCCTCCTACCGCCTGGACCCGGTGGCCGGCAGCTTCGACCGCGTGCGCATGAAGCACCGCCACCGCAACGTGCTGCCCAGCTTCAACATCAGCGCCGAACTGCAGCCGGGCCTGTACGTGAAGGGCGCGCTGTACAAGGCACTGGCCCGCTCCAACATCGAGGACATGGGCGCCGGCCGCAGCCTGATCACCGACGGTGCCGCCGCCACGCCGGAAGACGCGCTGGCCGGGGCGACCGGTGGCAACCCGCGGCTGGAGCCGATGGAAGCGTGGAATGCGGACCTGTCGTTCGAGTTCTACCAGAACGACTTCACCAGCTACTCGATGGCGCTGTACTACAAGATCCTGGAAGCCGGCGTGGTTGCCGCCGCCGACAACCGCGTGCTGGAACAGTTCGTGGTCGATGGCCGCACCTACACCGTACCGGTGGCACAGCAGGGCAACAGCAGCGGCACATCCAACCTGCGCGGTGTTGAAGTGGGCGTCAACCACGCCTTCACCTACCTGCCGGGTGCGTGGTCGGGGCTGGGCGTGCAGCTGAACTACAACCGCGCCCATTCCAACTTCCGCTACCCCGATCCCTCGGCGGTGGAACCGGCCTTCCCGCTGTCCCAGTTCACCGATCCGGCCGGGCTGTCGGGCTTCTCCCGCCATTCCGGGTCGGCCACGCTGTATTACGAGTATGGCGGCCTGTCGCTGCGCGCGGCCTACAAGTACCGTTCGGGCTACTTCAAGCCGTCCACGCTGACCGCCAACCGCTTCGTCGATGACGTGGGCTTCCTGGACCTGTCGGCGTCGTACAACATCAACCGCCACTGGCAGATCAAGGCGCAGGCATTGAACGTGACCGACCAGCACCAGCTGATGTTCCGCCCGGTGGAAGGCAGCATCGCCGAATCGAGCTTCTTCGGCCGCAGCTACTTCGTCGGCGTGAGGTTCCGCTACTGATGGCCGCCCGCATGCTCTGCACGGTACTGGGCCTGGCCCTGGCCACGCCGCTGGTGGCCGCGGCCGCCACGCCGGCCGTACCGGAAGCGGCACCGCAGTGCCGCGCCGAACAGGGGTTCGCCGGTGGCGCGGAAGGGCGGCGCACCTTCCTGTGGCGACCGGATGTGCTGCAGGACGTCGCGCGGCGGCTGCCGACCGACGCCACGCTGCAGCCGGCCTGGCGCGCGCTGCAGGCCGAGGCTGACGCCGCCCTGCAGCGCGGGCCCTACAGCGTGGTCGACAAGACCCGCCTGCCGGCCAGCGGCAACCGCCACGACTACATGAGCCTGGGCCCGTACTGGTGGCCCGACCCGAAGCGGCCGGGCGGCGTGCCCTATGTGCGTCGTGACGGCCACTTCAATCCCGAGCGTGATGGTGACGCCTTCGACGTGACCCGGCTGGAAGCAATGAGCCGTGATGTGCAGTCGCTGGCGCTGGCGTACTACTTCAGTGGCGAGCGCCGTTATGCGGACAAGGCCGCGCAGCTGCTGCGCACCTGGTTCCTGGCCCCGGCCACGCGGATGAACCCGAACCTCGACCATGGCCAGTCCATTCCGGGCAAGGTGGCCGGGCGCGCGGAAGGCGTGATCGATGCACACCGCCTGCCACGGGTGGTCGAATCGATCGGCCTGCTGGCACCGTCCGGTACGCTCGACGCGCAGGAACTGAAGGGGCTGGAGCAGTGGTTCGGCGACTTCGCGCACTGGATGGTGGACAGCCCGATCGGGCGCAAGGAACAGGCCGCGCGCAACAACCATGGCCTGTACTACGACATGCTGCTGACCCACTTCGCCCTGTTCGCGCGCGACACCGCACTGGCGCGGCGTACCGCGCAGGAGGCCGGGCCGCGCCGGCTGGCCAGCCAGATCGCCGCCGATGGCAGCCTGCCGCATGAGCTTACCCGCACCCGTTCGCTGCACTACAGCAGCTGGACGCTGGATGCAGCGTTCACCCTGGCCGACCTGGGCCAGTGCGTGGGCGTGGACCTGTGGCAGTACCGCGATGGTGATAGCGGCCGCCTGCACGCCGCGGCCCGCTTCCTGGCCGGCACGGCCGTGCCGCCGGCACGCTGGCCCTACCCCGAACTGGACCTGGACGATACCCAGGACCTGCTGGAGGTGATGCTGCGTGCCGAGCAGCGCTGGCCGGGCGAAGGCTTCGGCGCCGCCGCCCGGCAGCTGGCACCGCAGCACCCGGCCGACCTGCTGTGGCTGCGCAGCGCGGCGTTGCCGGCCACGCCATGAGGCCGGCATGCGGCCGGCGCCGCGCGGTCAGGCGGCGTCGGTTTCCATCACCTGCACGCGGCGCTGGTACCAGCCTTCGCCAAGCGGATCGAACACGGCGCTGCGTTCCAGCGCCGCCTGGTAGACATGCACGGTCACGGCTACGGTGTCATCGCGCGCGTTGCGCAGCGTGTGGTACTCGTGTGGCGGGATCAGGCTGCCGGCACTGCCGCGCAGGCCATGCAGCGTGGACTGCGGCTGGAACCGGAAGCGTTCGCCCTGGCGTTGCAGCAGCGCATACGGCGTCACCTGCAGCTCGCCCTGCCAGACCCCTTCCACGCACCACAGCGCATCGTGGTCATGCAGTGGTGTGCCCTGCCCCGGTCCCCAGCACATGGCCACCACGCTGTAGCCCAGCGTGGCACTGCGGTGCAGTTCACGACGCGCGTAATGGCCCTGCACCGGCCGGTACACGCAGGGCGGCAGCACGATGGCCGGGTCGTTGATGGCCGTGGCCAGCACCTCCTGCAGCGCATGCGTGACCGCGTGCGGATCGTGCAGGCAGACCGCCGCGTCGATCGCCGCGAGCAGCTGCGCGCGCCCGGGAAACGGCAGTGGTGTGAACATCCCTGACATGCCCCCGACTCTAGCCAAGGCCGGTTAAGAGAATGTTGCCCATGCGTCATGGACGCCATGAACCCCGGCCTGCAGCACGCCATGGTGACGACCCTCTTGCAAGATGACACCGGTTACCATACAAAGACAACGGCCCCCGCAAGGGGCCCTACCGCCCAACGGAGACTGCGCTTGAGCAACGAACACGGCACTGCAGCACAGGCCACAGCGCCATCGCCGGCACTGGCCATCGCCCGTGCCTTCACCGCAGCGCGGCACGCTGGCCGTGCCCTGCCGGATTTCCCGGGCGTGCTGCCGGCCGATCTGGAACAGGCCTACCTGGTGCAGGACCGGGCCATCGACCTGTGGCGCGGTGACATTGCCGGCTGGAAGGTCGGCTACATCGCCGAAGCGATGCGCGACGCGTCCGGTGACGAACGGCTGCTGGGCCCGATCTTCCGTTCGCATCTCTGGAATGATACCGGTGCCATCAACGATATTCCGGTGTTTTCCGGCGCCGGCGGGTTTGCTGCGGTGGAGGCGGAGTACGTGCTGGAGGTGTTGGAGGACGCACCGGCCGGACAGTTCCAGTGGACACCGGCACAGGCACAGGCCCTGCCGGCACGCCTGTACATTGGTGTTGAAGTGGCCAGCAGCCCGCTGGCGACCATCAACGTGCTGGGCCCGCGTGCGGTGATTTCCGATTTCGGCAACAACAACGGTCTGGTGCTCGGGGCCGAGATCCCGGACTGGACCGCGCGTGCGGAACAGGAACTGTGCGTGGACACGTTGATCGATGGCCAGCCGGTGGGCAGCGGGGGTGCCACCCGCCTGCCCGGCGGCCTGCGTGCAGCATTCGCCTTTGCCCTGGCGCGTTCGGCGCGACGTGGCCGGCCCCTGCGCCGCGGCGACCTGATCGCCACCGGCAACGCCACCGGCATCCACGACATCGCCATCGGCCAGGTCGCGCGGCTGCGCTTTGCCGGCGTGGCCGAAATCGCCTGCAGGGCGGTACCGGCCGGCTGACCGCCTAGATCCCTTGGTGAGCACGCGCGGGAGGGCGCAGATGATCACACGACGACACTTCCTGGCCGGCAGCGCCGCTGCCCTGGCCACCCCGATGCTGGCGGCCTGCGGCCGTGGCACGGGCCCTGCCATCGCCGGCGGACAGCTGCTGACCGCCACCGATGTGCATGTGGCCGACTACCCCACCGTCACCGCGGTGAAGTGGATCGGCGAAACCCTTGAACGCCAGACCGGCGGCCGGTTGCGCCTGCGCCAGTACCATTCCGGCCAGCTTGGCCGTGAATCGGAAGCGATCGACATGGCCCGCTTCGGCGCCATCGACATCACCCGCGTCTATGCCGGTGCACTCAACAATGCGTTTCCGCTGACCCAGGCGCTGTGCCTGCCGTATGTGTTCGAATCGGTGGCGCACCAGCGTGCCGCGCTTGATGCCGGCCTGGCCGATGCCGTGCTGGACAGCTTCGAGCAGCGCGACCTGGTCGGGCTGGCGATCTACGATTCAGGCGCACGCTGCTTCTACAACACCAAGCACCCCATCGTGCAGCCGCGCGACCTGCATGGGCTGAAGCTGCGGGTGGCCTCCTCGGACATCTTCATCCAGCTGATGCGTCTGCTGGGTGCCAATCCGACCCCGATGTCGCTGGGCGATACGTTCTCGGGCATGGAAACGCACATGATCGACGGTGCGGAAAACAACATGCGCAGTTTCCATTCCAGCCGCCATTTCGAGGCCGCGCACTACTGGTCGCAGAGCGACCATTCCTATGCACCGGACGTGCTGCTGATGTCACGGGCCAGCTTCGAACAGCTGCAGCCCAGCGACCGCCGCCTGCTGCTGGACACCGCCCGTGCGTCGGTACAGGTGATGCGTGAACGATGGGATGCCTCCGAAGAAGCTGCGCGCCGCGCCGTACTCGCCTACGGGGTGAAGGCCAACGCGGTGGACATGCCTGCCTTCCGCGCCGCGGCCCAGCCGCTGCTGCGGCAGTACCTGCAGCAGCCGGACCTGGCCGCGCTGGTCGCCCGCATCCGCGCCACCGCCTGAGGACCTCGCCATGACGCAGACAACAACGCCAGCAACCGCCGGTCCTGCCCAGCGCCTGCTCGATCGCATCGCCGCCCTGGCCATCCACATCGCGGTCGTCGCCCTGCTCGGCCTGGTGGTGGTACAGGGCTGGCAGGTGTTCGCCCGCTACGTGGTCAACGATTCCCCCAGCTGGACCGAGCCGGTCACCCTGCTGCTGCTGAGCACGGCGATGAGCCTGGGGGCAGCCTGCGGCGTGCATACCCGGCGCCATTTCGGCTTCTTCCTGCTGGCCGCCTACATGGGCCCGGCGCTGCGCCGCGCCGTGGACGTGCTGGGTCAGCTGGTGATCGCCGTGCTGGGCCTGGCCCTGGCGGTGTGGTCATGGCAGCTGCTGCACGACGGCCTGCACATCAAGACCGCCGGCGCCGCGCTGCCGCAGAGCATCAACTACCTGCCACTGGCGGTGGGCGGCGCGCTGATGGTGCTGTTCGCACTGAACCACGCGTGGTGCAGCTGGACGTGCGCCAGCGACCACGCCGATGCTGTCGAAGGAGACCGTTGAGCCATGGGCATCACCCTTCTGTTCACCGTATTCGCCGTGCTGCTGCTGCTGGGCGTACCGGTGGCCTATGCGCTGGCGGCGGCGGCGCTGGCCACCCTGTTCTACCTGGATATTCCCGGCATCGTGCTGGTGCAGCAGGTCTCGGCCGGCACCGGCTCGGCATCGCTGATCGCCATTCCACTGTTCATCTTCGCCGGCGAAATCATGATGCGCGGTGGCATCTCCGAACGGCTCATCGCACTGGCCTCGTCGCTGGTGGGCCGCCTGCGCGGTGGTCTGGGCCAGGTCTCGATCCTGTCCTCGCTGTTCTTCGGCGGCGTGTCCGGTTCGGCCATCGCCGATGTCTCGGCAGTGGGCGGCACGATGATCCCGCAGATGGTCAAGCGTGGCTACGACCGTGACTTCGCGGTCAACGTCAGCATCACCGCCGCACTGGTGGCGCTGCTGGTACCGCCCTCGCACAACCTGATCCTGTTCTCGGCCGCTGCCGGTGGTGGGCTGTCCATCGCCGACCTGTTCGCCGCGGGCATCGTGCCGGCGCTGCTGATGACCGTGGCGCTGATGGTCACCGGCTATGTGGTCGCGCGCCGTCGTGGCTACGGCGTGGAGGCCTTCCCGGGCCTGCGTGCGGTGTTGCTGCGGCTGGTGGCGGCCCTGCCCGGCCTGGGGCTGGTGGCGCTGATCTTCGTCGGCATCCGCGCCGGCATCTTCACCGCCGTGGAAAGCGCGGCCATCGCCGTGGTGTACGCCCTGCTGGTGACCAGCGTGCTGTACCGCCAGCTGGCCTGGCGGGTGTTCATGGAAACGGTGGTGCACGCGGCACGCAGTACCGGCGTGATCCTGTTCGTGATCGCCACCGCCGCGGTGTTCGGCTGGCTGCTGGCCTACCTGCAGGTACCCACCGCCGCGGTCGATTTCCTGCAGTCCTTCGCCCACAGCCAGTTCATGGTGCTGCTGATGATCGTGGTCATGCTGCTGCTGCTGGGCACCTTCATGGACCTGGCGCCGATGATCCTGATCTGCACGCCGATTTTCCTGCCGGTGGCGCGTGCCTATGGCATCGACCCGATCCACTTCGGCCTGGTGCTGGTGCTGACCGGCGGGCTGGGCCTGGTCACCCCGCCGGTGGGCTCGGTGCTGTTCATCGGCACGGCCATCGGCAAGATCAGCGTGGGCCAGAGCATGCGCACCATCTGGCCGTTCTGGTTCGCCGCGCTTGGGGTGCTGCTGGTGGTGACCTTCTTCCCGGCCCTGTCGCTGTGGCTGCCGGGGGTGCTGCGCGGCTGACCCGGGCGCCGGCAGGGCATGCGTTCAGATGCGCGCTTCGGGTTACCCTCACACTATGGTCGGCGCGACAGCGCCGGTCCCGGCAGGCCGCCGGTCCCGGTGGCCTGTGCGGCGCTCCCCCGCTTCCGCGCGCTAGACGGGCGCGCGGCTGGAATCCCCTACCTGGTTCAAAACATGTCAGTGCGCAACAAGAACACGGCCGCCCCGCCGGCGTTGGCCAAGGGCAAGGCCGCCACGATCAACGACATCGCGCGACTGTCGGGAGTCTCCAAGAAAACGGTTTCAAGAATCATCAACAACTCACCGCTGGTGCGCAAGGACACGCGTGACAAGGTGGAAGCGTTGATGCGCGAGGTGGGCTATGCGCCCGACCCGCTGGCGCGCGGCCTGGCGTTCCGCCGTTCCTTCCTGATCGGCATGGTCTACGACAACCCCACCGCGCAGTACATCGTGGACATGCAGTACGGCGCGCTGGATGCGCTGCGCGGCTCCAGCTACGAGCTGGTGGTCCACCCGTGCGACAGCCGCAGCCCGGGCTACATCGATGGCGTGCGCCGCTTCGTGCAGCAGCAGAAGCTGCACGGGGTGATCCTGGTGCCGCGCGCATCGGAAGACCAGGCGCTGGCGGACATGCTCGACGAGATCGGCTGCCGCTTCACCCGCGTGGCGGCCCTGCCGCTGGATGAGAGCTCGCAGATGGTGGTCACCCACGACCGCGACGGCGCAGCCGAGGCGGCCGACTACCTGCTTTCGCTCGGCCACCGCGACATCGCGCTGATCACCGGCCCCAGCGTCTACCGTTCGGCGCACGAGCGCACCGCCGGCTTCCTCGAGGCCCTGGCCAAGCGCGGCATCGAGCTGCCGAAGGAACGCATCATCGAAGCAGGCTATACCTTCGAATCCGGCGTGGCTGCTGCGGAAAAGCTGCTGCTGGGCAAGCAGCGGCCGACCGCCATCTTCACCGGCAACGATGAAATGGCTGCCGGTGTGTACAAGGTCGCGCTGCGCTCGGGCATCAGCATTCCGCGCCAGCTGTCGATCATCGGCTACGACGACAGCCCGCTGGCCTCGCGCCTGTGGCCGCCGCTGACCTCGGTGCGCCGCCACACCCGCGATACCGGCCGCACCGCCGCGGCGATGCTGATCCAGCCCGACGGCCAGGCACCGCTGCAGATCGCCAGCGTGCGCCCGCACCTGATCGTGCGCGATTCCTGCCAGCCGCCGGAGGATTGATCGCGAACGGGGCGATCCCCGGGCAGGCCGGATGCCTGCCTGCGGCTTCTTTTCCCTGATTTCACCCACTGCCGGTCCGCCGGCAGTGTCCTGCACCGCAAAATGACACCGGTTTACCAATGTGGCTAGAATGGAGCGCGCACCGTGCCAGGGCCGCATCCACGGCCCGCCCCCTGCTCTGGAGAAGCCATGTACTGCAAGACCCACTACGCCACCCATCCCGATGCCATCAAGGGCGCCAGCAACGACCAGCTGCGCGACCTGTACCTGCTTGATGGCCTGTTCAACGCCGGCACGGTGACGCTGAAGTACACCCACTACGAGCGCTTCGTGATCGGCGGCGCCGCACCGCTGGAGGCACCGCTGGCGCTGCCGGCGCAGACCGAGCCGGCCTCGGCCGCCGGCCATCCGTTCCTGGAGCGCCGCGAACTGGGCGTGATCAACGTCGGCGGTGGCACCGGTACCGTCACGGTCGATGGCACCGTCTATACCCTGGGGCCGAAGGATGGCCTGTACGTGGCCATGGGCAGTGCCGAGGTGGTGTTTGCCTCGCTCGATGCCACCAGCCCTGCCCTGTTCTACCTGGCCTCCACGCCGGCCCATGCACGCTTTGCGACCAAGCAGCTGTCGATCAAGGACGCGGTGGCGCTGGACCGTGGCGCGCTGGAAACCAGCAACGAGCGCACCATCTACCAGTACATCGTGCCGGCCACCTGCCCGTCCTCGCAGCTGCTGCTGGGCCTGACCGTGCTCAAGCCGGGCAGCGTCTGGAACACCATGCCGCCGCACCTGCATGACCGCCGCAGCGAGGTCTATTTCTACTTCGACCTGGGCGACAACGACCGCGTCTACCACTTCATGGGCGAACCGGACGCGCAGCGCCACATCGTCATCCAGAACAACGAAGCGGTGGTCTCGCCGCCGTGGTCGATCCACATGGGGGCCGGTACCAGCAACTACGCCTTCATCTGGGCGATGGGTGGCGAGAACCTGGATTACACCGACATGCACGTGCTGGACATCTGCCAGCTCAAGTGAGCCCTGCGCGGGCGCCGGCGCGCTGCGCCGCTGCCCGCGTGCACGCTTCCCCGCCCGCTTCTACCAAGGAACGCATACGCAATGGCTAATCCCTTCAGCCTGGAAGGCAAGGTCGCTCTGGTTACCGGTGCCAACACCGGCCTGGGCCAGGGCATCGCGGTGGCACTGGCCGCCGCCGGCGCCGACGTCGCCGTGGCCGGCATCGCCCCGCCCACCGAAACGATCGAGAAGATCACGGCGCTGGGCCGCCGCTGCCTGGCCATCGAAGCCAACCTGATCAGCATCGAACCGGTGGAGCGCGTGGTGCGCGAAACCATCGAAGGCCTGGGTGGCCTGGACATCCTGGTCAACAACGCCGGCCTGATCCGTCGCGCCGATGCGGTGGATTTCAGCGAACAGGACTGGGACGACGTGATGAACGTCAACATCAAGTCCGCGTTCTTCATCTCGCAGGCGGCCGGCCGCCATTTCATCGCGCAGGGCCGCGGCAAGATCATCAACATCGCCTCGATGCTGTCCTTCCAGGGCGGTATCCGCGTGCCGTCCTACACCGCCAGCAAGAGCGGCATCGCCGGCATCACCCGCCTGCTGGCCAACGAGTGGGCGGGCAAGGGCGTGAACATCAATGCGATCGCGCCGGGTTACATGGCCACCGACAACACCGCCGCGCTGCGTGCCGATGAAGACCGCAGCCGGGCGATCCTGGACCGCATTCCGGCTGCGCGCTGGGGCACGCCGGAAGACCTCGGGGGGGCGGCGGTGTTCCTGGCGTCCTCGGCGTCGGACTACGTCAACGGCGCCGTGCTGCCGGTCGATGGGGGCTGGCTGGCGCGGTAAACACGGCCAGCGGTGCGGGTCTGCCCGCACCGCTGGACGTTGCCTGCTTACACGTCCCCGCCGTCGGCCCAGCCTTCACCCGTGCCTTTCTGGAACACGCGGTCGTCGGCCTGCACCTCACCGGCCGGCAGGTGCGCCTGGTCGGCCAGGGCGGCGTAGATCGGGGTGAAGTCCGGCGAGGTCGCCTGCATCAGCTGCTCGAAGCTGTCGATGACGAAGTAGGTCTTCTGGAAGGTGTCGATGCGGTACTTCGTACGCATGATCCGCTGCAGGTCGAAGCCGATGCGGTTGGGGGCGGCCGATTCCAGCGAGTACAGCGATTCGCCCTTGGACGAGACGATGCCGGCGCCGTAGATGCGCAGGCCGTCGGCGGTGTTGATCAGGCCGAACTCCACCGTGTACCAGTACAGGCGGGTCAGGTTCTGCAGCGCATCCGGGCCGATGCCATGGGCCTTCACGCCGCCACGGCCGTAGGCCTGCATGTAGTCGGCGAAGACCGGGTTCATCAGCAGCGGCACGTGGCCGAACAGGTCATGGAACATGTCCGGCTCGGCGATGTAGTCGATCTGGTCCGGGCGGCGGATCCACCAGGTCACCGGGAAGCGGCGGTTGGCCAGGTGGTCGAAGAAATCCAGTTCCGGCAGCAGGCCTTCCACGCCGACCAGCGTCCAGCCGGTGGTGGCCTGCAGCGCTTCGTTGAGCTCATCGAAGCGCGGGATGCGTTCGGCGTTCATGCCCATCGCGTCCTGCGCATCCAGGAATTCCTGGCAGGCGCGGCCGACCAGCAGCGCGCGCTGGCGCTCGTAAAGGATCTTCCAGGTGGTGTGGTCGTCGGCGGTGTAGCTGTCCCACGGCTGCTCCACCACGGCGGTGGTATAGACCGGCACATACCCCTTGTCGGTCTGCTGGTGTTCGACGCGGCGGGGTTGGGCAAGGTCCATGGGAACGCTCCGTGGCGGGTGAGCAACCATGCTAGGGCAGGGGCCGCGCAACAGGGTTGCAAAGTTGCACGCAGGCCGCTTTCTGGCGCAATATCCTTGCGTCAAGACTCTGTTGCAGGGCAGCAATGGCCGGTGAAGTCCAGTTTGACCGCACGGATCTACGCCTGCTGGCGGAAATCCAGCGCCACGGGCGCGCCACCAACGCCGAACTGGCCGCGCGGGTGAACCTGTCCCCCTCGGCCTGCCTGCGCCGCCTGCAGCGGCTGGAAGGCGAGGGCGTCATTGCCGGTTATGGGGCGCAGCTGGAACCGCGCCACATCGGCCTGGGCCTGCAGGCCTTCGTGCGCGTGCAGCTGGAAAAGCACGACCAGGCCGCGATCGGCCGCTTCGCCGACAGCGTGCAGGGCTGGGACGAGGTGGTCGCCTGCCACGCGTTGACCGGCGACATGGATTACCTGCTGCATATCTACGTGCGCGACCTGGAACACTTCTCCAGCTTCCTGCTGGACAAGCTGCTGAACGCCGCTGGCGTGGCCGACGTGAATTCCAGCTTCGTGCTGCGCACGGTGAAGGCGTTCGGCGCGCTGCCGCTGTCGCAGCTGGGCTGAGCAGCGCGCACGGCGCAGGGCAGGGCGGCCGGGTTTGACGCCGCGCGCGCGCTGGCCGAGCATCGTGGCCCGCGGTGGCTTCCAGCAAGAGGCACTGCAGTGCCCCTTACTGGCTTCCGGCATGACCGATACCCCGCTTCCCGTCCCGTCTCCCGTGTTCCTGCCGTTGCGCGTGCGCAGCCTGGCCCGTTACCTGGCCGAGGGCAGCGTGCCCGAGGCACCGCTGGAACAGGCCGGGCTGCTGGCCGCACTGCTGTGCCGGGGCCAGCCGCAACCACCGGCTGCCGTGCAGCGCCTGCTGCACGATGGCTGCGCGTTGTTCGCCGCCGATGACGGCAGTGCAGCCGCTGCCCAGCTGGCGGCGCTGCGCGGGAAGGACACCGACAGCGTGGATGCGTGGCTGGGCGAACTGGCGATGCAGCCGCTGCTGCTGGCCCCGGACGAGGTGATGGCTTCGGCGCTGGCGGTCTCGCCCCGGGCTTACCCCGGGGCCGACTTCCAGGCCGCCTGCCAGGTCACGCTGGGCGAGCACGAGGTGCATTTCCCGGCCACCTCGCTGGCCGAAGGCGATGAGGACGCCGCAGAGGCCGCCACCGGTGACACCGCGCGTGCCACCGTGCACAGCGGGCGCTTCACCAGCGAACAGGCCCGGGTGCTGCGCGCGATCGCCGCCAACCCGGAGGAACTGATCGACCTGGAAGGCTACGCCGGGACCGGCAAGGGCCATCTGGTGCTGGCGCTGATGGACGCGCGGCCGGGCCGCTATACCTACGTGGCACCCTCGCGTGGGCAGGTGGAGGCGTTCCGTGCACGCCTGCCGGCCGATGCCGGCGCGCGCCTGCTGACCCAGATCGAATTCGCCAACGTCATCGCCCGCCATGCCGCCGGCAAGGGCCTGACTGCCGGTTTCGTGCCGACCTACCGGCAGAGCACGCTGAGCCTGCGCGAGATTGCCGCGCGGATCGGCGTGGCCGGCATCGGCGCGCGCCGGCCCGACCAGGTGCTGATGATCGCGCTGGAAGGCATCGGGCGCTGGTGCGCCTCCTCGGCGCCTGCGCTGCAGCCCTGGCATTTCCAGCGCTCGCTGCCGGCAGCGCTGATCGAGGCGGCCCCGTTCCTGGCGGCCGCCGAGCAGGTGTGGCGCTGCATGTTCGACCCGGCCGTGCAGAAGGGCGGCTGCCTGAGCCTGACCGTCGGCCATATCGGCAAGTGGCTGGGCCTGCGCGGTGTGCCGTTGCCGGTGTCGCTGGGCATGGTGCTGGTCGATGAAGCGCACGACCTCAGCCCGGCGTGGAAGCAGCTGCTGGCCACGCACGGGCCGGGCGTGGTGAGCCTGGGCGATCCGCACCAGCGGCTGGTGGGCCGCAGCATGCGCTGGTCGGCGGCCAAGGTACTGGAGATGCACCAGTCGGTGCGCCAGGGCAGCCAGGTGGACACGCTGGTGAACCAGTCGCTGGCGCTGGATGTCCTGGACGGGGACAGCACGCCGTTCATGGGCGCCAGCGACCGTGCCACCGGAGTGCGCCGCTACCGCGACTGGGCAGCGGTGCCGGCAGGGCACGCGCGCGTGTATGGCAGCCTGTGGCGCCTGCTGCAGGAAATGGCGCAGCTGGTCGCGCGCGGGGCCCGCGTGCACCTGCACCCGGCCTCGCGTCAGGCACTGCTGCGCGACGTGCATGGGCCGATCGATGCCTGGCGCAGCGCGCGCGACGGTGGCCCCGCGCAGCGCTGGGAGAGCTTCGCGCAGGCCTGCACGCAGCGTGGCCTGGCCGACGTGCCCGGGTTGTTTGCCAGTGGTTTCGATGCCGCCGCGCTGGAGCGCCTGCTGGCACAGCTGGTCGATGCGGCGCAGGCCACCGTCGTGCTGTGCCTGGCCCAGCACGCGAAGAACCTGCAGTTCACCACGGTCGCGATGGCACCGTGCTGCTTCGACAGCGGCCATGACCCGCGCGCGCTGCACAGCCCGGTGCGTGCGGCCTACCTGGCCATGACCCGTGCCAGCGCGCAGCTGTGGCTGCCGGGTGATGCGATGGAACAGCTGCAGCGCAGCGCGCAGCGCCATGGGCAGGCGCAGGACACGCGCCGCCAGCAGCGCCGGCAGGCCAGCGCCCCGGCCGCACCGCGGCGCTGAGTGCCGGGCCCGGCCCAGGCCCGGCCGGGTTCAGCTCAGCACTTGTCCTTGCGGCCCATCAGCTTGCCCAGGCGCGAGGCTTCCTCGCACTGGGGCGCGGCCGGCGGCGGCGGTGCCAGTGCTGCCGCGCGCGCCTTCTGGATCTGCGCGATCTTCGCGCGGATCTGCGGCATGGCGGCCATGGCGGCCTTTTCGCCTTCCAGGATCGCGGTGCCCCGCTGGCTGAAATCGGCAGCACCGATATCCAGCACCTTCGGCCGGATCACGATGTCGGCGCGGCCCAGTTCCTGCTCGCCCAGGCGCTGGCCCATGATGGCGATGGACTGGTTGACGATGCCGAGCATGCCCACCGGCGTCTTGCCGCTGGCCTTGCTGGAGATATCCACGGCGATGACGAACTCGGCACCGAGCTGGCGCGCGGCATCCACCGGCACCGGGCTGACCACGCCGCCATCGACGAAGCTGGACTTGCCGATCTTCACCGGCTCGAACACGCCGGGAATGCTGCTGGACGCGCGCACCGCCTGGCCGACGTTGCCGCGCACGAAGACGGCGCGTTCGCCGGTTTCCAGGTTGGTGGCCACCGCAGCGAAGGGCTTCTTCAGCTTCTCGGCCGAACGGTTGCCGACCTGTTCGTTGACGTAGTCCTGCAGCTTCTGGCCCTGCACCAGCCCGCCGGAGAACAGGCGCACGTCGCGGATGCTGGCCTCGTCCAGGGCCACGGCCTTGGACTGCATCTGGAAGGCGTCCATGCCGCTGGCGTACAGCGCGCCGACCACGCTGCCGGCGCTGGTACCGGAGACCACCACCGGTTCGAAGCCGTTGGCTTCCAGCATCTTGATCACGCCGATGTGGGCAAAGCCCTTGGCCGCACCGCCGCCCAGGGCGATGCCGATCTTCACCGGCTTGGCCTGCGGTGGCGGCACCACGGTCGGCGCGGGTGGCGGCGTCGGCCGCACGGCTTCGCCACCGCAACCGGCCAGCAGGCCGAGCAGGGCGACGGACAGCAACACACGGGGGCGGAACAGGCTCATCGGCACGGTGCGCTCGCGGCGCGGGCATCGGGAAAGGGCGCCAGCATACCGAAGCGCCAAGGGGGCGGGCAGGGCGGGCGAATTCCCCATTCAGCCGGGCCGATGGGCGGGCAGGGCGCCCCTGCGCCGGCCGCGCTGAACGCAAGGTAATTGCGGCCAGCGTGCTGTATTGCAACAATTATCTGGTAGCGCCGTTCCACCACCCCTCCCAACACAGCCTACCGCCATGTCCCCGAACCGCCCTGCCCACGGCCGCACCCCGGTCGTGCACCCCCTCGTTTTCGCGCTTTCCGCCCTGCTGCCGCTGGCCGCAGCCGCCCAGGAAGCCCCGTCCGCCAAGGACCCGGTGGCCCTGGACACCCTGAAGGTGACCGCGCAGCGCCGCGTGGAGAACGCCAAGGACGTGCCGGTGGCGATCACCGCCATCCAGGGTGAGAAGCTGGACGTGCTGGGTTCGGCCGGCGATGACATCCGCTTCCTGTCCGCGCGCGTGCCCAGCCTCAACATCGAGTCGTCCTACGGCCGTGCCTTCCCGCGCTTCTACATCCGCGGCCTGGGCAACACCGATTTCGACCTCAATGCCTCGCAGCCGGTGTCGCTGGTGTTCGACGACGTGGTGCAGGAAAGCCCGCTGCTGAAGGGCTTCCCGCTGTTCGACCTGGCCGGCGTGGAAGTGCTGCGTGGCCCGCAGGGCACCCTGTTCGGCCGCAACACCCCGGCCGGCGTGGTCAAGTTCGATTCGGCCCGCCCGTCGCAGGACGCCGACGGCTACGTGAAGATGTCCTACGGCACCTATGACACCTGGAACGTGCAGGCCGCCTATGGTGGCCCGCTGACCAGCCGCTGGTCGGCACGCGTGTCGGGCCTGTACCAGCGCCGCGACAACTACGTGAACAACACCGTGGCCAACGCGCCGAGCCAGGGCTTCGAGGGCTATGACGAATCGGCCGGCCGCGTGCAGTTCCTGTACGAAGGCGACGAGCTGGAAGCACTGTTCAACCTGCACAAGCGCAAGCTCAACGGCACCGCGCGCCTGTTCCGCGCCAACATCATCCAGCCGGGCACCAACGCGCTGGTGCAGAACTTCGACCGCGACAGCGTGTCCACCGACGGCGTGAACTTCTCGCACCTGGACACCTGGGGTGGCAGTGCACGCCTGAAGTGGAACCTGGGCTCGGTGACGCTGCACTCGATCACCGGCTATGAAACCGCCGAATCGCTCAACCGCGGCGACATCGACGGTGGCTACGGCGCCGCCTTCCTCGGCCCGGGCAAGTCCGGCCCCGGCCTCATCCCGTTCTCGGCCGAATCGGCCGACGGCCTGCCGCACCACCGCCAGTGGACCCAGGAATTCCGCGTGGAATCCAACGACTGGGGCCGCATGAACTGGCAGGCCGGCCTGTTCTACTTCGATGAAGACGTCACCATCGACAACTTCAACTACGACTCGCTGACCCCGGGCAACCCGCAGACCGGCCATGTCGTGCAGCAGCAGCGCAACAAGGCCTGGGCCGCCTTCGTGTCCGGTGATTTCGCCGTGACCGAGCGCTTCAAGCTGCGTGGCGGCCTGCGCTACACCCAGGACAAGAAGGACTTCTCGGCCAGCGTGCTGCAGGCCGTGCCGTTCGGTACCCCGGTCAGCGGCCCGTACCTGGCCAACACCGATGTGAACGATGTCAGCTGGGACCTGAGCGGCGTCTACCAGATCACCGACAACATCAACGCCTACGCCCGCGTGGCCAAGGGCTTCCGTGCGCCGTCGATCCAGGGCCGCCTGGCCTTCGGCGGCGTGACCCAGGCCGATTCGGAGAAGGTGATCTCCTATGAAGCCGGCATCAAGGCCGACCTGTTCGACCGCCGCGCGCGCCTGGGCTTCAACGTGTTCCGCTACAACGTCGACGGCCAGCAGCTGATCGCCGTGGGCGGCACCAACAACACCGCGCGCCTGCTCAACGCCGACAAGACCCTGGGCCAGGGCTTCGAGCTGGACCTGGAAGCCTACCTGACCGACCACGTGCTGCTGACCCTGGGCAGCAGCTACAACGACACCGAGATCAAGGACAAGAACCTGGCGGTGGCGATCTGTGGCGGCGGCTGCACCGTGACCGACCCGACCACGGTCATCAACGGCCAGACCTTCGCCCTGGTCAACGGCAACCCGTTGCCGCAGGCGCCGAAGTGGATCCACAACCTGACCCTGCGCGCCGGCTTCCCGGTGAACGATGCCAGCGAGATCTACGCCTACACCGACTGGGCCTACCGCAGTGAAGTGAACTTCTTCCTGTACAACTCGCCGGAGTTCCGTGGCCGTTCGTCGCTGGAAGGCGGCCTGCGCGTGGGCTACAACTGGGCCTATGGCAAGTACGACGCTGCCGTGTTCGGTCGCAACCTGACCAACCAGACCCGCGTGGTCGGCGCGATCGACTTCAACAACCTGACCGGCTTCCTCAACGAGCCGCGCACGTTCGGCGTGGAATTCACCGCGAAGTTCTGATGCGGTTGCAGGTGTGATGCAATGAAGAAGGGCCGGCGCAATGCCGGCCCTTCTGTTTTTCCGGGCCCACCGGGCATGGCCCGGCGAGCGCAGCGGCGCGGGATTACAGCGCGCTTTGCGGGCGTACCTTCAGCACCGCTTCCTCGGCGGCGCAGTCGCGGCTGGCGTGCAGGCCAGCCTTGCGTGCGGCCGCGATCTCCCGGCGTGCTTCCAGCAGGTCCTTCTGGAAGCCGGCGTTGTCGTGCAGGCGTGCGACCACGGCGGCGCCCATGAAGCGGCCTTCCAGGATGTCGCTCTGCCAGTGCACGTTGCACACCAGGCGGCTCTCGCCGTAGTTGCGGCCACGGGCCTGGATGGCGTCGGCGCGATCAGGCGCGATCTCCGACAGGATCAGCGCCCACGCCCAGCCGATGGAGGTATGGCCGGAGGGGTAGGAACCATTCCTGCGCAGCCCGTCCTCATCATCCGGGGTGCAGGTCGGTTCGTTGTTGACCATGAACGGCCGTGCGCGCTGGTAGTGGTTCTTGGCCGCCTTGGTGCCGGCGCTGGCATCGATGCGGCTGCGTTCCAGCAGGCGGTACAGCGCAGGGGTCTTCACCGCATCGACATCCACGTCGATCGCGCAGGAGAACTGGTTGGCGCCGGCCGGGAAGCCCAGCTCGGCATCGCGGGTGGCCTGGGCGAAGCGCGGCGTGCCGCGCAGGGCACGGGCTTCGCGGCTGACCTGTTCGTCCAGCGCGAAACCGGCCGAACCCGCTGCGGGTGGTGCCGGCACCAGGGCCAGGCTGGCCGGCACGGCGCTCTTGTCCAGGTAGCCCACGGCCTTGGTGGTGACATTGGCCTCCACGGCGGTCGGCTTGGCCGCCGTGGCAGCGCAGCCGGCCAGCAGGGCGGTGACGGCCAGGCCCAGCAGCGGGCGTGGCGAACGGGAAAGGGCGGTCATGGTGGACTCACGGCAACGGAAACAGGGCGTCATGATCGCAGCCTGCGACCGCTCGTGCAGGCGCCATCGGTCATGCGGCCAGACCCTGCATGGTCACCGGCCGCACCGGAAGCGGTCATCAACCAGCGCGATCCTCCGTTTTGCAGGCCCAGCGCACGGACTTTCACATGTGCGGCCGCCGAGCATCGGGCCAGGGCTGCAGGCGGGCCCAGCTGTCGTGCCGGACCGGGGGGGATCGGACCAGGAAGGGAGGAAGGCGATGCGCATCACCGCAACAGGAAGTACCGCTGCCCTGCTGTTGTCGCTGGCCGCAGGCCCTGCATGGGGGGCCGACGTGGTCGGCGTGGCCTTCGTGCATGGCACCGGCGCCCAGACCAATGCCACGCAGGACTACTGGCAGCCGGCCATCATCGATACCGTGCGCCAGGGCCTGCCCAACAGCGCCAACTACACGGTCATCAACTGTGACTTCAACCAGTACATGTGGAAGCCGGAGGCCGCCGGCTGCCTGGCCGGCCAGCTGACCAGCTTCATCAACGCCCGCGGCATCACCCAGCTGGTGGTCATCACCCACTCCAACGGGGGCAACGTGATGCGCTGGATCCTGTCCAACCCGACCTACGACAGCCGCTACCCGAAGATCATCGCCACCGTGCGCAAGGTCAATGCACTGGCGCCGTCCTCGGCCGGCACGCCGCTGGCCGATGCGGTGATCAACGGCAACACCTTCGAAACCTCGCTGGGGTGGCTGCTGGGCTTCAGCACCGATGCGGTGCGCATGCAGCAGGTCGGGCACATGGCCACCTACAACGCGCAGAACCTGTACGGCACCGCCGGGCGCCCGGCCCTGCCCCGGCCGTTCCGCGCGGTGGTCGGCAGCGATGTCGAATCCGCGCCCTGGAACAGCAGCAACTACTGCGGTGGCTACGCGCAGAACGTCGGCCTGGAATTCACCCAGAACTGGCTGGACAGCTGCTCCGATGGCTTCCTCAACTGCAGCAGCCAGCGTGCCGCCGGCAGCACCTGGTTCACCGATACCCAGCGCACGCAGAACGGCAAACCGCTGAGCCACAACCAGAGCCGCCGCGAATGCTTCGGCCTGGGCGGCATCCTGCGCAACGACCTGGCCCAGTGACGGAGGCGATGACGATGACCCTGATCCTGATCAAGACGATCCCCGCGCTGTCGGCCCTTGCCCTGCTGGTGGCGCTGCATGCCGCATCCGTGCAGGCCGCGCAGCCGTTGCAGGCCAGCCGTGCGGGTGACCAGGTACCGGCGGCACTGGTGAACGCGCCGCTGCCGGCCGATGGCAACGATGAGCGCCAGCCGCTGGCGTTCGCCTGGGCGCTGGACCCGGCACAGCCGGTGACGGCGGGCGTGCCCTTCACCGATGTCAGCCGCAGTTACTGGCAGCAGGTCGATGGCGCGGCGCTGCAGCGCGGGCTGGACTTGCCACTGACCGCACCGGATGCGGTGATCCAGCTGAGCCCGGCACCGGACGCACGCGCCCTGCCGGCCAGCCAGCTGCAGGTGCGCGATCCCGCCGGGCGGGTGGGGCAGGCACGCGCGGTGGAGGCGGCCGACCTGCAGGCAGCCGGCATGCCGGTCACCACCGGCAGCACGATGCTGCGCACCGGTGCCGATTCACCGGCGGGGGCCTACCGGCTGCAGAGCGCACAGGCACAGGGGCGCTATGTCGTGCAGGTGCTGGAACCGGACAGCCCGGTGCGGCTGCAGGTGCAGCCCGGCCGCATGCAGGTGCTGGCCGGCGAGCGCCTGCCGGTACAGGTGACCCTGGCCGACGAGCGTGCCCGTGCCACGGCATTGGCCAGCCGGCGGCGTTCGCTGGGCGGGCAGGCGCTGCTGGTGGCCCCCGACGGGCGCACCTGGCCGCAGGCGTTGCGCCCGGGCGCCAACGGCGGCTTGTCGGCGCAGGTGCAGATTCCGGCGGATTCCGGCGCGGTGCAGGGGTTGTGGGAACTGCAGGTGTTCACCCAGGCCGATGGCGTGCTGCGCGATGGCAAGGTGGCCTTCGCCGTGGCCCGGCCCACGGCCCGTTTTGCCGGGCAGGCCACGGCGGATGCCGGCACGCGGCGGGTGGCCCTGCCGGTCCAGGTGGCCGCCGCCGGGCGCTATGAGGCACGCGGCACGCTGTACGCCACGGCCGGCGATGGCCAGCTGCGGCCGGTGGCACAGGCGCATGCTGCGGCCTGGTTCGGACATGCCGGGCGCGGCGAGCTGGTGCTGCCGTTCGACCAGGCGGCGCTGCCGTCCGGTTATGGCGCGCCCTACGAACTGCGCCACCTGCAGCTGCAGGACCAGAGCCGGATGGCGCCGATCGAATCGCGCGGGCAGGCCCTGCGCTTCTGAAAGCACGCCCAGGCAGGGTCGCCGTCAGGCGGCCCTGCTGTCTGGCCTCAACCGGCGTAGGCCGTCAGCCGCCCGTCGTGCTCGACCACCGTGATCGGACCACCAAACACGGCCGACAGCGGGGCATCGCACAGCAGTGCGTCGCGGTTGCCATCGGCCAGCACGCGGCCGTCGCGCAGCAGCACGACGCGCTCGATTTCCGGGATCACTTCCTCGATGTGGTGGGTCACCAGCACCAGGGTGATGCCCTCCTGCGCCAACCGCCGCATGGTGGCCACCAGCTGCTGCCGTGCCACCAGGTCCAGGCCGGTCGAGGGTTCATCCAGCAGCAGCGCCTGCGGCCGGTTGACCAGGGCGCGGGCGATCAGCACGCGGCGGGTCTCGCCGGCCGACAGCTCGGCATAAGCGCGGGCGCGCAGGGCGGTGGCGCCGGTCAGGGCCAGGGTTTCCCCCACACGTGCGAGCATGTCCGCGGTGATCTCGCGGAAGGCCGGCACCACGTAGCTGGCGAAAAAACCGGACAGTACCGCCTGTTCCACGGTCAGTCCCGGCATGTCCGACAGGTTGCTGCTCAGGTCGCCGGTGACGATGCCCAGCTGCGACCGCAGCCGGTCCACCTGCCAGCGGTTCTGGCCCAGCACCTTCACCGCCACGCTGCCGTCGGTCTGTGCCAGCGGGTACAGCTCGCGGGTGATCAGCTTGATGAAGGTCGACTTGCCGCAGCCGTTCGGGCCGAGCAGGGCGGTGTGCTGGCCCTGGGCGATGCGCAGGCTGAGCCCGTGCAGCACCTTCACCTGGCCGCGCACCACGGTGGCGCGGTCCAGCTCGATCAACGGGGGCAGGCCGTCGGTCGACGGCGCGGCGGGGGTAATGCGCGGATTCAGGCTCGACAACGTGGGGTCCCCAACTGAACGGAATGGCCGATACGGTGGCGCAGGGATGCAGTTTGCAACGCAAGCGCCCATCATGTCTGCCATCACCGTCCAACCGCCGCGGGATCGCGCCGGGCAGGGCGGCCGCCCGTTGCCCGCACCGCCAGGAGACTGCTCCCATGTCCGATGCCTTGATCGCGTACCTGACCGGCGGCATCGCCGGCCTCGGCTGGTGGGGGATGCTGCTGGTGCTGCTGGTGTTCACCCAGCTCACCATCTTCGCGGTGACGCTGTACCTGCACCGCAGCCAGGCGCACCGTGGCGTGGATTTCCACCCGGTGCTGGCGCACTTCTTCCGCTTCTGGGTCTGGCTGACCACCTCGATGATCACCCGCGAGTGGGTGGCCATCCACCGCAAGCACCACGCCAAGGTGGAAACCGAGGATGACCCGCACAGCCCGGTGACCAAGGGCATCGGCCGGGTGTTCTGGCGCGGCGTGGAGCTGTACCGCGAAGCACGCACCCAGCGTGCGGACATCGAACAGTACGGCCGCGGGGCACCGGAGGACTGGATCGAGCGCCACCTGTACACACCCTACGCGACCCTCGGGCCGGTCCTGCTGCTGGCGATCGATGCCGTGCTGTTCGGCCTGCCCGGCGTGGCCCTGTGGGCGATCCAGATGGCGTGGATTCCGTTCTGGGCCGCCGGCGTGGTCAATGGCCTGGGCCACTGGTGGGGCTACCGCAACTTCGAATCGGCCGACACCTCCACCAACCTCACGCCCTGGGCGTTCTGGATCGGGGGCGAAGAACTGCACAACAACCATCACGCGTTCCCCAGCTCGGCCCGTTTCTCGATGCGCCGCTGGGAATTCGACATCGGCTGGAATGCCATCCGCCTGCTGCGCGCGCTGCGCCTGGCCACGGTGCTGCGCGTGGCACCGAGCATGGACGTGCGCCCGAACATCAGCGTGCCTGATGCGGACACGCTCAGGGCGCTGCTGTCGCACCGCTTCCAGGCCATGACCGATTACCAGCGCAACGTGTTCGTGCCGGCGCTGCGCGAAGAGGCGGCCCAGGCCGGGGCCAAGCTGCGCAAGCTGCTGCCACGCCGGCTGCGCCGCGGCCTGGTCAACGATGGCCGCTGGCTGAAGCCGGCCTGCCGTGCCGAACTGAGCAGCTGGGTCGAGCAGCGCCCGCGCATCCGCCTGCTGGTGGAGCATCGCGCCCGCTTGGCCGGCCTGCTGGAAGCACGCGGCAACGATGCCGCCGAGCGCCTGCGTCAGCTGCAGGCCTGGTGCCGCGAAGCCGAGGAAAGCGGCGTGGCGGCGTTGCAGGCCTACGCCGCGCGGTTGAAGGGCTACACCCTGGTCACCCGATGAGGCTGCCGTGGGGGCTGTGCGTGGCCGCCGCCCTGGTGCCGGCCGCGCATGCGCAGGTCAGCCCCGCCCCCGTCGATACCACCGCCCACTACCTGCAGCGCATGGACGCCGACGGCGATGGGCGCATCAGCCAGGCCGAGTACGTGCAGTGGATGCTGTACGCCTTCGACCGCATGGACCGCAACGGTGATGGCGTGCTGACGGCCGATGAGCTGCCCGGTGGCAAGGGCAGGGCGATCAGCCGCGCGCACCAGCAGCAGGTGCTGGTGGCCCGCTTCCACACGCAGGATGCCAACGGCGATGGTTATCTGGATGCGCGCGAGCTGGCCGCGCCGCCGCGGTGATTGGCCGGCGTAGAATTCCCCCATGCCCGAACTCCCCGAAGTAGAAACCACCCGCCGTGGCCTGGCCCCGCACCTGCAGGGCCGCCGCGTGCATGGGGTGATCCTGCGCCGTGCCGACCTGCGCTGGCCGATTCCGCCGGAAGTGGCCGAACTGCTGCCGGGGCAGCGCATCGAGGACATCCGCCGGCGCGCCAAGTACCTGCTGCTGGATACCGCCATCGGCAGCGCGGTGCTGCACCTGGGCATGTCCGGCAGCCTGCGCGTGCTGCCCGGTGATACCCCGCTGCGCAGCCACGACCACGTGGACATCAGCCTGGACAATGGCCGCCTGCTGCGCTTCAACGATCCGCGCCGCTTCGGCAGCCTGCTCTGGCAACCGGCCGGGGAAGTCCATCCGCTGCTGCAGGGGCTGGGCCCGGAGCCCCTGGACGCTGTCTTCGACGGTGACTACCTGTTTGCCCGCAGCCGTGGCCGCAGCGCCCCGGTGAAGACCTTCCTGATGGACCAGGCGGTGGTGGTGGGCGTGGGCAACATCTACGCCGCCGAAAGCCTGTTCAAGGCCGGCATCAGCCCGCTGCGCGAGGCGGGCAAGGTCTCGCGCGAGCGCTACCAGCGCCTGGCCGATGCGGTGAAGGCCATCCTGGGTTATGCCATCACCCGCGGCGGCACCACCCTGCGCGATTTCATCAGCCCCGACGGCGCACCGGGCTACTTCGAGCAGGAGCTGTCGGTGTACGGCCGTGATGGCCAGCCGTGCCCGTCCTGCGGGCGGCTGCTCAAGCACGCGGTGATCGGCCAGCGTGCCAGCGTCTGGTGCAGTCACTGCCAGCGCTGAGCGGGCACCGGGCCAGGCGGCGGCCAGCGCTGGCTGAACGGGCCGGCGCGATCACCGCTGCCTGTTAACGTTTGTCTGCCTATGATGTCCGGCCCTCCCTGTGCCCTTGGCGCCCGCATGCAACGACGCGACTTCCTCCGCAACGCCTCCCTGGCCCTGGCTGCCATCGGCATGCCGGCATTGCCGGCCTGTGCCGCGGCCAACCGCCAGCTCGGTTTGCGCCGCCTTGGCCAGCCGCAGCCGTTCGATTTCGCCATCCTCAAGGGCCAGGCCCGCGCGCTGTCGCAGGCCCCGTACAAGACCCACAAGCGGACCCTGCCCGGGCCGGTGGAAGCGCTGGACTGGGACCAGTACCAGTCCATCAGCTACCGCCAGGACCATGCGCTGTGGGCCGACCAGCCCGGCAAGTTCCAGGCCAAGTTCTTCCACCTGGGCCTGTACTTCCATTCGCCGGTGCGCATGTACGACGTGGTCGACGGCAAGGCGCAGGAACTGGCCTATGACGGCGCGGCGTTCGATTACGGCAAGAGCGGCATCAAGGGCAGCCAGCTGCCGGCCGACCTGGGTTTTGCCGGGTTCCGGCTGAACACCCGCAAGGACACCGACCGCGATTTCGCTGCCTTCCTCGGCGCCAGCTACTTCCGCGCCGTCGGCAAGGAAGGCCAGTACGGCCAGTCCGCGCGTGGCCTGGCGATCGATACCGGCATGGGCAAGCCGGAGGAATTCCCCGATTTCATCAGCTACTACCTGGAACAGCCGGCGGCCGATTCCAACACGCTGGTGGTGTATGCCCTGCTGGACTCGCCCAGCGTGACCGGTGCCTACCGCTTCGCCATCACCAATGGCGACGTGCTGCTGATGGACATCGACAGCGCGCTGTACCCGCGCACCACCATCGAGCGCCTGGGCATCGCCCCGTGCACCAGCATGTACCAGGTGGGCGAGAACGACCGCCGCATGGCCTGGGACTGGCGTCCGGAAATCCACGACACCGATGGCCTGTCGATGTGGACCGGGGCCGGCGAATGGATCTGGCGCCCGTTGTGCAACCCGGCGCACCTGCGCTTCAACATGTTCGTGGACCGCAACCCGCGCGGGTTCGGCCTGCTGCAGCGCGACCGCAACTTCGATCACTACCAGGACGACGGCGTGTTCTACGAGAAGCGCCCGTGCCTGTGGGTGGAGCCGAAGGGCGAGTGGGGTGAGGGATCGGTGCAGCTGGTGGAGATTCCCACCGTCGATGAGACCTTCGACAACATCGTTGCCTTCTGGAACCCCAAGGAAAAGCCGGCCGCCGGGCAGGAACTGCTGATCGGCTACCGCCTGTACTGGGGCGCCGAGCCGCCGGCCCGCCCGCCGCTGGCGCATTGCGTGGCCAGCCGCACCGGCCTGGGCGGCGTGGTGGGCAAGAAGCGTGAGTATTTCAGCTGGCGCTTTGCGGTCGATTTCGAGGGCGGCGAGCTGGCCGGGCTGATCGACAAGGCCGAGGTGGAGGCGGTGGTGGAAGCCAGCCGTGGCCGCGTGGAGATCGTCTCGGCGCGCCCGCTGCGCGAGATCAAGGGCTACCGCGCCATGTTCGACCTGGTGCCGCCGGACAACAGCACCGACCAGATCGATATCCGCCTGTACCTGCGCAGCGGCGGCAAGACGCTGACCGAGACCTGGCTGTACCAATACAGTCCGCCGGCGGCGGGCGCTCCCGAGCGCACGCTGTACTGAGAGGGGGGGAGGGGTTGCAGGGCTTGCAGCCCTGCACCTGCAGAGGCTTCAAGCCAGGGCAACGTCAAAGGCGGGCGATCCGCGGGATGGCGGGGTGGGTCCGGTTGCGGGGGACGCCGTGAATACGTCCCTGTAGGCTCGGTCGAGCCATCCATGGCGCTCACGCCCCCGTAACCGGACCCACCCCGCCTTCGACAGTTTCCCGCGATCTGTTGTAGATCCACGCCATGCGTGGATCAATGCCAATCGAAATCGAATATTTCGAGAATTCATCGAAAAGCATCCACGCATGGCGTGGATCTACCGGCCAACTGTCGAAGGCGGGGCACTGTGGGTTTGCGGGGTGTGAGCCGCATGGGCCCGAGGCATGCCTCGGGCGGGTTGGGCAGGACGCCCAACCCCGGTCTTGCCGTGTGCGCAGGACAGCGCACACGAGCAAGCGGCGACCAAGCCCCCATGGATGGGTTTACGGCGTCCCCGCAAACCCACAGTGCCCCGCCATCCCACGGATAGCCCGCTTTTGACGTTGCCGTCGCCCTGGCTTGAGAAGCAGGTGCAGGGCGCAGCCCTGCAAAAGGCCCCCTACAACGGCAGGGGCGCCTGCGCCGGGTCGATCCGCCCTTCACCGCGGGTGATCTTCTTGAACTCGGCACGGCTGACCGACACATAGCGCTCGTTGCCACCGATCTCCACCTGCGGGCCGTCCTGCACGGCATGGCCATGCTCGTCCACGCGCACGGTCATGGTGGCCTTCTTGCCGCTGTGGCAGATGGTCTTGATCTCCTGCATCTCATCGGCCCAGGCCAGCAGGTACTGGCTGCCCTCGAACAGTTCGCCGCGGAAGTCGGTGCGCAGGCCATAGCACAGCACCGGAATGCGCATCTGGTCCACGACCTCACTCAGCTGCCAGACCTGGGCACGGGTCAGGAACTGGGCCTCGTCCACCAGCACGCAGCCCATTGGCCCGTTGGCGGCCAGGTCCTGCTCGACCCAGTGCTGCAGGTCGGTATCACGGTCGAAGGCCATGCCCTCGGCACGCAGGCCGATCCGCGAGGCGACCACGCCGGTGCCGGCACGATCGTCCAGGCGCGGGGTCAGGATCGCCACCCGCATGCCGCGCTCGCGGTAATTGTGCGCGCTCTGCAACAGGGTGGTGGTCTTGCCGGCGTTCATCGCCGAATAGTAGAAGTAGAGCTTGGCCATCGGCCGATTGTACGCCGCCGCCCCGGCACGCCGAAGCCGTTCAGCATCCCCACCGGCCGGCGGCTGTGGCCGTCACCTGTGCCCGCTACAATCCCCACCCAATGCACGGTCTCAATCCCCCCCAAGCCGCCGCCGTCCTGCACATCGAAGGCCCCCTGCTGGTACTGGCCGGCGCGGGCAGTGGCAAGACGCGCGTGATCGTGGAAAAAATCGCCCACCTGATCGGCTGCGGGCGCTACCCGGCCCGTCGTATCGCGGCGATCACCTTCACCAACAAGTCGGCCAAGGAAATGCGCGAGCGCGTGGCCAAGCGCCTGCGCGAGCAGGATGCCGACGAGGTGACCATCTGCACCTTCCACGCGCTGGGCCTGAAGTTCCTGCAGATCGAGCATGCGGCAGTGGGCCTGAAGCGGGGCTTCTCCATCTTCGATGCCGACGATGCCGCCGCGCAGATCAAGGACCTGATGTCCGGTGCCAAGCCCGATGACATCGAGGACATGAAGAACATGGTGTCGCGCGCGAAGAACGCCGGCCTGTCGCCCGAGCAGGCGATGGCCGCTGCGCGCAGCAACCGCGAAAAGGAAGCGGCCAGTGTCTACGAGCGCTACCAGCTTCGCCTGACCGCGTTCAATGCGGTGGACTTCGACGACCTGATCCGCCTGCCGGTGCAGGTGCTGGAAGAAAACCCGGATATCGCCCTGGCCTGGCGCGAGCGCATCGGCTACCTGCTGGTGGACGAATGCCAGGACACCAACGATGCGCAGTATCGGCTGCTGAAGCAGCTGGCCGGCGACAAGGGCAACTTCACCTGCGTGGGGGACGATGACCAGTCGATCTACGCCTGGCGCGGTGCCAACCCGGAAAACCTGCAGCAGATGGGGCGCGACTACCCCGCGCTGGAAATCATTAAGCTGGAGCAGAACTACCGCTGCTCCAACCGCGTGCTGCGCGCGGCCAACGCGCTGATCGCCAACAACCCGCACGAACACCTGAAGAAGCTGTGGAGCGACCAGGCCGACGGCGAGCGCATCCGCGTGTGGGAATGCCGCAACAGCGAACATGAAGCGGAAAAGGTCGCCGCCGAGATCGCCTTCGTGGCGCAGTCGCGCAACGTGCCGTGGAGCGATTTCTGCATCCTGTTCCGTGGCAATTTCCAGTCGCGTCCACTGGAAAAGGCGATGCAGCTGCTGCGCATCCCCTACCACCTGACCGGCGGCACCATGTTCCTGGAACGCCAGGAAGTGAAGGACACGCTGGCCTGGCTGCGGCTGCTGGTGAACCCCGACGATGACACCGCGTTCATGCGTGCGGTGCAGTCGCCCAAGCGCGATGTGGGCGCCGGCACGCTGGCCAAGCTGGCCGAGCTGGCGCAGGAAAAGGACATGCCGATGGCGCAGGCCGCCGAGGCGATCGGCGCACTGCAGCAGCTGCCGCCGCGCGCGGCCAACAGCCTGGCGCGCTTCACCGACATCCTGCGCGACCTGCGCGCGCAGACCCGGCAGATCACCTCCGGCGACATGATCCGCAAGGTCGCCAAGGAATCGGGCCTGCTCAGCGAGCTGCGCCAGCAGGCCAAGGAAGAGGCCAGCTACCAGCGCCGCGCTAACAACATCGAAGAACTGGCGCAGTGGTTCGAGGGCGGCCCGCGCGGTGCCACCGCGGCCGATCTGGCCGGGCAGCTGGCACTGCTGTCGCGCAGCGACAAGGACGAGGGCGGCAACCAGGTGCGCATGATGACCATGCATGCCTCCAAGGGCCTGGAATTCCCCTATGTGTTCATCGTCGGCTGCGAGGACGGCGTGCTGCCGCACCAGGTCAGCCTGGACGAAGGCAACCTGCAGGAAGAGCGGCGCCTGCTGTACGTGGGCATCACCCGCGCCAAGATCCAGCTGTGGATGAGCTACAGCAAGCTGACGCGCAAGTTCGGTGAGCATGTGCGGCTCAAGCCCAGCCGCTTCTTCGACGAGATACCCGCCGAGGAGATCCAGCGCGATGGTGCCGACCCGGTCGCCGATGCTGCGCGCAAGAAGGAGCGGGCGAGCGCGGGGCTGGCGGCCATCGAAGCGCTGTTTGATTGATCGGGGTCGGATCCCTTCCCGACGGGAAGGGCTCTGACCCCCAGTTCACGGAGATCCGCGCATGCATCCCATCGAAAGCGAACGCCTGCGGCTGCGGGCCATCGAGCCGGACCGTGATGCGGCCCATACCCTGGCGCTGCTGAACGATCCGGGCTTCCTGCGCTTCATCGGCGATCGCAACGTGCGTGATGAGGCACAGGCGCGCGACTACATCGCCACCCGCATCCTGCCCGGCTATGCCCTCAACGGTTTTGGCATGTACGCGATCGAGCGGCTGTCCGACGGTGCATGGCTGGGCAATGCCGGGCTGGTGCGCCGCGAGGGCCTGCCGGCCCCGGATATCGGCTATGCGGTGCTGTCGCGCTATGCGGGGCAGGGCTATGCCGGCGAGGCGGCGCGGGCGGTGTTCGCCCATGCGCGGGGCACGCTGGGGTTGCAGGACCTGTATGGCATCACCGACCTGGACAACATCGCCTCGGCGCGGATCCTGCGGGCCCTGGGCCTGCAGGATCGCGGGGTGATCCAGCTGCCGGGCATCGACAGCCCCAGCCGGCTGTTCGCCACCCCCGGCGCGGCCAAGGTCTGACCGCTCGCCGGGCGTGGCCCGGCGGCAGGCCTCAACCGCCGCGCAGTTCGGCCAACTGCGCCTGCAGTTCGGCCACGGCCGCTTCCAGCTGTTCCACCCGGGCCGCCAGGTCGGGGTCCACACTGCCGGCGGAACCCGCGCCGCTGCCGGCGTACTTCGCCGCCAGTGCCTCGCCGTCCACCTCGCCGCACAGCAGGTGCATGTAGCGGTCCTCGCGCTGGCCGCTGGCACGCGGCAGCACCACCAGCAGGGCCCGCTGCTGCAGGCGTTCGATGGCGTGGCGGGCCTCGTCGGTATCGGCGAAGCGATGCAGGCGCTCGCTGCGGGTCACCAGCTCCCCCAGGGTCTGCGGGCCGCGCAGCAGCAGCAGGGCCAGCAGCACGGTCTGCTGCCGGGTCAGGTCCAGCGCGGCCTGCAGGCGGTGCTCGTAGCGTTCGGCGCGCGAGGAATAGTGCTGGCGCGCCAGCCCCAGGGTCTCCAGCTGGCGCAGCGCGTGCTGCACGTTGCCCGCATCGATGTTCATCACCGGCTCGCGGGCGGTCTTCTGGTTGGCCGCCGACTGGGCGGCATTGACCGTCAGCGGGTAGGTATCCGGGGTGGTCGCCTCCTTTTCCACCAGGCAGCCGAGCAGGCGGGCCTGCACCGCATCCAGCAGCGGTCGGTCGGGGGTCTGGGTCGGTTCGGTCATGGCGGCCTCCAGCGGGCAAGGGGTCAACCACCAAGCATAGCCGTGCCAGCGGCGTCTTTGCCGGTAAAATGGCCGGGATATCTGTCTGCCGTCGGTGATCCTGATGCGTCGTCCTGCTTCCCTGTCCCTGTGCCTGCTCGCCACCGCGGCGATCGGCCTGTCCGCGTGCAAGCGCGTTGACCCCCCGGCTGATGCCGCTGCGCCGGCCGCGCCCGCTGCGGCACCCGCCCAGGCCGAAGGCGCGCTCGATGCCACCGCCAACGACAACCTCAATGCGGTGCTGTGGATGCAGCGCGCGCAGGAATACAAGGCGATCACCGAGCAGACCTACCGCGCCGCCGCCGACCGCCTGGATGCCGCGCTGAAGGAAGCCAACTGGGATGCACTGGTGCCGGAAGAGCGCGGCAACGCCGCCAAGGGCCTGAAGCCGGCCGTGGTGCTGGACGTGGACGAGACCGTGCTGGACAACTCGCCCTACCAGGCGCGCCTTGTCCGTGATGGCAAGGAATACGACGAAGTGACCTGGGCCCAGTGGGTGGCCGAGAAGAAGGCCAAGGCGATCCCGGGCGTGGTCGATTTCGCCAAGGCCGCCAATGCCAAGGGCGTGACCCTGCTGTACATCTCCAACCGTGCCGTGCACCTGAAGGACGCCACCCTGGCCAACCTGCGCGAGCAGGGCCTGCCGGTGGCCGATGACAGCGTGTTCCTGGGCCTGGGCACCGTGGTGGAGGGCTGCGAGCAGGCCGGCAGCGAGAAGAACTGCCGCCGCCGCCTGGCCGGCCAGAAGTACCGCGTGCTGATGCAGTTCGGTGACCAGCTGGGCGACTTCGTCGAAGTGACCGCCAACACCAACGAAGGCCGCGATGCGCTGCTGCAGCAGTACCACGACTGGTTCGGCGAGCGCTGGTGGATGCTGCCCAACCCGACCTACGGCGGCTTCGAGCCGGCGCAGTTCAACAACGACTACAGCCAGTCGCGCCAGGCCCGCCACGATGCCAAGCGCGCCGCCCTGGACTACGCACCGTGAGCCGCGGGCCGCTGCCGCTGCGCGATGACGAGCGCCTGATCTTCGCGCTGGACGTGCCGGACAGCACGCAGGCGCTGGCCTGGGTCGACCGCCTGGGCGACAGCGTGTCCTTCTACAAGATCGGCATGGAACTGCTGGCTTCCGGCGAGTACTTCCAGGTGCTCGACGCGCTGGCCGCACGCGACAAGCGGGTATTCGTCGACCTGAAGTTCTTCGACATCCCGGCCACCGCTGCGGCCGTCATCAAGCGCCTGTCGCAGTGGCCGGTCAGCTACGCCACCATCCATGGCTGGCACCCGGCCATGATGGAGGCCTGCGCGGCGGCCAACGGCAGCGACATGCGCCTGCTGGCGGTGACGGTGCTGACCTCGATGGGGCGTGCCGATCTGGCGCAGATGGGCATCGACCGCGAGCCGGTGGACGTGGTGGTCGAGCGTGCGCTGGCCGCCCAGGCCGCTGGCATCGACGGGGTGATCGCCTCCGGCCAGGAAGCGGGTCCGATCCGGGCCGCCACCGGTGCCGGCTTCTCCATCGTCTGCCCCGGCATCCGCCCCGGTGGTCCGGTGGGCGATGACCAGAAGCGTACCGTCGGCGTGGCGCAGGCCTTCGCCGATGGCGCCGATGCGATCGTCGTCGGCCGGCCGATCCGCCTGGCCGCCGATCCGCAGGCGGCTGCACGGGCGATCCAGCAGGAAATCGCGTCGGCTCTGGCCGCGCGCTGAGCGCACTGCCAACGCCGGTCACGCCGGCAGTGCGAACGCCATCCCGCCGCCAGTGGGGTGGCGTCTGCATTTAGGGCGGGCGCGATGACGCACCGATCCCTATCCCACGGAACTGTGCGTGCCTTCGCACCCATGGCCCTGTTCCCTGTCTCCAATCGATGCACCGGCACGGACCGCGGCCGTCCGGTCACCCATCCATTGCCAGAGGGACTACACGGATATGTATCGCACGACCTCTTTGTTCATGGGCTGCCTGCTGGCGGCCACCACGGCCTTCAGCGCTGCGGCCACACCGCAGCCCCGGGAAGCACCGCGCATCATCGGGGGCGAGGATGCCCAGCCCGGTGACTACCCGTTCATGGTCAGCCTGCAAAGCCTGTCCGGCGGCAGCAGCGACCATGACCGCCACTTCTGCGGTGGCACGCTGATCTCGCCTTCCTGGGTGCTCACGGCCGCCCACTGCGTGCAGGGAGAGCGTCCGGCATCACTGGCCCTGCTGGCCGGTGCCACCGAGCTGTCGACCGAAGCATCCCCGCGCGTGTCCAACGTGCGCGCCATCCATGTGCATCCGGCGTTCAACAGCGGCAACACGCTCGAACATGACGTGGCCCTGATCCAGCTCGACGCCCCGCTGCCCGATGCACAGCCGGTGGCGCTGCGGTTGACGGCCGATGCAGGCCACCTCAAGCCGGGCCGGGCGTTCACGGTGATCGGCTGGGGCGACACCGACATCGGCCAGGGCCAGTCGTTTCCGGCCCGCCTGCAGACCGTGCAGACCCCGTTCGTGCCGTTCGCCGTGTGCCAGCAGGCCTACGACGGCCGGCTGGCGCGGGGCAAGGTCATCTGTGCCGGCCGCGAAGGCATCGACAGCTGCCAGGGCGATTCCGGCGGCCCCCTGCTGATGCGGCTGCGCGGTGTCTGGACGCAGTTCGGCATCGTCAGCTGGGGCGAAGGCTGCGCCCTGGCCGGCTACCCCGGGATCTACGCGCGGGTGGCCGAGAAGCACGCCGTGGATTTCATCACCGCGGTCTGGCAGCGTGATTGATTCAATAAAATCAATAAGTTAAATGATATTAGGTCATGTGTTGCTTTAAGTTTGTCGGCGGCGTAGCATCGCCGCCATCCGGTCTTCGGACTGGACATGCGCCACACCTGTCCACCGGCCCTCGCGCCGGCTTGAAGAGCCTGCGATCCTTGTGATCCAGGCTCTTTTTTTGTCCGCCATGGGGGCGGTCGCCGGGCCGCCGCTGTCGACCGGCCTGCTTGCCGCTGTCACTGCTCAGGCCGCAAGATGCGGGCCGGTCCGGGGAGTCCGAAGCATGAACCTGCAGGTACGTCAGGGATATCAGCGACATTGGGGCGTGGGTCTGCTGCTGCTGCTGGCCGTGGCCGGCTGCCGCCGTGATGGCATCGATCCGGCCACGCCGCCCGCTGAGCCGGTCGCTGCCGTACAGGCCATGGCCGAACGGCTGGCCGCCGATGATCTGATCGGCTACGCGAAGCTGTCGGTACCGCCCGCGCAGTACGCCCAGCTGCAGCAGGCCTGGACGCAGGGCCACAGCCACTGGCCGCTGACCGACCTGCCGCTGCACGACCAGCTGTTGCCGATGCTGCAGTCGCTGCAGCGCCCCGATGCGCCCACGCAGCTGCAGCGCAGCTTCGACCGCCAGCTGGCCGGGCAGTCCAGCGCGGTGCGGCAGGCGGCCCAGTCGATGGGCGCCTTCGGCGTGCAGTACCTGCGCCACCAGCAGGGCCTGACCCCGAGCCAGCAGACCCATTACATCCAGCTGATCGAAAGCCTGAGCCGCTGGGCACAGGCGGCGCCCCTGAGTGATCGTGCGCGGGCGCGCAGCAGCATTGCCGCTCTGGCCACGGCTGCCGGCAAGGTCGGCTTCCATGACGAGGACAGCCTGCAGGCCGCTGGCATGGAAGGCAGCCTGCAGCAGGTGGCCCCGTTCCTGCACGCGTTCAAGGCGGTACTGGCCAGCTACGGGCTGGGCGTGGACGAGGCGTTGCGCAGCCTGCGTGGCGAGGTGCTGTCGTTGCAGGGCGACAATGCGCTGGTGCGGCTGCAGTACGAACTGGCCGGCGATACCCTGACCGTGCAGGTGCCATTGAGCCGTCGCGATGGCCACTGGTACCTGACCCGGACGCTGGCCGATACCGATGCCCTGCTGCGGCGGGCGGCCAGCGCCGAAGCTGAATCTGCCAAGGCCACCGTTCCCGACCCGGTGACCGGGGGGGACGCGCTGCCGCCGCCGGCTAAGCCATAATGTCCACGATGTCGAAACAGAACCCGTTGCCGTTCCCCGGCGAAGAAAATCCGATCGTGCCCGCCGATACGGCGTCGGCCACGCCTCCGACCGGCCCGGGCGCGCCCCTGCCGCCGTCGCCTGCGCGCCCGGCTGGCCGCCGCCCGCTGTGGGCGCGTCTGCTGGGCCGCCTGGTCGAGCCGTGGCTGTCGCTGAAGATCGAGCCGGAAGATCCGGGCCAGTACAACGATGGCCGTCCGGTCATCTACGTGCTGGAAGACTACGGACTGTCCAATGCCCTGATCCTGGACAAGGCCTGCCGTGAAGCGGGCCTGCCGTCGCCGCTGGTGCCGCTGGCGCCGGACCCCACCGGGCGCAGGCGCGCCTATGTGGCGCTGTCGCGGCGCAGCTCCAGCAATTCGCTGATCCCCGAGCAGCGCGGCGCCAAGACCCACTCCGATTCGCTGGCCAAGGTGCTGCAGGCGCACCGCGTGCGTGATGAGCTGGACGTGCACCTGGTGCCGGTGTCCATCTTCGTCGGCCGTGCACCGGACAAGCAGAGCGGCTGGTTCGCGGTGCTGTTCTCGGAAAACTGGGCGCTGGTCGGCCGTTTCCGCCGCCTGCTGGGCCTGCTGCTGAACGGGCGCAGCACCATCGTGCGCTTCGCCCCGCCGATCTCGCTGCGCTCGACCATCGATGAAGGCCTGGACCCGGAACGCACGGTGCGCAAGCTGCAGCGCGTGCTGCGTACCCATTTCCGCCGCATCCGCGAATCGGTGATCGGCCCGGACCTGTCCACCCGCCGCCTGCTGGTGGACCAGGTGCTGGCCGCCGAACCGGTGCGCGAGGCGATCGCCGCCCAGGCCAAGCGTGACAACTCCAAGCCGGCCGATGCCTGGAAGAAGGCACACGCCTACGCCTGGGAAATCGCCGCGGACTATTCCAGCCCGGTGGTGCGTTCGGCCAGCTTCATGCTCAGCCACGTGTGGAACCGCATCTACGCCGGCGTGCTGGTGCACCACCTGGACAAGTTCAAGGCCGCCGCGCCGGGCCACGAAGTGGTCTACGTGCCCAGCCACCGCAGCCACATGGACTACCTGCTGCTGTCCTACCTGCTGTACGACCGTGGCATCGTGCCGCCGCACATCGTGGCCGGCATCAACCTGAACCTGCCGGTGGTCGGCACCCTGCTGCGCAAGGGCGGTGCGTTCTTCATCCGCCGCTCGATCCGCGGCAACGCGCTGTACTCGGCCGTGCTGAGCGAATACGTCGCCCAGCTGGTGGCTGGCGGCTATTCGATCGAGTACTTCGTCGAAGGGGGCCGCTCGCGCACCGGGCGCCTGCTGCAGCCCAAGGGCGGCATGATCTCGATGACCCTGCGCGCGTTCCTGCGCCAGCCGCGCAAGCCGGTGCTGTTCCAGCCCATCTACATCGGCTACGAGAAGCTGATGGAAGGCGGCAGCTACCTGGACGAACTGTCCGGCCGGCCGAAGGAAAAGGAATCGATCTGGCAGCTGCTGTGGGGCATCCCCAAGGTGCTCAAGCAGAACTACGGCCAGGTGGTGGTGAACTTCGGCGAGCCGATCGCGCTGAACGACGTGCTGGCCGAAAAGGCCCCCGAATGGGATGGCCAGCCGGTGTCCGAAGACGAGAAGCCGGCCTGGCTGTCCGGTGCGGTCGATACCCTGGCCGAGCGCATCCAGGTGCGCATCAACGGCGCCGCCGACGTCAACCCGATCAACCTGCTGGCGCTGGCGCTGCTGTCCACGCCCAAGCACGCCATGGGCGAGGCCGACCTGATCGCGCAGATCGAGCTGTGCAAGACGCTGCTGCAGGAAATGCCGTACTCGGGCCGGGTCACGGTGACCCCGCACAGCCCGGAGCGGATCATCGCCCACGCCGAGGACATCAACGTCCTGACCCGCATCAAGCACCCGCTGGGCGATGTGCTGAGCGTGAGCGGCGACACCGCCGTGCTGCTGAGCTACTTCCGCAACAACGTGCTGCACCTGTTCACCGCCTCGTCGTGGGTGGCCTGCTGCTTCCAGAACAACCGGCGCATGAGCCGCACCGGCCTGGTGCGCCTGGGCCGCACCGTCTACCCGTTCCTGCAGGCCGAGCTGTTCCTGCCGTGGAGCGAGGACGAGTTCGCCCAGCGCATCGAGCAGACCATCGACGTGTTCATCCGCGAAGGGCTGCTGCAGCAGGTCAACGACGATGACGGCGGCATGCTTGCCCGCAATACCGGGCAGACCGACGAGGTGTTCCGCCTGCGCGCGATCGGCCACTCGCTGCAGCAGGCCTTCGAGCGGTACTACATCGCCATTTCGGTGCTGGTGAAGAACGGCCCGGGCACGCTGGGCGCTGCCGAACTGGAAAGCCTGTGCCAGCAGGCCGCACAGCGCCTGAGCCTGCTCTACGCGCCGGCCGCCCCGGAGTTCTTCGACAAGGCCCTGTTCCGTGGCTTCATCCAGAAGCTGCGTGAGCTGCGCCTGGTCTGGCCGGATGAGAACAGCAAGCTGGTGTTCGATGATCGCCTGGACAGCTGGGCCAAGGACGCCAAGTTCATCCTCGGCCGCGAGCTGCGCCACACCATCGAACGGGTCAGCCCGGAAGCGGCCAAGCCGGACGAGGCCGCGCCGCAGGATTGACGGCACGCCGGGCCCGGCCCGGCGCTGCCGCAACAGGTGGGTATCAGGCCGGTTCGTCGGGAATCTGCAGGCTTTCCAGCTTGGTGATGCAGTCCTTCAGCTGCAACTTGCGCCGCTTCAGGCGCTTGGCTTCCAGCTCGTCCTCGCCGTTGGCGGCCATGCCTGCGATGCGCGCGTCCAGCGCACGGTGTTCGGCGCGCAGGGTGGCCAGGCGGTCGGTGATCTCGGCGGGCGAATAGGTCTCCACAGGCTCCGAGCATACACAGCGATGATGACCGCCGGGAGAGGGCAGCCGTGACCCGGCCCCGGCGGCGCCGAGCCGGTAGAATGGGGTGATGAGCGCCGTGATCTCCCTGCCTGACCCCCTTCCGCGGTCCCGCCGCGACCCCCGCGTGGCCGAACGTGAACAGCAGAAGCTGGCCAAGCGCCTGCGCCGCCAGGTCGGCCAGGCCATCGCCGACTACGGCATGATTGAGGCCGGCGACAAGGTCATGGTCTGCCTGTCCGGCGGCAAGGACAGCTACACCCTGCTGGACATCCTGCTGCAGCTGCAGAAGAAGGCACCGGTGCCGTTCGAGCTGGTGGCGGTGAACCTGGACCAGAAGCAGCCGGGCTTCCCCGAGCACGTGCTGCCGGCATACCTGGCCGAGCTGGGCGTGCCGTACCACATCATCGAGCAGGACACCTATTCGGTTGTCAGCCGGGTCATCCCGGAAGGCAAGACCATGTGTTCGCTGTGCTCGCGCCTGCGCCGCGGCTCGCTGTACAGCTACGCCGAAGCGCACGGCTTCACCAAGATCGCGCTGGGCCACCACCGCGATGACATGGTGGCCACCTTCTTCATGAACCTGTTCCACCACGCCAAGCTGTCGGGCATGCCGCCCAAGCTGCGCAGCGACGACGGCAAGCACGTGGTGATCCGCCCGCTGGCCTACGTGCACGAAAGCGACATCATCGACTACGCCCAGGCGCGTGATTTCCCGATCATTCCCTGCAACCTGTGCGGCAGCCAGGAAAACCTGCAGCGCCGCCAGGTCGGGCTGATGCTCAAGCAGTGGGAAAAAGACCACCCGGGCCGCATCGAGCAGATCGCCCGGGCGATGGGCGACATCCGCCCCTCGCAGCTGGCCGATCCCACCCTGTTCGACTTCATGGCGCTGGGCCGTCGTGATGACGCACCGCTGCCCGACGCCCACGCCTGGCTGGCCGGTTCCCCGGCCGACGCCGATACCGACCCCGGGACGCCCGCCGCGTAACCCCGGGCGCCCTTCCTCTTCCTGCCTTCCGGAATTCCATGTTCTTTCGCAACCTGACGTTCTTCCGTTTCCCGACCAGCACCGATTTTTCCGAAGTGGACACCCTGCTGCCGCATGCCGTGCTCAAGCCGGTGGGCGCACTGGAAATGAATTCGCGCGGCTTCATCTCCCCGTTCGGCCGTGAAGAGAAGGAAACCCTCTCCCACCGCATCGCCGAGCACCTGTGGCTGACCGTGGGCGGGGAGGACAAGATCCTGCCGGCGGCGGTGGTCAACGACCTGCTCGAGCGCAAGCTGGAGGAGATCGAGGAGAAGGAAGGCCGCCGCCCCGGTGGCCGCGAGCGCAAGCGCATGAAGGATGACCTGCTGCACGAGCTGCTGCCGCGCGCCTTCGTGAAGTCCTCGCGCAACGACGCCTTCATCGACCTGCAGCACGGCTACGTGGCGGTGGATACCTCCAGCCGCAAGACCGGCGAATACTTCATGTCCGACATCCGCGGCCTGCTGGGCAGCTTCCCGGCCATGCCGCTCAATGCCGAAGTCGCGCCGCGCTCGATCCTGACCGGCTGGATTGCCGGCGAGCCCCTGCCCACCGGCCTGAGCCTGGGCGAAGAGTGCGAGATGAAGGACCCGGTGGAAGGCGGCGCGGTGGTCAAGTGCCAGCACCAGGAACTGCGCTGCGACGAGATCGACAAGCACCTCGATGCCGGCAAGCAGGTGACCAAGCTCGCCCTGGTGTTCGAGGACAACCTGTCCTTCGTCATCGGCGACGACCTGATCGTGCGCAAGCTGAAGTTCCTCGACGGCGCGCTGGACCAGCTGGAGCATGCCGACGAGGACGGCCGCCGCGCCGAGTTCGACGCCCGCTTCGCCCTGCAGAGTGCGGAAATCCGCCGCCTGTTCCTGCTGCTGGAAGAGGCCTTCAAGCTCAGCAAGGCTGACTGAACAGGCAACCGGCCGGCCGCCGGTCATCCAGCGGCCGGCAGCAGCGCTATGCTTGATCCATGAGCCGCCTGTTGCGCCGCCTGATCGCCCCGACCCCGCCCGCCACCGTGCAGCGCGACACCGTCCGCCTGCGCCTGGGGGAGGCCGAGATCGAGGTGCTGCGCGTGCGCGACCCGCGGGCGCGGCGGATCAAGCTGAGCGTGGATGAGCGTGGCGCACGGCTGACCCTGCCGCCACGGGCCAGCCTGGTCATGGGCGAACGGTTCCTGGAACAGCACCGCGACTGGCTGGCCACGCAGCTGCACCACTACCAGTCCCATGAACTGCCCGCCGCGCTGGTGCCGGGGGAACCGGGCCTGCTGCCGCTGCGCGGCGAACTGCTGCCGCTGCGCTGGCAGGAAGGGCGGTTCGCACGCCTGCAGGTCGATGCGGACGGGGCGTGCCTGCAGTGGCCGGCCCGTGCTGGTGATGCCACCCTGCGCCGCCTGCTGCGCGAATTCTATGAAGCGCAGACCCGGGCGGACATCGGGCAATGGCTGCCGCGCTATCTGCCCGGCCTGCCGCGTGCGCCCAGCCGCATCCGCCTGAAGGTGATGTCCTCGCAATGGGGTTCGCTGGCGCCCGATGGCAGCATGGCGCTGGATCTGGCCCTGGTGCTGGGCCGCCCGGCGGCGTTCGAGTACGTGCTGGTGCACGAGCTGTGCCACCTGCTGCAGGCCAACCACTCGCCGGCGTTCTGGCACGAGGTGGAGCAGCGCTTCCCCGACTGGCGGGCACAGCGTGATTACTTCCAGGCCGAAGGTCGGCGCCTGAAGGCTACATTGCGGCAGCTGCTGCGGCCCGCAAGCTGACAGCGCCGGCGGCCTTGGCCGCACCTGCCTGGCTGCAACCGGCCGGCGGCAGGCGTTACCCCTGTGCGCGCCTGGCGGCGGCAGTAGCCCAGCGTGCGGCCACGCGCGGGGCGGTGATGCACACCGCCTGGTCGGTCACGGTGGTCACCGCGCGCTCCAGCAGCTGGATATCCGCTTCATGCTGGCGGGCCACATGCGGGTCTTCGAAAAAGATCGCGCGTTGGCAGCGGCCTTCCAGCACCCGGTCGGCAATCTGCGCATCGCCCCCCATCGGGCCGCTCTGGTAGCGCGTCACCCACGGCGTGTCGCTGGGCCAGCCACGGCTCCAGGCCAGTTCGTTCAGGCGTTGGCCGGTGGTGCCGGTGGCCACGCGTTCGCCGAAGCGGGCCAGCACGTCGAAGTGCTCGTCAGCGAATGCCAGCATGGCCGGCTTCATCGCATCGTGGGCGATCAGCGCCAGCGTCTGCCCGGCAAAGGCATGCAGGTCATCGGCACCGGCATCGGCGGGCAGGCCGGCGTGGATGCGTTCGTTTTCCACCCAGTCGCGTGCGCTGGCCACGGTCGAAATGAAGGGCTTGCCATGGATCACGCACTGCCGCTTGAGTGCGGTGGCTTCCGGGAACACCGATGAGGGATCGACCGGATCGATCAGGTACACCGCACCGTCGAGCGTGCGCTCTGCGCCCATGCCGACCACCTCGGCGACAAGTTTCATCAGCCCGCCCTGGCGGCCATACGGGTAGCGCAGCAGCACGGTGCGATCGTCCAGGAACCCCTGGCGTTCGATCGCATCGAAGGTACGGCCGACCACGTGCAGGCTGACCTGCAGTTCCCGCAGCCCCTTGCCGCTGGCACGCAGCCAGCGGAACAGCGCGGCGGTGCCGTCATGGTGGTGCAGGCGGTTGGCGGCCAGGCCGATGAGCATCGTCGTTTCCAGGCAGGGCAGGAGCGCGCAGTGTACGGCGTGGCGGCCTGCTGCCGCAGCTTTACAACAATCCTCATTGTGTTGCGATGCCGGTCCGCTAGCGTGGGGCTGCCGTCCGCTGCACCAGCGCGGGCGGGAACCGGCGCATCAGAAGGAGTCCGCGGCGTGTCCAGCAACGGCGTGCGCGCCATCGTTCTGTTGATGCTGCTGCTGCCGTCGGCCATGGCATGCGCCGCGCTGTGCCCGCAGGTGGTGGTCATCGGCTACCCGGCCGACCGTTGGCCGGTGGCGTCCATGGGCGAGGGTGGGCCCGAAGGCATCACGGCCGGCTACCTGCAGCGCCTGTCCGATCGTGGCGTGGTGCTGAAGCTGCGCCCCCTGCAGGGCGGCACCGCAGCCGAAGCGGTTACCGATGGCATCCATGCCCTGGTGGGCTGGCCGCGCAATGACATTCCCGCCGGCTGGCTGGCAAGCCGGCCGTACCTGCAGCTGCCACAGGTGATCGTGCGCCGCCGCGGCGCGCCGGCCGTATTCGATCTGGGGGGGCTGCGCGGCCAGCGCGTGGCGGTGCTGTCACCCCGCACGCTGGCCGGCCCGCTGCATGCGCAGGCGGCCGGTGCGCGCCTGGTGCCGGTGACCGACATCGCCGAAGCCTTCACGCAGCTGGCCGGGGGAACCGTCGATGCGGTGGTGGCCAACCTGGCCGAGGTGGAGGAGGGCCTGCGCCTGCACGTGGGCAATGCGCTGGTGATTGCCGCCCCGGCCGGCCTGGACGCCGCGTTCGTGCTGGCGGTCTCCCCGGCCTGCCCGGACCTGGCACAGACGTTCAACGCACTGCTGGGAAGCATGTCGTTGGCCGAGCACCAGGCCCTGCTGCAGTCCGGCCGGCAACCCTCCGCGGCGCGTGCGGCGGCGACCGGGCCCTGGCTGCGCGGCGTGGCCGCCGGGTTGATGGTGCTGTTCAGCGTGGCCCTGCTGCAGGCCTTCGGCTTCTGGCGGCTGCACCGCGAGGCCAGCTGGCGCCGGGGCCTGCAACTGCGCCTGGACGAGATCACCGCCAACCTGCCGGCCGTGGTGTTCCAGGCGTTCCGGCCCCCCTCGGGGCCCCTGCGTTTCCCGTTCATCGCCGGCGATGTGCAGGCATTGTTCGGCATCAGCACCGAAGCGGCACTGCGCGACCCGCGCCAGCTGCTGTCGGCGGTGCACGCCGATGACCGCGATGCCGTCCAGGCCGGCATGGGCCGTGCATCGCTGACCGCGACCCTGCTGGAACTGCAGTTCCGCACGCTGTCCGGCCGCTGGGTGCGGGCACATGGCCTGCCGCACGCCGGGCGCGATGGCAGCGTGCAGTGGCAGGGGTGCTGGATCGATGTCACCGACCACCATGCGCGCGCGCAGGCGCTGGCGGCCGCGCGGCGCCAGGCCGAACAGGATGCGGCGGCCCGCAGCCATTTCCTGGCCACGATGAGCCAGCAGATCCGCACACCGATGGCCACGCTGCTGGGGTTGCTGGAACAGCTGGCCGGCAGCGCCCTGGATGGCCGCCAGCGGCAGGTGCTGGCGACCGTGGAAGATGCCGCCGAGGTCCTGCGGCAGGTGCTGGACGATGTTCTGGAGGCCCCGCCGCGCCCGGTGCAGGCACCGTTGCTGCAACCGGTCGCGACCGACGTGGGAGGGCTGCTGCGCGCCGTACAGCGGTTGCTTGCCCCCCTGGCCGACAGCAAGGGGGTACGCCTGCGCTGCATGGTGGACCCGCAGCTGCAGGCTTGGTCCAGCGTGGATGGGCTGCGCCTGCGGCAGATCCTGTTCAACGTGGTGGGCAATGCCCTGAAGTTCACCGAGCAGGGCCAGGTCGAGCTGGTGGTGCAGGTGCTGTGCATCCGCGCCGATGGCCAGCGGGTACGGCTGCAGGTGCGCGACAGCGGCATCGGCATCAGCCCGGAACGGCAGCAGGCGGTGTTCACCCGGTTCACCCAGGCCGAACCGTCCACGGCGCGCCGCTACGGGGGCAGCGGGCTGGGCCTGTCGATCTGCCGTGAACTGGCCACGGCGATGGGCGGGCAGCTGCAGCTGCACAGCACGCTGGGCGAAGGCACGACGGTGTGGCTGGATCTGGATCTGCCGGCCGTGGACGCGCCGGTAGCGTCGGCACGGCGGGTGCGCCGCGCGACGGCGCTGCTGCCCCCCACGCGCGCACTGCTGGCCGAGGACCACCCGGGCAACCGCAGCCTGCTGCAGGGCTGGCTGCGCTCGATGGGGCTGCAGGTGCAGGCCGTGGCCGACGGCCGGCAGGCGTGGCATGCCTGGCAGGACAGCCCCTTCGACCTGCTGGTCAGTGACTGGCAGATGCCGCACATGGATGGCCAGGCCCTGGTGCGGTCGATCCGGGCGGTGCAGCCACAGCCCGTGCCGATCGTGGTCATCAGTGCCTGCACGCAGGCAGCGATGCCGGGCATCGTGCTGGCCGCCGGTGCCGACGTCTTCCTGCCCAAGCCCGTGCGGCGGCAGGCCATGCAGGCGCTGCTCGCGCGGCTGCTGGCCGCGACGCCGGGATGGCCGGCCCTGGCCACGCGCATGGGCGGGCTGGCGCCGGCCCGCGACCTGCTCGGGTCGTTGCTGCCGTGCTGCGACCAGGACATGCAGGCGCTGCGGCAGGCCTGGCAGCGCGGGGACCCGGCCGCGGTGCAGGTCCGCCTGCACCGCCTGCGCGGTGTCCTGTCGATGGTAGGCGCCCCGGCGCTGGCCGAGCGCCTGTGGGCACTGGAGCAACAGCCGCCGGGTGCATCCCTGGCGCCAGCGCTGGCTACCGCGCTGGCCACCGTGGACAGCTACCTGCAGGTGCTGCAGCGCGATGCCGGGGCTCAGTGAGCGAGCAGGCGCACGATGCTGGCGGCCGCATCGCGCCCTTCGGCCACGGCGGTGACCACCAGGTCGGCACCGCGCACGGCATCGCCGCCGGCAAACAGGCGCGGGTGCGCGGTCTGGTAGGGCAGGCGGCCGTGGCCACCGGCCACGATGCGGCCATTGGCCTGGCCTTCCACGCCGTGCTCGGCCAGCCAGGCCGGCACGCTGGGCGAAAAGCCGAAGGCGATGATGACCACGTCCGCTTCCAGCAGGGATTCGCTGCCGTCGATCGGCACGGCGTTCTGGCGGCCATTGGCATCAGGCGCGCCCAGCTGTGTTTCGACCACGGTCACGCCGATCACCTCATCGTCGGCACCGGCTTCGATCGACAGCGGCTGGCGGTTGAACAGGAAGCGCACGCCTTCCTCGCGGGCATTGGCCACCTCGCGCGCGCTGCCGGGCATGTTGGCTTCGTCGCGGCGGTAGGCGCAGGTCACCCGCGCCGCACCCAGGCGCACGGCACTGCGCACGCAGTCCATGCCGGTGTCGCCGCCGCCCAGCACGACCACGCGCTTGCCGTTGAGGTCGGGCAGGGCGATCTGGTCTTCCCAGCCGGCGATCGGCCGGCCGTGCGGATCATCGCCACCGACGATGCGGCTGTTCTGCACCAGGAACGGCAGGGCCGGCACCACGCCCTTCAGGTCCTGGCCGGGCAGGCCGCCATCGGTGTAGCGGTAGGCACCGGTGCCCAGGAACACGGCGGCATGCTCGGCCAGCAGCTGCGCCACGCTGATGTCGCGGCCGATCTCCACGCCCAGGCGGAACTGCACGCCCATGCCTTCGAGCAGCTCGCGACGGCGACGGATCACGTCCTTGTCCAGCTTGAAGCTGGGGATGCCGAACTGCAGCAGGCCGCCCACCTGTTCGTAGCGGTCGTAGACCACGGCGGTGATGCCGGCGCGGGCCAGGCGGTCGGCACAGGCCAGCCCGGCCGGGCCGGCACCGACCACGGCCACCGACTGGCCGGTCGGTTCAACGGCGGCCATGTCCGGGCGCCAGCCGGTGGCCAGCGCGGTATCGACGATGTACTTCTCCACCGCACCGATGGTCACCGCACCGAACTCTTCCAGGGTGCAGCTGCCTTCGCACAGGCGGTCCTGCGGGCACACCCGGCCGCACACCTCCGGCAGCGGGTTGGTGCTGTGGCACAGCGTGGCCGCTTCATGGATGCGGTTTTCCTGCACCAGCTGCAGCCACTGCGGAATGGCGTTGTGCACCGGGCACTTCCAGCTGCAGTACGGGTTGCCGCAATCAAGGCAGCGCCCGGCCTGGTACTGCGCGTCTTCCTTGCCGAATCTGCCGTACAGCTCGCCCCAGTCGCCGGACGTGCGCAGCTCGACCGGAATGCGCTGGGGCATGGTGCGGGGCAGGTCGAGGAACTGGAAGGCGTGCTTGCGGCTCATGGCTGGCTCTGTGGTTTCGGTTGCCGGCCGTGGCCGGCAGTACAGCGGTGAGGGAGCTGGCGCGCCGGCGGCCGGCGCGCCGGTGCGCTTAGGCGGCGCGGCGCAGGGTTTCGGTCAGCGACTCGATGCTGGCGGCCTTGGGTTTGACCAGCCAGAACTTGCCGATGTAATCGCGGAACTCGTCCAGGATCTGCTGCGCCCAGATGCTGCCGGTCAGCTCGCGGTGGCGGCCGATCAGGCGGTGCAGGTGCTGGCGGTAGTTCTCGAAGCCTTCGGCCGACACGCGGTGTATGTCGATCAGCTCATGGTTGTAGCGGTCGACGAAGTCGCGGTCGATGTCCAGCACATAGGCCAGGCCACCGGTGAAGCCCGCGCCGAAGTTCAGGCCGACCTTGCCCAGCACCAGCACTACGCCGTCGGTCATGTATTCGCAGCAGTGGTCACCGGCCCCTTCCACCACCGCCAGCGCGCCGGAGTTGCGCACGGCGAAGCGTTCACCGGCACGCCCCGCGGCGAACAGCTCGCCGCCGGTAGCGCCGTACAGGCAGGTGTTGCCGATGATGGCGGTGTTGCGTGCCTCGAAGCGCGCACCGCGCGGCGGGCGCACCACCAGGCGGCCACCGGCCATGCCCTTGCCGACGTAGTCGTTGGCTTCCCCTTCCACTTCCAGATGAAGGCCACCGACGTTGAAGGCACCGAAGCTCTGCCCGGCGGTGCCGCGGAAGCGCAGCTCCAGCGGCGATTCGGCCATGCCCTGGTTGCCGTGCGCGCGTGCCACGGTACCGGCCAGGCGGGTGCCGATGCTGCGGTCGGTGTTGTGGATCAGGAAGCGGTGCTCGCCACCGCGCTTGTGCGCGATCGCCTCGGCCAGCAGGCCGTCCATCTGCGTGGCCAGGCTGTCCGGCGATTCGTACAGGCGCTGGGCGGCACAGTGGCTGCCCTCGAAGCGGGCATCGGCCAACAGCCGCGACAGGTCCACGCGCACGCCTTCGCGCGGAGCGACGTCCAGCTGGCGCAGCAGGTCGGTACGGCCGACGATCTCCTCCAGCGACCGCACGCCCAGGTAGGACAGCCAGCCGCGCACTTCCTCGGCCAGCAGGCGGAAGAAGTTCTCCACGCGCTCGGGCTGGCCGGTGAAGTGGTTCTCGCGCAGGCGCTCGTCCTGGGTGGCCACGCCGGTGGCACAGTTGTTGAGGTGGCAGATGCGCAGGTACTTGCAGCCCAGCACGATCATCGGCGCGGTGCCGAAGCCGAAGCTGTCCGCGCCCAGCAGCGCGGCCTTGACCACGTCCAGGCCGGTCTTCAGGCCGCCATCGGTCTGCAGCAGGGTGCGCGCGCGCAGGTCGTTGGCCACCAGCGCCTGGTGGGCTTCGGCCACGCCCAGTTCCCACGGCACGCCGGCATAGCGGATCGAACTGACCGGCGAGGCACCGGTGCCGCCATCGTGGCCGGAAATGGTGATCAGGTCCGCACCGGCCTTGACCACGCCGGCCGCGATCGTGCCCACGCCGGCATGGCTGACCAGCTTCACCGACACCAGCGCGGTCGGGTTGACCTGCTTGAGGTCGTAGATCAGCTGCGCCAGGTCTTCGATGGAGTAGATGTCATGGTGCGGCGGCGGCGAGATCAGGCCGATGCCCGGGCGCGCATAGCGCAGGCGGGCGATCAGCTCATTGACCTTGTGGCCGGGCAGCTGGCCGCCTTCGCCGGGCTTGGCGCCCTGTGCGACCTTGATCTGCAGCACCTCGGCATTGACCAGGTATTCGGCGGTGACGCCGAAACGGCCCGAGGCGACCTGCTTGATCTTGCTGCGGCGGGGCGTGCCGTAGCGCGCCGGGTCTTCGCCGCCTTCGCCGGAATTGCTGCGCCCGCCGAGGCGGTTCATCGCGATGGCCAGCGCCTCGTGCGCTTCCGGGGACAGTGCGCCCAGGCTGATGGCCGCAGTGTCGAAGCGCGGGAACAGGTCGCTGGCCGGGGCCACCTCATCCAGCGACGTCGGCGTGGCCGCCGGTACCAGCTGCAGCAGGTCGCGCAGCGCCGACGGCGGGCGCGAATGCACCGCATCGCAGTACTGCTGCCAGGCACGCGGATCGCCGCTGCGCGCAGCGCGCTGCAGGGTCATCACCACGTCCGGGTTGTACATGTGATATTCGCCGCCATGCACGTACTTGAGCAGGCCGCCCACCTCCGGGCCCTGCAGCGGGTCCCAGGCCTGCCCGCACAGCTGGCGCGCTTCCTGGTCCAGCCGCGCGAAGCCGACACCGCCGATGCGCGAGGCGGTTTCCGGGAAGCACAGCGCGACGACCTCCGGCTCCAGGCCGATGATCTCGAACAGCTGCGCGCCGCGGTAGCTGGCCACGGTACAGATGCCCATCTTGGAGATGATCTTGGACAGGCCCTTGTAGACGCCCTTGCGGTAGCGGCGGCCGATCTGCGACTGCTCCCCGCCCTTGGCCAGCTTGAGGATGCCGCGCCGGCCCAGATCGAACAGGGTCTGGTAGGCCAGGTACGGGTACACCGCGGTGGCACCGAAGCCGAGCAGGCACGCCATGTGGTGCGGGTCGCGCGCGGTACCGGTTTCCAGGATCAGGTTGACGTCGCAGCGCAGCCCGGCACGGCACAGGTGGTGGTGCACCGCGCTGGTGGCCAGCAGGGCATGCACCATCGGCCGCCCCGGCACCGGGTAGCGGTCGGACAGCAGCAGCATGACGATGCCCTCGCGGGCGGCCTGCTCGACCTCGGCGCAGATGCGCTCGATGCCGGCACGCAGGCCTTCTTCCTCGCTGTAGGACAGGTCGATCAGGCGGTTGGCCTGCACGTACTGGTCCATCTTCAGCAGCTGGCGCAGCTTGCGCTGGCTGAGCACCGGCGAGTTGAGGATGACGTGGTTCACCGTCTCCGCGCCGGCGTGGAAGATGTTGGTCTCCTTGCCGAGCTGGGTGGACAGGGACATCGCGCAGTCTTCGCGCAGCGGATCGATCGGCGGATTGGTGACCTGCGCGAAGGCCTGGCGGAAGTAGTCGTACAGCGGCCGGCTGTGCTGGCTCAGCACCGCCATCGGCGTGTCATCGCCCATCGAGCCGGTGGCTTCCTGCTCGGTCTCGGCCAGCGGTCGCAGCACCTGCTCCACTTCCTCGCTGCTGAGCTGGTACAGCTTGTGGTAGCTGCGCAGCGTGCCCTCGTCGAAGGGCTCTTCCACCAGCGAGGGATCGATCAGTTCGGTCTGCAGGTAGGTCACGCCCTGCTGCAGCCACTGCTTGTACGGCGCACGGCCACGGTTGATGCGGTCGATGGCATCGGAATCGAGCAGGTCGCCGCGCTTGAGGTCGATGGCCATCATCTCGCCCGGGCCCAGCTTGCCCTTGCGCACCACCCGTTCGGTCGGCACTTCCCACACGCCGGCTTCGGAGGCGACCAGGAAGTGGCGGTCGGAGGTGAGCATCCAGCGTGCCGGGCGCAGGCCGTTGCGGTCCAGCGTGCATACCGCATAGCGGCTGTCGCAGGCGACGATGCCGGCCGGGCCATCCCACGGTTCGCTGTTCAGGCCGTAGAACTCGTAGAACGCGGCCAGGTCCGGGTCCTTGAACTCCAGCGACTGGGTCGCCGGCGGCACCAGGATGCGCAGCGCCTGGATCAGCTCCATGCCGCCGTTGACCATCAGCTCCAGCATGTTGTCCAGGCTCTGCGAATCGGAGCCGTGCATGGAAATGACCGGATCGAATTCACCGATATCGAAGCGCGGCGTCTTCCACACCTTGCTGCGTGCCTGCGCCCAGCGCCGGTTGCCTTCGATGGTGTTGATCTCGCCGTTGTGGGCGAGCAGGCGGAACGGATGCGCCAGCGGCCAGCGCGGCATCGTGTTGGTGGAAAAACGCTGGTGGAAGACGATCGCGCTGGAGGCCAGTTCGCGGCGCTGCAGGTCCGGGAAGAAGCGGCTGAGCTTGTCCGGCAGCACCATGCCCTTGTAGCCGATCGCGTTCGGGCTGAGCGTGGTGACGTAGAAATCGGCATGCGCGCGCAGCTGCTGTTCGCTGCGGCGGCGGGCCAGGAACAGGGCCAGGCCGAAGCCGGCCTCATCCTGGCCGATGCCGGCGTCGACGAAGACCTGCTCGATGTGCGGCAGCGTATCGCGCGCCAGCTGGCCGCAGACGCTGTCATCGGTGGGTACCTGGCGCCAGCCGGCGACCTTGCAGCCTACGGTCTGCAACTGCGCCTGCAGCTGTGCGCGGCAGGCCGCCGCCGCATCGGTATCGTGCGGCAGGAACACCAGGCCGGCGGTGAAGCGCGCGCCCACCGCGATGCCTGCTTCGTCGGCCAGCAGTTTCAGGAAGGCATCGGGGCGGCGCAGCAGCAGGCCGCAGCCATCGCCGGTCAAGCCGTCGGCGGCGACGCCGCCACGGTGGGTCATGCGCGAAAGCGCGGCAATGGCGGTGTCGACGAGCAGTCGCGAGGGCTGGTCGTCCAACTGCGCGATCATGCCGAAACCACAGGCGTCGCGCTCATCTTGCGGGTCGTAAAGCCCTTGGCGGTTGCGGGGGGCCATCTCTGCCTCGATGCGGGTTGAATGAGCGGAGACACTCACGCCCGCTCATCGAGCACGCCATGCACATCGAAATGAGACGCGCCGTGCATCGCACGGCCCTTCGGCAAGGCCCCTGGCACACGTCCCCATGACGCCGTGCGCGTTGCCCGGGCAGCCTGCCAGCACTGCGTCGCGCGCCTGCCTGGCCGCGCGCCCTGCACCTTCGCGTTCATCCCGCTGCACACGCCGTGCTCTCCTGGAGCGCATCGTGAGGCCACCGGATGCCTCGACTAGATCACAGTTGCTGCAACGCCGCAACACACGGTTGCACGCGCAACCAACACGCCGGCAACCCCTTGCCGGCGCGGGGTTTTCCGGTCAGCCGCAGCGCACGCCGGTGACCACGTTCTTCTCGTCCACTTCCACGTTCAGGCGTTCGCCGAGGAACTCCATCGTGGTGACATCGGTGGGGTGCAGCACGCGCAGCTGCCGGGCCCCGGCATCGTCCTGGGCCTGCTTGCCGACGGCGTCGGTGTAGGCCTGGCCGACCAGGCTCTGCACCTGGCTGGCATCGCAGGTGCCGGCCGGCGGTGCTTCGGTGGCCTTGCCCGCATCATCGGCCGGTGCCTTGGCGGCTTCGGCGGCCTGTTGTGCCTTGGCGGTGGCGGCGTCCTGTTCATCCAGCGGCGGTGCGCCGCAGGCAGACAGCGCCAGCACGGCCGGCAGCATCAGGGCGGTGAGGAAACGGGCACGGATCGGGGTGGACATCGGAACTCCGGATGGGACAGGACGGACAAACCCCGAGCATAGCCGCTGCACCCTCATCACGTGTTTGTGTTGTGTTATCGACGCGGCGATGGCACCGCGCCGCCGACACTGTGGCCATGCCTTCGCCCCTCACCCCCGAGCGCCAGGCGGCCCGCCAGGCCGGCCTGCGCTATGTCGATGACACCCTGCCCGGCATCAGCCGCCGCCGTGCCGGCACCGGCTTTGCCTACCGCGATGCGGATGGGCATGCCGTGCGCGATGCCGCCACCCTGCAGCGCATCCGCGCGCTGGCCATCCCGCCGGCCTATACCGCCGTCTGGATCTGCGCCCGGGCCGACGGCCACCTGCAGGCGACCGGCCGCGATGCGCGCGGGCGCAAGCAGTACCGCTACCACGCCGACTGGGCACGGGTGCGCGATGCCGGCAAGTTCGACCGCATCATCGCGTTCGGGCAGGCGCTGCCGGCCTTGCGCCGGCGGCTGTCGCACGACCTCAGGCAGCCCGGCTTCCCGCGTGACAAGGTGCTGGCCGTGGTGGTGGCGCTGCTGGCCGATACCCTGGTGCGGGTGGGCAACGAAAGCTACGCGCAGGAGAACAGGTCCTACGGGCTGACCACCCTGCGCAACCGCCACCTGGACCTGCTGCGCGGCGGGCGCGTGCGCATGCGCTTCCGTGGCAAGTCGGGGCAGCTGCACGACGTGACGGTAGGCAACCGCCGGCTGGGCACGCTGGTGCGGCGCCTGCAGCAGCTGCCCGGGCAGGCGCTGTTCCAGTACCGTGATGACGAGGGCACGCTGCTGCCGGTCGATTCGGGTGCAGTGAACGACTACCTGCGCGATGCGATGGGCCAGGACTTCACCGCCAAGGACTTCCGCACCTGGGGCGGCACGGTGGAAGCGATCCGGGTCTTTGCGGCAACCGCATTGCCCGCGCCGGCCAGCCCGCGTGCACTGGCGAAGGTACAGCGCGCGGTGGTGTGCCAGGTGGCCGCGCGGCTGGGCAACACCCCGGCCGTGTGCCGCCGGGCCTATATCGATCCCTGCGTTTTCACCGGCTGGGAGCGCGGTGAGCTGGCCGCGCTGGCGGGCCTGCGCGGGCCCCGCCAGTGGGAACAGGCGGCGCTGAAGGTGCTGCGCCGGGCGCGCCGGCTCAGCCGCAGTAGATCGCGGTGATGTTGTTGGTCGGCCCCTTTTCGATGGTCAGGCGCTCGCCGCCCTGGGCCGCCGCACCGGCAGCCGGATCGGACAGGCCGCTGGCCGTGCTGCCATTGCGCTCGCGCTGGCCACGCAGCACCTGGACCTGCAGGCTGTCGCTGTCCACGCGCGCGCGCTCGACGGTGGCGGCCGAGGCGGCCAGGCCGACCGCACCTTTGACCTTGTCGATGTGGCACTGGCCGGAGATGACCCCATCGATGGGCTGGATCTGGGCGACCGGCGTGCTGCTGCAGGCGGCCAGGGCGAGGGTGAGGGAAGCGGCGGTGAGCGCGCGCATGGCAGTGGTCCGGAGGCGATCGGGTGCCCAGCCTGCCGCGAGCGGTGTGGTGGTGGCATGAATGCCTGCACGCGCCGGACACGCACCATTCACCGCCACCGACAGCGCCGCTGCACACACTGCCTGTGCGCCGTTGAGCGTACGCCCCATTCCCGGACCACCCGAAGGAGACCGCATGGCCACGAGCAAGAAAGTGCCCGCCCGCCGCAAGGCGTCCCCCAAGGTGCGCAAAGGCGCCACCTCCCCGCCGGCTGCACGTACAGCCGATCCCGATCGACCGCGTGTGGTGAAGACGGCCACCCGCAAGGCCGCCGCCGCTGACCCGCGTGCTGCACGTGTGGCAGCACGCCAGCGCCGGTTGCAGGACCAGGAAAAGGCCAAGGATGTGCGTGCGGCCAAGAAGGTTGCGAAGAAGACAGGGGCAAAGAAGGCCATCCAGGCCGGGCCCCGTGCCCAGCCAGAAACCCTGCCGGCGCAGCACCTGGCCAAGCCCGGCCACGAACATGCCCTTGATCTGGCACCGCGCTTCCTGGCGCCTGACTACATCGGCAGCGGCAAGCTGCAGGGCATGCGCGCGATCATCACCGGTGGCGATTCCGGTATCGGTCGCGCCGTGGCGGTGTTGTTCGCCCGCGAAGGGGCGGATGTGGCGGTACTGCATCTGGATGAAGCGGAAGATGCCGATATCACACGCCAGCACGTGGAACGCGAGGGCGGCCGCTGCGTGGTGATCGCCGGCGACGTGCGCGATCCGCGCTTCTGCAACAAGGCCGTCACGCAGGTCGCCAAGGCATTGGGTGGCATCGACATCCTGGTCAACAACGCCGCGTTCCAGCTGCATTGCCAGCGACTGGAAGACCTGGAAGACGCGCACCTGCAGGAAACCCTGCAGACCAACATCGGCGGCTACATCCAGATGGCGCGTGCGGTGCTGCCGCATCTGGGCGAGGGCGCCAGCATCATCAATACCGGCTCTGAAACCGGCCTGTTCGGCAGCAAGGCGCTGATCGACTATTCGGCCACCAAGGGCGCGATCCATGCGTTCACCAAGGCGCTGGCCAGCCAGTTGCTGCCGCGGGGCATCCGCGTGAACTGCGTGGCGCCGGGACCGGTGTGGACGCCGTTGAACCCGGCCGACAAGCCGGCCGAGGATGTCGCAGCGTTTGGCAAGGACAGTGACATGGGCCGCCCGGCACAGCCCGAAGAGCTGTCACCGGCCTATGTGTTCCTGGCATCGCCGGTGTGCAGCAGCTACATCAGCGGTGTGGTGCTGCCGGTGATGGGCGGGCCGCGGGGCTAGCATCGCCGCAGAACCGGTTCCCTCCACTGACTGGAGGGACCGGCCCTGCGAGGGAAGCGTTGCCCCTCAGGGTGTGGCCGACGCGCCGCTGGCGGCGGGGGCGTAGAGCGCGGCGATGCGTGGAATGAACTGCTGCGGGTTGGCGCCGACCAGATTGGTGAGTACGACCACGGCCACACCGCGATCGGGATAGACGATGAAGGCCGCGCGCGCGCCGCCGACGCCGGCCAGCTGGCGATCCGGTGCGGGCTGCAGTACCGGCCAGCCGGCTGCCCATGGGCCCGGCCGGCCGTTGCCAAGGGGTTCGGCCGTCCACATGCGGGCGCGCGCGGCCTCACCCAGCAACTGCCCAGCGGCCAACGCGACCAGCCAGTGTGCGGTGTCGTCTGCCGTGGTGAGGATGCCGCCGCCGGCCCAGAGACCCGGTGGGATGTCATAGAACCAGTGCGAAAGGCGCACCGGTGCATCGGCCGCGTCGGTCCGGCGTGGCGCCAGGCTGTACATGGAAGCCTTCGCTGGAATCAGGTCGTAGCTGTCGCCGAACGTTGTTCGTGCCATGCGTGCGGGCGCAAACTGGCCGCTGGCCAGAAAGCGCTCGTAGGGCACACCCGATTGCCGGGCGATGATCCGCGACAACAGCAGATAGTTGGTCTGGTTGTAGGCGAAGCGCTCGCCAGCGGGGGCTTCGATGGGCAACCCGGTGACCGTCGTCCAGGCCTGCGCTTCCGACCCACCGCCGATCAGCCCATTGGCATCGACGATGTCCGGCAGGCCCGAGGTGTGGGCCAGCAGCTGGCGCACGCGCACCGCCTGCCACGTCGTGGGCAGATCCTGCAGATAGCGGGAAACGGGGGCATCCAGATCCAACCGCCCCTGCTGTGCCAGCTGCGCAACGGCGACGCCGGTGAATGCCTTGGTGGCCGAGTTGAGTGGAAAGCGGGTGTCACGGGTGGTGGGTACGCCGTTTTCCACATCGGCCAGACCGTAGGCCTCTGACAACACGATCTGCCCGTCCTTGACCACCGCCAACTGCAGGCCGGGAATGCGCTGCTCCTGCATGATCTGGCGCACCAGCCGGCGCGCCTGGTCATTGGCCTGGTCGGTGGCGGCGGAGGCCGCAGTGAAGGGAAGGGCACAGACAAGCAGCAGACGTCCCAGTGTCGCGCGGCGCATGCGGTTCTCCAGCAGGGGGTAAGGAGTCGGATGCGGCGGTGGGATGAAAGGTTTAAGGGTATGCAGCAGCGTAAAGATTGTCGTTCAGGACAAACATTCCAGAAATTCCAGAAATGTCTGACGCGTTCCGGGCTGAGGCCGACCGCGCGGGTAGACCAGAACGACAAACTTTTGAAAGGCAGGTCCCCTTTGGGCAGCCATTTTCACGCAGGCAATAAACGAATCAACCTACAGAGCGCCCTAACCCGCTGCTGATCCCTGTCTTCGCGGCCGGAGCGCACTCATCGCCTCCTCTCCGACATGACAGGCTTCTGGCACACCGGCGTGTCTGCCTCTATCAGGAACCACTCTCGGGCTTGGATGAGTCGCTCGACCATGTCCAAGAACAGGCTTTGAAATTGAGAGTCCGCAGACGGCCAGCTGTAGGCAGTGGCCAGTAGCAACGGCAATAGCAAACGGATAGCCACGCGCCAGCGTTTTTCACGTTGACGCCTACATTACAACGCGAGGGCGTACCGTGCATGTCAACCGTGCTCGCGTCCGCATGCCGGACTCAAGGAGGTGAATAGCGTGCTCAAGGCTCGGACAGGATTCTGCCCGCATGAACTCATCGATCCATCAACTGAGTTGTCAAACGCCGTTGGCAAGCTCAGCTGCCGCCATCGCCGCCTGCTCTTTCAACTGTTCGGCGCTGAGATAGAAGGATGGCATCGACGCCAACAATTCTTCGTCATCGGTGTATGAATCCACATCTCCGAACAGCCGATCAAGGATCTCAAAGGCATCCTCGGGAAGCTCCGATCTCTCATTCTTGAACTTCTCAAGATACATCCTGCTAAAGCTCTTGGTATCGATCTTGCCATCAATGTACGAAGTGATTAGTGATAGGTACTCGTCTGCTCTGCGCATCATTTCCCTCCTCCAAGCGAACCATTGTCAAGCACATATCTCAGCTGCTGGTCACTCATCTTCCAGCCGGAGAGAAAGCTTCCAGAAGAATCCTTCATCACGTTCAACCCTGTCCCGGGATCGATAAAATGCGTTACATCCTTGCCGCGATGTGTGCCCTGAATGGCCACTGTTGAATCGCTTGCTACATGGCGCTCGATGGCTGAGCCGAATTCCGATAACGTCTTGTTGTTGGCATTTCCAACCACGCCAAAGTCGCCAGCATGTTTAAAGGCGGGCCGCGGGTGGCCAGCAGTCGACCACCTACTGGATGTGCTCCAAGGCGCCCTTGCCTCGGCGTTCTTCGTGCATCACCTTCCCGGGCAACGAATGCATCGCGTGCAGGCGTTGCCCCTGGGCATCGTACGCCAACGCGCGCCGACCATAGGCATCGTAGGCATAGCGCTCCGCCTCCTTCACTTCGCGCAGCCTGTTGCCAAAGTCGAAGTCGTACCTCCGCCCGTTGCGCAGCGAGAGATTGCCCTGAACATCCCAGGCCAATCCGGTCACCGTCGCGCCGGCATCATCGCGGACATTGGTCAGCTGGTGGCGCGCGTCGTACCAGAACTGCTGGCTGCGCACGCCTGCCAGCCGCACGCTGAGCAGACTCTCCTGCACGTCATAGGTGTAGCGGAATGCGCCATCGCCCCCGAAGGAAGCCGACTGCACAGGCGTCAGCCTGCCCTGGCCGTCGTAACCCATGCGGATGTCATGCGCAGCTCCCTGCTGCCGATCGATGATTGCCGTAACGTCACCATTGGCGCCGCACTGATATAGAAGCTCGCTGGCAGTGCCGTCCTTTAATTGCGACGGAAGCATCCGCGCATTGAGCACGCCCTCATGCTCGATGCCATTGCCATTGCCATTGCGCATGCCAGCGAGCGCGCCATTGGGATGAACGTGTGAGCCAGTGACTGGCACTAGCCGGGTGTTTGTCTAGGGCACCCTGATTACCTCCGTCCAGGGACATAACCTTCAAACTCCCAATCCATCACTTCAGCCAACTTACGGGCAACTTCTTCCCACCTTCCATCTGGTACGGCGCTACACACAAGTTCGACGGCTCGCTCGACGGCCTCAAGGCTGACATCATTTACGACAACAAACTTCGGAATGGATTGATCCTTCTCAATCATGGATTCCAGCCACTCGCGATTACAAGCGGTAAAGCCAAACAAGTATGCGCCCCGACCATCATCTGCACCAATGGACACCTGAAAGTAGCAATCAAATCGATCTGTTTTTTGATGCCTTTCAAATGCAGCATCCCAATCGGCGGTATCAATCCCTTTTAATTTTGCCCTAGTCATTTTTTTCTCGACATTGAGATGGGCGTTGTTCGTCCATCTACCTTCAGGCATGGAGCGAGACTCAAAATTTGCCTGAATACCTGTAGGTGCACAATTGCTATTGGGCTTCTCTGATGGAAAACGGTAAGGCCCCTCTTCTACGGTACTTGTACGTGCTGGCAGCCCCAGGCACTCGTCTTCCCTGCATGCTCCCCCTCCCTACGTATGCCCCCCGAGAACAGGAGCCGCGCAACGATTGAACAATCCTCCGTCCGTTGCCGACCTGGAACCTCGATTTCAGGCACAAACTGTCCCCACCCTAGTGTTTGACCAGAGACGACAGGGCAGACGTTGGAGCCGGTACGAATTCCCCTTCGCACCCGCCTTCTTCATAGCAGGCTCCGGCCTGAATGTGAATCAGATCAATCCGATAACTCTTCGGAACCCGGACCAGCCCCCCACCCGGGTCGAACGCCCAAACAAAAAGCCCCGACCAAGGCGGGGGCTTTTCATTACAACTGGTGCCGGAAACAGGAGTCGAACCTGCGACCTACGCATTACGAATCGCTGCGCGCGCGCGGTGCCATGATTTGATATCAGATGGTCTGAGTGCCTTACAGCAAGGGAAAGCCGCGACCTAATGAGGCTTCAGGTGCACTTACGGCGCGACTGAACACAGCGCCGTATGGTGCTAAAGCGTGTTCGTGCTGTGAGCCCGCCTCCCCATGGAGACAGCATGAAATCGAAGATCACCAGTCCCTCGTCGACAGGGCGCCGAAGCCTGACTGGCTACTGTGCATCGCAGAGATGGGCCCGTTTGCGCCCTCAGTCGGCGGGGCGTGTCTCGGCTCATGAAGGCCCCCGAAAACCTGACATCGGCGGCTGGTGGCTCTGACGAATCCAATATTGTCAAAGGTGCGCCCGCGCTGATACCAGCATACTGAAGTAGGCGTGGGATGCATAAAGGGATCCCCATCCCCCTACCGTTCGTCGGACCATGACTTCCGGGGGGTTGACTACAGTTGTCGTCACGCAGACAGTGACGACACGTGTAGTCAATGGAGTGGGAGCATGCGCGGCAAGACCATCGGGGACCAGGAACTGGCCCTGCTGCAGTACATCGATGAACAAGGCCAGGCCAGTGTCGGCGAAGTTGCCGCGGCCTATGGCGAAGCGCGTGGCTTGGCCCGTTCCACGGTGCTGACCATGATGGAACGGCTGCGCAGCAAGGGGTACCTGCAGCGCGCCCAGCAGGACGGCGTGTACCGCTACCAGGCCACCCGCGGCCAGGACAGCGTGGTGCAGGGCGCCATCGCCCAGTTCGTCGACAACACCCTGCAGGGCTCGGTATCGCCGTTCGTGGCGTACCTGTCGCAGCGGCGGAAGGTCAGCGACAACGAGCTGGCCGAACTGGAAGCGCTGGTCGCGCAGCTGCAGTCGCAGCGGAAGGAGGGCTGAGCCATGGACATGACGACACTGATCCCGATGCTGGAGCGGCTGGGCTGGACCAGCCTGCAGACCGCGCTGCTGGTGGGCCTGGTGGCACTGCTGTGCCGCGCGCTGCCGTCGCTGTCGGCGGCCACGCGCTGCCGGCTGTGGTGGCTGGTCTCGCTGCAGGCGGTGCTGGGCCTGGTGTGGAGCCAGCCGCTGCAGCTGCCGTGGCTGCCCGCAGCACAGGCCATGGCAGGCGGTGCCACCGACCTGGTGGCCGATGCGGTGTATCCGGTCGCGCCCGAGCTGTCCGCACAGGTGCTGGCGGCAGCCCCGGTCGTTGATGCCGGCACGGTTGCCAGCGCGGCGCCGGTGGCCTGGTGGGCGCTGGCACTGGCCGCGCTGTGGCTGTCGGGCGTGCTGCTGACGGCCTGGCGTACCGTTGCCGAATGGCGGCGCTGCCGCGCGCTGTTGGCCGCCGCGCAGCCCTGCGAGGACGCCGCGCTGGTCGATGCGCTGCACCTGGCGGCGGAAGCGCATGGCCTGCGCCGCCCGCCGCAGCTGTGGACCAGCGACCGCATCGATGCCCCGCAGGTGATCGGGCCGCTGCGCCCGGTGCTGCTGCTGCCGACCGGTGAGCACGCCCTGCAGGGCGATGCGCTGGACCTGGCCCTGACCCACGAACTGCAGCACCTGCAGCGCCGTGATCTGCAATGGGGCCTGCTGCCGGCGCTGGCGCAGCACCTGTTCTTCTTCCACCCGCTGCTGCGCCTGGCCGTGCGCGAATATGCCCAGGCCCGCGAGGAAGCGGTGGACGCTGCGGTGGTCGCCCAGCACAGCGCCAGCCGCCATGCCTATGGCCGCCTGCTGCTGCAGTTGGGGGTCGCGCCGCAGCCGCACCTGGGCGTGGCCAGTGCCGCGCCGAGCACGGCCAGCCTGAAGCGCCGGCTGCAGTCGCTGCAGTCGCGCCGGGCCTGCCCGAAGGTGCTGGCCGCCGCGCTGACCGCCGTCGTGCTGGCCGTGGGCATCGCACCGATGCGGCTGGTCGCCGCACCGGTTCCGCCTGCACCGCCGGTCCCGCCGCGTGCCGTGGCGGCACCGCCCGCGCCGCCTGCGCCGGCTGCACCGCCGTCGGCCATCCGGCCGGCCGTTCCGGCAGCCCCGGCAGCCCCGCCGCGCGCACCGGCCCCGCCTGACGACGTGCAGGACACGGATGACATGCAGGAGGTGCACAGCAGCACGATGACCATCGTCACCGACGGTGAACTGCACCTGGGCAAGGCACCGGCACAGGCCTATGTGCTGGTCGACAATGACCATACCTTCGCCACTGCCGGTATCGATGATCTGGCGCAGGCCCGGCAGAGTGCCGGCAAGGGGCCGGCGCTGTGGTTCCGCGATGGCGACAAGCGCTACCTGGTGCGGGATGCGGAGCTGATCAAGCCGCTGCAGCGCGTCTATGCCGATGCGGCAGCGCTGGGCCGCCAGCAGAGTGCGCTGGGTGCACGCCAGGGCGCGCTGGGCCGTGAGCAGGGTGAACTGGGGCGCCGCCAGGGTGAGCTGGGCCGCCAGCAGAGCCAGCTGGCGCTGGTCAATGCACAGGATGCGATCCGCCAGGCCAACCGCGCCATTGGTGCGCAGGACATCAACCGCGACGCAGCCGCCGAAGCGGCGGATGCCTCACGCGATGGGGACGCTGCGCGCCGGCGGGCCGACGCAGCCATGGCCGGGCACAACCGGGAAATGGAACGCCTTGCTGCGCAGCAGGCAGCGCTGGGCAGCCGGCAGGCGGCCCTGGGTGGCCAGCAGGCGGTCTTGGGCGAACGTCAGGCACGCATCCATGCCCAGGCCGCTGAGCAGGTGAAGCAGGTGATCGCCCGCGCCCTGGCCAGCGGCAAGGCCGAGCAGCTGTAAGAACGCCGCAGGAGCGTTGAACCATGGATACGACACTGTTGATGGTAGTGCTGGAGCGGTTGGGCTGGACCAGCCTGCAGACCGCGCTGCTGGTGGGCGTGGTGGCACTGCTGTGCCGCACGCTGCCGTCGCTGCCGGCGGCCACCCGTTGCTGGCTGTGGTGGCTGGTCTCGTTGCAGGCGGTGCTGGGCCTGGTCTGGAGCCAGCCGCTGCAGCTGCCATGGTTGCCGGCCGCACAGGCGGTGGCGCTGGCCGGCGGTGCACACGCGGCCGATGCGGTGCCCGCGGCGCTGACCGTTGCCGAGGCGGGCCCGGTGGCCGTGCCGGTCGCGTGGTGGGTGCTGGCCTTGGGCGCGCTGTGGCTGTCGGGCGTGCTGGTGACGGCCTGGCGTACCGTTGCCGAATGGCGGCGCTGCCGCGCGCTGTTGGCGGCTGCGCGGCCGTGCGATGACGACGCGCTGGTGCAGGCGCTGCAACTGGCAGCCGAAGCACACGGCCTGCGTCGCCCGCCGCGGCTGTGGACCAGTGACCGTGTCGATGCGCCGCAGATCATCGGGCCGCTGCGCCCGGTGCTGCTGCTGCCCACCGGCGAGCATGCCCTGCAGGGCGATGCGCTGGACCTGGCCCTGACCCATGAACTGCAGCACCTGCAGCGACGCGACCTGCAGTGGGGCCTGCTGCCGGCACTCGCACAGCACCTGTTCTTCTTCCACCCACTGCTGCGCCTGGCCGTGCGCGAATATGCCCAGGCCCGCGAGGAAGCGGTGGATGCTGCTGTGATCGCCGGTCAGGCTGATCGGCGCCAGGACTACGGGCGCCTGCTGCTGCAGCTGGGGGTCGCACCGCAGCTGCAGTTGGGCGTGGCCAGTGCGGCCCCCAGCCTGGGCAGTCTCAAACGCCGCCTGCGGTCGCTGCAGTCAGGCCGTGCATGCCCCAAGGCGCTGGCGGTCACGCTGACGCTGGCGGTGCTGGCGGTGGGTGTGCTGCCACTGCGGCTGGTCGCTGCGCCGTCGCCATCGCTTGCCCCGGTGGAGGTCTCGGTAGCACCGGCCACGGTTGTTGCTGCTGCCTCGCCCGCGGTGTCTGCGCCCTCCCACGGCGCGGGCGTACTCGCCGCGGTGGTGGCACAGCCGGCGACGACGCACGCGGCGGCCGACACGCCGGACGATGCGGTCGAGAGCGCGCCGCTGGAGGCCCCGGTGGATGCCTCGGTGGATGTTCCGGCGGCAACGCCGCTGCCGATGCCGATGGCCCTGCCGCTGCCGGTACGGCTCGGGGGTGATGTGCTGTCGTCGCAGGATGCCGCCGAGCTGGCCAATCTGGCCGCCCGTTCGGCCAGCGACGCCGCCCGCGCCGAGGTACCGCGGGCCATGGCGATGGCGCGTGCCGAACAGGCCCGACGCCAGGACCAGGCACGGTGGGCCCGTGATGCCGAGTTTGCCGCTGCACGCGCGGAACGTCAGCGTGCATCTGCGGAAGCGGCCGCAGAACGTGCCAGTGCGAAGGCCGAACGCGAGCTGGTGCTGGCCGAGGCCGCACGTGAGCGCGACCAGGCGTTTGCCGAGGCGGCACGCGAGCGTGAGCAGGCCTTTGCCGAGGCCGAACGTGATCGCAAGCGCGCCCTGGCTGAAGCCGCGCGCGAGCGCGACCGTGCCCAGAGCGAAGCCAGGCGGGAGCGTGATCGTGCGCAGGCCGAAGCGGCGCGCGAGCGTGCCCGGGCCGACGCCGCCCGTGACCGCGCGCAGGCGGAGGCCGACGCACGCGCCGAGCGTGCCGAACGTGAGGCCGAGGAACGCGAACGTGCGCGGGAGCGCAGCCATCGCGGGTAAGTGAATCGCAGGTGGGGTCCGTGTGCCAGCGACGGCGCACGGACCCTTGCCTTGCTCAACTGCAGCTGGCACCGCTGATGCGGTTGTTCTCATCGACCTGCAGGGTCAGCCGGTCTTCGCGGAAATCCATGGTGACTGCCATGCCGGGCTTGACCACACGGGCGTGGCGCGCACCGCTGTCCTTTACCGCTTTGTCCACCACGGCCTTGCTGGCCATCTGGCCTTCCAGGCCCTTCAAGGCATCGGGATTGCAGCGCGCGGGGGCGCCGGGGGCGGCCACGACGGGTGTACTGCCGGCCGTGCCAGGGGCAGCCCCCGGCGTGCCGGCGTGGCTGCAGGCGGCCAATGGCAGGGCACAGATCAACAGCAGGTGCAGGCGCATGGTCAGTCTCCCGGTGGCAGGACGGAAACGCAGCATGCGCGAACCGGCCTGCAGGCCGTGTCAACGCGGGGGGGCGCCTGCGGCTCCGGCCACCAGCGCCAGGGTTTCCCGTTCGCGCTGCTGCTCCTGCACCAACCGCTGCAGCAACAGCGCCAGGGTCACTACGTCCTGGTGGTTGTGGTCGGCCACGCGGCGCAGGTTCACCGCATCGCCGCCGCGCAGGTAGCGCAGCCACGCCGCAGGCGCTTCCGAACCGGGCAGGTCATCCTCGCGCGCCACGCGCAGCAGCTGGCGTTCGATGGTGGACAGCTTGCAGTTCTCCCAGCTGCCGCGATAACGGCGGCGCGTGGGATAGAGCAGGTCGACGTGATCCAGTGCGGTGATCGGATCGCGCTGCCGGGCCAGCCGGTAACGCGCCTTCAGCAGTGGCGCATCGTAGCTGCGGCCGTTGTAGCTGCAGAACACGGTGGTCGGCTGCAGCCAGCTGGCAAACGTAGCCAGCATCGCGTCTTCCGCAGCCATGGTGGACATCAGCAGCTGGCGGATGCGCAGGCCCTCGCCGCGCTGCGGGCAGGCATGCCAGTCGGCCGCGCCGATCATGAAGGCGCGGGTGCCGGTGCCACCGGCCAGGCCGGTGGTTTCGGTATCGAAGAACAGCAGGTCACGTGCAGCCACGTGTTCGCCCTCGCGCCGGGCGAAATCCAGCGATAGCGGTTGTGCCGGGATCGCCTGCGGCTGCAGCGATTCGATCAGGAACAGGCCGGGGGCGATTTCCCTGCCGGGCAGCTGGCGATCCTGGGCACTGGCCCGTGCAGGGGTGGGGCCGCCACGCGTACGCAGCCCCAGCAGGCGATGTAGGCTGCCCACTTCGGGCCGGCGCAGCGCTGGTGCTGCCGGCGCCGACACTGCCGCGCCGGTCGGCTTGTGGCGGATTTCCTGTTCGACCCAGGCGAACACCGAACGCTCGGCCGGGGGCTGTCGTGCATCGTTGGCGGCCACGGGTGCCGGCGGTGCAGCGGGAGCCTCCGGCGCCGCGGGCGTGGCCGCCTTCGGGTCGCCGGCCTGCCTGCGCAGCAGGCGCAGCTTGTCCAGGCTCAGGCTCACGGTGCCAGCAGCTCCATCGGGTCGCGTGGGGTTACCGCCACGTCGGGCACCTGCTGGCAGGCCTGCGCATCGAACAGGTCCAGCACGCGCAGTGCCAGTGCACGCGGCGAGGTTTGATCTTCTTCCTGCGCGGCCAGCACCGGGCCGACGCAGGCCGGGCAGCCGGCCCTGCAGTCGCAGCGCTGCACCAGTTCGCGCGCGCGCTGCACCAGTTCGGCCTGGCGCTGCCACAGCGGTTCGCTGAGGCCCACGCCACCAGGGAAGTTGTCATACAGGTACACGGTGGGCACGAATTCCTGCAGCAGCTCGACGATGCCGGGATCACCTTCGCTGCCGCGCAGCTGGCCACGGCCACTCTGGTCGGCGATCGCGAACCAGGCACCATCGCCGTTGCCGACCGATTTCTGCAGGTCGCGCGCATCGGCCATCACCGCCACCGTGGCGACGATGTGCAGCGCGTAGGCGGCGCCGAGAAAACCATCCAGTGCATCCTGCCTGCTGGCGAACGCGCGCAGCAGCAGCGCCTGTGGCAGCTGCCACCACACCGCAGTGGTATGCAGTTCCTGGTCGGGCAGGTTCACCGGGCCGTAGCCGATGTTCTCATGCGTGTAATAGCGGATCTTCTTGTAGCCCGCCACGCGGCGCACCACGTGCACTTCGCCATGGTGCGCATCGCCACGGCCGGCCACGCCGCCATCGAAACGGTCCAGCACCTTGAGCTTGGTGAAGTCGATGCTGTCGGTGTAGTAGTCCACGTGGGTGCGGGTGACGTAGGCCTTGCGGCCCTCCCAGTCCAGCGTTTCCACCTGGTACGGCGTGGACTGCACCATGTGGATGGCACCTTCGTACAGGGTCAGCGCCGCCGCTGAGTAATCGACTTCGGCGATGATCTGCTGCCGGCCATCGCTGCGGTCGACCACCACGAAGTTGCCGTCGGCCACCGCGCGCAGGCTGACCGCGGTGGCCGGGTAGCTGTCGGCGATCCATTCCCAGCGCTCGCCTTCGCGATGGATGACCTCGGTTTCGGCCAGCGCCTCCAGGAACACGTCGGGGTCGATCGGGCCGAAGCCATCGCCCACCCGGAACGGCAGCTCGAACGCTGCACAGCGGATGTGGTCGAACAGGATCAGCGGCTGGTCAGGGGCGATGCGCGCATGTTCGGGCGAGGCTTCGGCGAAGAAGTCCGGGTGCCGCACCACGTACTGGTCCAGCGGCTGCGAGCTGGCCACCATCACCCCCAGCGCGGGCTGCTGGCGACGCCCAGCGCGGCCGAAGCGCTGCCAGGTGGCGGCCACGCTGCCGGGGTAGCCGTTGAGGATCACCACGTCGAGGCTGCCGATGTCCACGCCCAGCTCGAGCGCAGAGGTGCTGACGATGCCGTCGATGGTGCCCGCGCGCATCGCGCGTTCGGTCTCGCGGCGCTCGGTAGGCAGGTAACCACCGCGGTAGGCGCGGATGCGTGACGGCTTGCGCGGGTCGTGGTCGAAGATGTCCTTCAGGTACTTGGTCAGCACCTCGACCATCAGCCGGGTCTGCGCGAACACCAGCGTCTTCAGCCCGGACTTGATCGCGATGCGCGCGATGCGGTTGCTCTGCGAACGCGCCGAGGCACGCAGGCCCAGGTCGGGGTTGATCACCGGCGGGTTCCACAGCAGCACCTGCTTGGGCCCGCTGGGCGCGCCCGATTCGGTGATGGCGGTGACCGGTGCCTCGATCAGCGCTTCGGCATGCGCCTGCGGGTTGCCGATGGTGGCCGAGCACAGGATGAACTGCGGTTGCACGCCGTAGAACGCGCAGATGCGCTTGAGCCGGCGCAGCACGTTGGTGACGTGGCTGCCGAACACGCCGCGGTAGGTATGCACTTCATCGATGACGATGTAGCGCAGGTTCTCGAAGAACTGTGCCCACTTGGTGTGGTGGGGCAGGATGGCCTGGTGCAGCATGTCCGGGTTGGAGACCACGATGTCGCCATGCAGGCGGATCGCCTGGCGTGCATCGCCCGGCGTGTCGCCATCGAAGGTGAAGGCCTTCACGCCGAGGTCGCCGGCGCGGTTGAGTTCCAGCAGCTCGGCCACCTGGTCCTGGGCCAGCGCCTTGGTCGGGAACAGGTACAGCGCCTTGGCCTTGTCCTGCATGGCCGCGCTGACCACCGGCAGGGTGTAGCACAACGACTTGCCGCTGGCGGTGGGGGTGACGATGGCCACGTGCTCGCCGCGCTGGCTGGCGTCCCACGCTTCAGCCTGGTGGCTGTAGAGCTGCTCGATGCCGCGTGCCTTCAGGGCTGCGGCCAAGGCCGGCGGCACCGACGCGGGAAGGGGCGCATAGCGGCCCTCGCGACCGGGAATGGCGAAGCTGCCGGTGATGCGGTCCTGGTAACGGCGCTGCAGGCGGCTGCCAAGCAGGGCGCCATCGCGGGCGGGCAGGCCATCACGGGTGGCGAGCTGGTGCTCGGCGTCGGCAGTGCGCTTGGCGAGTTCGTAGGCCATGGGGGCACGGAATACAGGGGGTGACATGGCACCACAGATGGATCTCAAGGTGTGAGACGCCATTACGGGATGGACTGAACCATTCAGTGCGGGGCGCTCGCCGCCGCCGGCAACGAAATCTGAAGCTGCCCCCCGTATCCTTGGCGGTAACCGCAACAGGCAGGGTGAAAGGCTGTGGTACGACGTACACAAGGAAGCGTGGGAGTGCTGGCTGGACTCCTGCTGGCCGGCACCGTGCAGGCGCAGGAGGCATCGACCGCACAGCCGCCGGGCCTGTCTCCGGCGCAGGACGCGGCGCCAGCGGCACAGGGCAACGTCACCACGCTGGGCGAAGTGCGCGCGATCAAGCCGGACGAGGAACCGCTGGACCTGTACCGCTTCAGGAACCCGGTGAAGATCGAGGACAACCGCTTCAGCCGCGACTGGCGCGAGCCGCCGTCACCCGAACAGGTCAGCATGAGCGGCGGCTATGTCATGGCAGCCATCTACTACGGTGTGGGCAAGGCGGCGCAGGGCTTCAACAAGCTCACCAATGCGCCCAAAGACATCCAGCACGCCATCGCCCGGCCACCGCCGGCGTTCAGCGTGGACCAGCAGCGGCGCGCACTGCAGTTCTGCCAGCAGCAGGACGGCTGCGGTGCTTCCAGCGGCAACTAGCGCGGGTGGAGCCATCACTCCGGCCAGCGAGCCGCCGGTACCGGGCGCTGCTCGAGCGCGTTGGCGAATGCAGCATGACGCGCGTTCGCCCGTGACAGGGCGCGCACCAGAAAGAAGCCCTGCACCATGGCGAGCGCGGCTGCGCCGACAAGCCACACCCAATAGACCAGGCCGGCGAAGGCGCCGTTGGCGGGGCGTTCCCGGTCCACCTCAAGCCAGAGAGTGCGGCCGTCGCTGCTGCGGGATTGGAGTATTCCCGACCAGGTGGTCTGCCTGGCCGTGGTCACGGCCTCGCGCATTCTCTCCCAGTCCCTGCCGGCTACACCGGACGCGAGCGCGCCGGCATGAGACGGCTTCGCCCCCGCATCGACAAGCACGACGCCGCCGCGTTGCGCCACCAGCAGGCCAGGCGTTGCCGCTGCCCATGCAACCAGCACATGCGTGTTGGCGGCCTCTCTGAAGGTGTGCTGGATACCATTGACGGACTGCCGCGGAAGCACGGCCGTGTCGTCCTGGGGGAGCGTTGCCAGACGTGCGCGCAGCGACGCGCAGGCCGTCAGGCCATCTTCGCAGGCGGCATCCAGTTCCTGCCTGAGCGCGACCAGGCCGGAGACCGCCTGGTAGGCAGGAAAGGGACCATCGTCCCGGTGCCAGTGCACGCGCAGCGCATTGTCCGAGCCCAGTCGAAGGATGGAAGCCGCAACTGCCAAAGGGGGGACGTGCACGGGCGTCCCGGCCCAGCGAAGCCGAGTGCAGTCCGGAACGGCCAGCATGTACCCGCCATGCATCCGTGGCACCAGTTCGCACGTGGTGGTGGCGGTCACGCGCATGCCATCACCAACGGTGGGCGGAGTGTCCAGCAGTGTCGCCGGAAGCGCATCGCCTCGCAGCACCCCGGGGCCTGCCAGCTCCGCCGCACGTTGTGCCTGCACTTGGGGAGGATCACCTGACCAGAACACCAGCATCAGGGACGCCAGCGCGGTGATGAACATCAGCAGGTGGCGGACGACAGGCACCGGCGGGAACCGCCGCAGATCGTCCTGCAGGCACCAGCCCGGCCCCAGCGACAGCAGGCGCCGGTCCAGCGCACAGACCTCCGCTTCAAGCCAGCGGCCGGGCTTGATTGCACCGGATAGCCCCCACACGGGATCGATCACCAGCCGCTGGTTGCTCCCCAGCAGCATCACGCGGTGGGTGTAAGTGGCCTCGCAGGGATCGACGATGTCCAGTGCACTGAGCCGTCCACGAACGCGCACGATGCGCTGCGGCGCGCGCGGGCCCACCTGCCTGCGCCGGTAGAGGAAGAACGCGGCCGCTGCCAGCGTCAGTCCCACGGCCAGTGCGTACCCGGTCCACCGGCCACCGTCCATCTGCGGCAGCACGCCACATGCCCCTGCCGCCAGCGCCAGTGTGGTTGCGGCCCACGGTGCCTTCGGCCGGCGGCGCTGAGCGCCTTCCTCTTCCGTCTCACAACGCTCGCTGATCTGTCTCGCGGCGGTCCGCAAGGTGCGTGTACCGGCGGTTGCGATTTCGAACGCGCCCATGCGAACGACAACCGCAAAGCCACGGCTCAGCACCACTTCGGCGCGGTTGGCGGGCCCGACATGTTCCAAGGCATTGAAAGGCAGCAGAATCCTGACACTGCCGATGCTGTGCCAGCCGGAGCTGACACCACGCATCCATATCCGGTGTTCCACGCACGGCCCTTCGAGGAGGTGTACCTCGGTGCCTGCGCCCAGATCCAGGCATGTGCGGAACGGCTCAAGTGCCGCGTTTTCCTCTTCGCTGAGCTCTCTGATCGGCGGCTGTCGTGAGAGCCTGTTGAGCGCGCAGCGCGCCTCGCATCGGGCGATGTGGTGGAGCAGCAGCGGAAGCGCGGCAAGCAGCATGAACAGAACGGCCACGATCTTCATGGGGGGCGGCATTACGTCCTGATGTGCGGGCCCGCCAGCCTGCACCGGAGGTGCCGCCCCGGGAATGCAATTTGTTGCGGATTCTGCCAGCGACCGTCCCGCCGCAGCGTAGGATGCTGACATCCATCCTCTGGTCGCCGCCGTGAACTCAAACACTCTTCTGCTCGCCCTGCTGCTTCCTGCATCGGCCATGGCCAGCGAACTGGCTGACGACGGCTCCTGCCGCAATGGGGCGTTTCCTTCCGCGCAATCGGATTTTGCCGTAGCCAAGGTGGTGGGCACCCAGCGCCTTTACCTGCTGGGTGATATGGACGGCTGCCCGGCCAAGGGCGAGCCGGCCTGCCGCCAGCGCAGCTACGTGGTGAGCGGCGATACGCTGGTGACTGGCCGCGACCTGGGCCCGTACCGCTGCGCGTTCTTCCCCAACAAGATGGGCGGCAGTGCCGGTTGGGTCGAGCGCAGCAAGCTGCAGCCGGTGGCACGCGTGACGCCGACGCTGCAGGGCTGGGCCGGTGACTGGAAGGATGGCGACAACGGGCTGAGTATCCGCGTGCGTGGCAACCAGCTGCAGGTTGAGGGCGATGCCTACTGGCCGTCGGCCAACCCGTCGCTGAAAGAGCGACCCGGTGGGCCGCACATCGGCGCGGTGAACGCCTCGGCCACGCCGCGTGGCAGCCAGGTGGATTTCGTCGAGGACAGCTGCACGGTGCATGCGCAGTTGCTGGGCGACGTGCTGGTGGTGTCCGACAACAGCGAATGCGGTGGCATGAACGTGCGGTTCGACGGCGTGTACCGGAAGTAGATCCACGCCATGCGTGGATGCCTCATGGCAGGGGCTCAGCGCCGCCGTTCCAGCCACCACAGCAGCGACGCACACAGCACGAACGCCAGCCACCACGGCCAGCGCGATCCGGGCACGGCCTGCATCACCGGTGTGCTGCCGGCGGTGGTGGTGGCCAAGGCCTGCGTGGTGGTATCGATCATCGCCTGCCGGTGCAGTGCCGGTGCGTCCTTCGGGTCGAACACATACCGCCAGGTGGTCGTATCACCCTGCTGCAGGCGCTGCCAGCCCGCCTCACGCGGCCACCAGCCGGCACAGCGCAGGGACGATGACGCGCCATCAACCACCAGCGGCATGCCCGCACCGCTGGCATCGAATGCCTGCAGTGGCGCCTGCACGCCACACAGGACGACGCGCTCGCCCGCCCATGCCTGCGGTTGCGGTGACCACAGCCCGCCGGTGGCCGGCTGCGCACGTGCGAGGGCTGCGATCACGTCGCTCCACAGTTCGCCATGGCGATCATCGCGACCGGCCAGCACCCAGCGCCAGCTGTCGGTGATCGGCAGCAGGCCGATGCGGCCCTTGCCGGCGCTGCGCCAGCCACCCAGCGCCTTGCCTGTGTTGTCGAACAGCAGGGCGGTGCTGTCGGGGACCTGCAGGGCCAGCGCTTCCAGCGCGGGCAGCGCGGCACTGTGCGAGCTGCGGTCGGCCGCTTCGCCGTCGCCGGTCGGTAGCGTGCCGGCTGCGAGCGGGCCACGCCGTGCAGCGAGGACCGCGCTTTCACCGTCGCCGGGAAGTTCGAGCGAATGGCTGCTGCCGTCACCCTGTACTGGCAGCCCCAGGTCATGCAGGCGCTGGCGCGCATTGGCAGAAGGCGCGCCAGCGCTGCGCACCAGCACGCCCAGCCCATCGCGCAGCGCTTGGCGCACGGCGGCCAGCTGGCCTGTGCTCAAGGCCGCCAGGCTGCGCTCGTCCAGCAGCAGCAGGTCGCTGCGCGCCAGGGTTGCCGCATCGAGCGACACCACGCCATCGCCCACGCTGAGCCCGGCACCCGTATCGGCCTGCACCTGCACGCGGATGCCCGCATCGGCGGCCCAGCGCCGCAGGTACTTCAGTTCCGGTCCGGGTGCGCTGGCACGCACCAGCAGGCGCAACGGTGCCGCCGCCAGGGTCTGCTGGGGTACCGGCACGGTCTCCACCCCATGGCCCTCGGCGTCGAGCAGGCGCAGCCGGAATACGCTGCGGCCTTCGGCGCGGGCGATGCCGCTGAGCTGCACGTGGCCGTCCTTGGCAAGCGCCGCGCGATCGACCACGCTGTCGGCCGGATCGAGCAGTTCCGCCGTCGCCCTGGCGACGCCGCGCGCCTGTGCCTGCACCTCGAAGCGCGCACCCGGGGCGACGTCGGCCGGTGGCTGCAGTGCGACCCAGCCGCGTGGCGCGGGCGCTGCCTGCCAGCGCACCTCCGGCGGCAACATCGCGTCGCGATCGCGTGCGACCAGGCCGGCACCGACCAGGGTAAGCGTGGACGCCGGATGCTGGCGCAGCGCGGTGGCCAGATCGGGTACGCGCTGGCCACCGGGCACATCAGCCGCTTCGGGCAACAGCAGCAGTGGACCTGCGCTGGCCGGCAGCGTGCCGGACGTGTCGGCCTCGGCGCCAAGAACGACCAGGCCCGCGGCAGGGTGCTGATGGGCAGGGGGTACCAGGCAGAAGTACAGCAGCGCGGCAGCGGCGATCTGCAGCGCGATGACGATCCAGCGGCGGCCTGGGTGCGTTGTGCTTCCACGCAGCTGGCGCACGCTGGCGATGACCACGATCACCGCGAGTGCCAGCGCAATCCACAGGCTCGATCCGGAGGCGTTCATGGCTGCGCCTCCAGCGCGTCGAGATACCGCTGCCCCATCGCATCGGTCGTACTGCGCCGCATCACCTGCGGCAACGGACGCTGCAGGGCGCGCCACAGCTGCGCGCGCAGGCGCTGGCGGCAGTCGCCGCAGTCGGGCTCGATACGCAGCTGCTCGATGGCGGCAGCCAGGTCCAGTGCGTCGGGCAGGTAGGCGGCATTGCGCTGTTGCCAGCCGGCAAGTGCATCGAGATCGGGAACGGCGCTGCCATCGCCGAGACGCTGCCAGGCCTCGACAATGGCCGGGTCCGGCGGCGTGCGCGCGGCCAACGGCAGTTCACGACTGGCCAACCCTGCGCGATCACCGCCGAGCCGGCGGCCTTCATCGATCGGCGGCAGTTCCGGCCCGACCCGGGCCAGGTAGATGCGCTCGGCCTGCTGCACCTGCTTGATGAAGCCCAGTGCCTTGTAGGCAAACGGCAGCGCCTGCTCCGGGTGGCCCTGGCGCAGCTCGCCTTCGGCCGACCACATCTGGTCCAGTGCGGCCTTCAGCGTGGCGCGGGTCTGCGGGTCGAGCAGGGTGGCGGCCTCGGCGTGGTCGTGGGTGTGGCCGTACTCGGAAAGCACATCGGTGGCGCTGCCGAACACCGGCGGGGCATCGGTACCGGCTGAACCGCCATGGTCATGGCCATGGTCGTCGTGTGCACCGGCCTGCGCGCCGTGGTCGTGCCCGTGATCGTCGTCATGGTCGTGGTCGTGGTCGCCTGCAGCGGGTGCGTCGCTGGTGGGCAGGTCGCTGGTCGGTGGTGGCTTCGGTGCGCCTTCGCTTTCCTCGCCCAGGAACTGGCCGTAGCGCAGGCGCAGGATGCGCTGGTCGACGCCGATCGCATCGCTGCGCTTCACGAATGCATCGGCCGCCGTGCTGCGCCGCTGCCGGATGAGTGCTTCGGCATCGATGATGATCTGCCGCTGGCTGCGGAAGTAGGCTGGCAGGGTCTTCTTGATACGACCTTCCAGCTCCGCCCCGAGGGCCGCCTCGGTGGTCGGCAGGCGCAGGATCACGCTGCTGCTGCGCCCGGTCTGGGGTGTGGGTGCATGGTTGTCGCGCACTTCCAGCTGGGCGATCACATCGTTGCCGGGCTGCGCGCCCAGCGCGGCCAGGTCGAGGGTGTGGGCGAAACGGCGTGCGGTCGCGTCACCGCTGCCGGTGAGCGTGACGCTGCGCCGGACGAAGGTGATGTTCTCGCCGCTGCCCTGGGTGGTGGTGACCGACAGGGTTGCCTGCGTGGCGACGCCGTAGTCGTCGGTCGCTTCGAAGCGCAGTGCCCATTGGCGTTGCCCGGGGCTGCCCAGCACCAGGCTGGCGCCGGGTTCCAGCACGCGCACGCTGGGCGCGCGGTCGGCCACCACATCCAGCCGGTACAGGCGGGTGCTGGCCAGGGCCGGCTCGCTCACCACGCGGTACAGGGTCGGCGCGCGCGCGGTGTCCTGTGCCTGCCATTGGCCGCCGTGCTCGCGCAGCGGCAACCGGCGACCATCGTGGAACTGCAGCCAGGCTTTGTCCGGTGTACGGTCGAAGCGCAATGACCAGGACAGCCGGCTGTCGGCGGCGACCTTGGCGTCCAGTGCGTTCTGGGTGAGCGTCGCGCGTCCGGTGTAGGCCGGTGCGTCGATCTGCAGGCGGGCGGACTGCAGTTGCAGTGGACCGGCCACTGCGCCCGGCGCCGATGCTGCGGGCCTCGCCCCCACCGGGCTGCCGGTGCCGCGTGGCCCGCCCAGCGCGGACAGGGCGATGGCCAGGCCGGCGATCCAGCACAGCGCCAGTGCAGTGCGCGGCCAGCGTGGCCGCAGGTCCGGCATCGTGCGTTCCAGCGTGGCCAGCACATGCGCGCGCTGGCGCTGCTGCAGCGGATTGAGCGTGGTGATCCCGGCGAACAGCAGGTCGGCGCTGTCCTCGCTGGCGCCGCTGCCATCGAGCCGACGCTGCAGCCACCGCCGGTCCAGCTGGCGGGCATGCGCAGTGGCCAGACCCGCGCAGGCGAGCAGGCTGACGGTGCCGACCACGCAGGCGGCATCGAAGCCCGCCAGGCGCAGCGCCAACACGGTCGCAGCCAGTGCCCACGGCAGGCCCAGCAGCAGGGTGATGAGCGCGCGACGGCGTCGCGCGCGCTGCCAGGTGCGCTGAAGCGTGTTCATGCCGCCACCCGGCGCCGGGCACGGCTGGCCATCCAGCGTTCCAGGGCGAACAGCAGCACGATGGCCAGCAGCAACCACGGGGTCGGCTCGCGTGGCGCGGCGGCGGTCACGGGCAGTACCGCCTGCTGCGGTGTCTGATCCCGCGCATCGCCCACACGCGGTGGCGCTGGCGGTTGCAGGGCCAGCAGCAGGGCCTGCGGCAAGCGGGCATCACGCAGCGCGCCGTTGTGGGCAGCGTCCCATTCGCCGGGCAGCGACAGCAGGCGGCCCTGGCCGACGCGCTGCTGCCACAGCAGCGGTGCGCCCTCCGCACTTCGCAGTACCACAGTGGCGGCAGCATCAGGCCTGGCCGCCGTCATTACGCTGCCGCCGTCGTGCAGCCAGGCCTGCCATGCGGCCGGCAGTGCATCGCTACGGCCCCACACCGCAATCTCGCCGCGTGCGGGGGGCGTGTCGGTGGGCAGCTCGGCGGCGGCAGGCTGGGTGCTCCACGCACGCTGCAGGGCGCCGATCCAGTGCCGCGCGCTGGCCGGTGCCTCGGCATGCACGCGCAAGCGTGGCGGGGCCACTGTGGCCTGTGCACTGGCGAGTGTCATCGCATGCGCCTGCCACTGCACGGGACGCGACAGCTGCAGGCGTGCGCCATCGAGGCCAGGCAGCGGGTCGGGCACATGCACGGTCAGCGCTGTGCCGGCTGGCAGCTGCGCGTCGAGTTCGCGCAGCAGGCTCGCAAGCGGCGCAGGTGTCGTGGGTGCAGGCTGCTCGACGGACGGGAAGCCGGGCGCCAGCCAATGCCAGTTGCGCTCTTCGCCGGTACCGCGCAGTGCGCGGGCATCCAGCCCGGGCGCGACCACGGTCCAGGCGCTGGGCGGTGCTGCGCTGCCGGTCAGCGCCGGGCGCGCCAGCAGCAGCGCCAACGCGGCCAACAACAGCAGGCGCACCAACAGCAGGGGCCAATCGTCGAAGCGGATGCGCTGGCGTGGCCGGATCCGTGCGCGCAGCCAGCGCAGCGCGGCGAAATCCAGCGGGGTATACGGATGGCGGCGGGCGAGATGGATCAGCAGCGGCAGCAGCCAGGCGGCGAGCGCGGCCAGGCCCAGCGGGAACAGCAGGTTCATGCGCCGCTACCTCGGCCGAACAGCGCCTGCAGCGGCTGGTCCAGCGGCTGGTCGAGCCAACCGGTGGCGCTGCCGATGCCGCTGGCCTGCAGCCGCGCCTGCAGCGCGGTGCGTGCGTCGGCAAAGCGTTGCAGGTAGTCGGCACGGATCGCCGCGCCATCACCCTGCAGCTCCTCGCCGGTTTCCGGGTCGCGGAAGCGGTGGCCGGCATCGAACGGGAAGTCGCGCTCGTCGGCGGTCAGGATCTGCAGCAGTGCCACCTCGCGACGCGCGCTGGCCAGTTGTTCCAGCAGCACGATGCCGGCCTCGTCGAAGCCGTCGCCGATCGCCAGCAGCAGGTCGCCCGGGCGCGCCCGTTCCCACAGCGGGCGCAGCCGATCAGCCGAAGGCCAACCGCCGCGCGCGTGCAGGGCCTGCAGTTGCAGGTGCACGCGGTCACGCTGGCGCGCGCCGTTCGCCGCGGGTACCAGCTGCAGGCCATCACCATTGATCGCCAGCAGGCCGAAACGGTCGCCCTGTTGCAGGGCCAGTTCGACCAGGCAGGCGGCCACGCCGCGCATATGGTCCAGGCGCGTGCGTTGTGGCGCCGCGCGATCGGCCTGGTTGGCCGAAGCGGTGGCATCAAGCAGCAGCCAGACCGTGATCGGGCTTTCGCGTTCGGATTCGCGCACGAAGAAGCGGTCCGAGCGCGCGTACAGCTTCCAGTCGATCTGGCGCAGTTCGTCGCCGGGCTCATAGGCACGGTACTGGGCGAATTCCAGGCCAGCACCGCGGCTGCGGCTGGCGTGCTGGCCGATACCACTGGCGCCGCTGGCCTGGCGCGGCCGCAACCGCAGCAGGCGCAGGCGCGCACGCAGTTCCGGTGGCAGGGTCAGCGGGGTACCTGCGTTCACGCGTGGATCAACCCGGGAACGGCACGGCCTGCAGCAGCGCGGCGACCACGTCGTCGGCACGCTTCTGCTCGGCCTCGGCGGCGAACGAGAGCAGCAGGCGATGGCGCATCACCGGAGCGGCCAGCGCCTGCACGTCCTCGCGGGTGGCGGCGAAACGGCCCTGCAGCAGGGCGCGTGCTTTCGCTGCGAGCACGAGTGACTGGCCGGCACGCGGGCCGGCGCCCCACTTCACCCACTGGTTGATCGCAGCCGGCGCACCGTCGCCCGGCCGGCTGGCGCGCACCAGACGGGTGATCCAGGCCAGCACATCGGGGCTGACATGGACCTGGCGCACCGCCGCCTGCAGCGCGATCACCGCTTCGGCATCCATCACCTTCGGCACCGCGTCGGTGGCGCCGCCGGTGGTCTGTTCCAGGATCTGCCGCTCCTCGTCCTCGCTGGGATAGTCCACCAGCACATGCAGCAGGAAGCGGTCCAGCTGTGCTTCCGGCAACGGGTAGGTGCCGGCCTGCTCGATCGGGTTCTGCGTGGCCAGCACGAAGAACGGCGCGGGCAGCGCGTAGGTGGTACCTGCGTAGCTGACCGTGCGTTCCTGCATTGCTTCCAGCAGTGCGGCCTGGGTCTTGGGCGGGGTGCGGTTGAGTTCGTCGGCCAGCAGCAGGTTGGTGAAGATCGGGCCCTGCTGGAAGCGGAAATGGCGATGGCCGGTGCCGTGGTCTTCCTCCAGCAGCTCGGTGCCGAGGATGTCGCTGGGCATCAGGTCGGGGGTGAACTGCACGCGCCGGAACTGCAGCTCCAATGCCTGCCCGAGCGAGCGCACCAGCAGGGTCTTGCCCAGCCCGGGCGCACCTTCCAGCAGGCAGTGGCCGCCGGCCAGCAGGCCGATCAGCAGCTGCTCGACCACGGTGTTCTGGCCCACCACAGCACGTGCGAGCGCAGCGCGCAGATCGTGCAGGCGCGGCAGCAGGGAATCGAGGTCGGGGGAGGTCATGGGCGTGCAGGTCCTATCAATTGTTCAACGCGTACATCACGATGTTGACGCCGAAGCGGGTGTTGTCTTCGGCCAGGAAACGCTTGTTGCGCCAGTCGTAGTCCCACTCGCAGCCGTAGTCCTTGTTGCTGTAGAGCAGGCCCAGGCGGCCATCGACCTCGATGCCCTTGAGGTAATCGTGCACCAGGTCATCTCCCCAGCCGTTGAGTTCGAAGCTGGTGGCCGGCGGGCCATCGGGGAAGCGGAAGAAGCTGCGGTACAGCGGGTGGCTGTTGGGCAGCTTCTGCAGTGCCTTCGGGCCGAACAGGCGCCCCATCTGCGCTTCGAACGAGGTGGCGAACAGGCCGTCGATGTCATGGTTGCAGTCATCGACGAAGACGAAGCCACCGTTGCGCACGTAGCGCACGAAGTTCTGCCGCTCGGCAGCGTTGAATTCCACCAGCGTGTGCCCGGCCAGGTAGCAGAACGGGGCTTCCAGCATGCGTGGGTCGGCCAGGGCCACCACGTGCTCCTGCGGGTCCACCCGCAGCGCGGTGTAATCGATCAGCGAGGTGATCAGGTTCGACGGCATGCGGGCGTCCACGTCCCAGTCGCCCGAGTCGTACTGCAGCCGCGTGAACCAGAAGTCGTAGCGCGAACTGCGCGGGCCTGCCTGGGCCCAGGCTGGCAGTGCCGCCGCCGAAGCAGCGGCCGCCAGCCAGCGCAGGCAGGCCCGGCGGTCCATCAGACCGCGTCGGACAGCGAGGTGAAGGTGAAATCGCGCAGCTTCATCGGCGGAATCATCATCACGAAGGAGGATTCATCGCCGGCCACGCGTACCGGCTTGCCCAGTTCTTCGATGTTGTTGAGCATGATGACCGGCGATTCGTTGAAGCGGAAGTTCTTCACCGGGTGCTTGATCTGCCCGTTCTCGATGTAGAACGTGCCGTCACGGGTCAGCCCGGTCAGCAGCACGGTCTGCGGATCGACCATGCGGATGTACCAGGTGCGCGTGACCAGGATGCCCTTCTGGGTGCCGCGCACCAGATCGGCAGTGCTCTTGTCGCCACCACTCATCAGCAGGTTGCCCGGCGTGGCCTTGGCGGTCTTGCCCTGCTTCTGCGCCCAGAAGCGCGAGTAGTCCAGGTTGGCGACCTTGCCGTTCTCGATGATGGCCATGCGCTCGCGCGGCAGGCCTTCGCCATCCCACGGCAGCACCGGTGCCTCGGCATGCCACGGGTCGGCGTACATGCTCACGCGCGGGTCGTACACCTGCTCGCCCAGCTTGTTGCCCCCCCCCTTCTTCGACAGGAAGCTGCGGCCTTCGTCGGCCGAGCGCGCGCTGAAGAAATTCATCATGAAGCTGATCAGGCCCGCCGCCGCTGCCGGTTCCAGGATCACGGTGTACTTGCCGGGCTCCAGCGCTTTGGCTTCGGCCGATTCGGTGGCCTTGCGCATCGCGATGCGCACGTCCTGGTCGGCCTTGAAATCGGCGGCGTCCTTCAGGTTGCGGCCGACCCAGCCCGAGCCGCGGCCATCTTCGGTACGCACCGTGCAGGTGTAGTCGAAGCTGGTGGTGCGCTGGTAGCCGAAGTTGCCGTTGCTGTTGGCCGTGGCATAGAAGCCCTGGCCATCTTCGAGGAAGCCGGCGGCGATCAGGCCATGGCCGCGGCACGGTGCGATCGAGTCGGCGGCGACCTTGGCGCGGAAGGCCGGGTCGATCGCGGCGGTGGATTCGCTGAAGGTCGGGCTGGGGCGATAGCTCTGCTTGCCGATGGCCGGCATGAACTCCGGGTTCTCCGGTGCCAGGCGCGCCAGGTCCTCGGCACGGCGGACCACGCGTTCCAGCGCGGCATCGTCGAATTCGTTGATCGAGGCGGTGCCCACGCGCTTGCCGAAGGCCACGGTGACGGCCAGTTCGGTGTTATCGACAATCCCGCTGGTGGACACGTTGTTCAGCGCGAAACGGATGTTGCCGGCGATCGAGCCAGCCAGCGTGGCACTGCACTCATCGGCCTTGGACAAGGCGATGACCTTGTCGAGGATGGCCTTGGCCTGGGCTTCGGTGAAGATACTCATGGTGTAAGGGCTCCTGACCGGTCAGCCGAGGCTGCGTGCGGTGTTGATGACGTTGATGCCGTTGAAGCGCGCGGTGGACGAGCCGTGCGAGACCGCTGAGACCTGGCCCGGCTGGCCCTTGCCGTCGAAGAACGAACCGCCCAGGCGGTAGTCGCGCTCGTCGGCCACGGCGGTACAGGCGTTCCAGAACTCGGGCGTGCGGATCTGGTAGGCCACATCTTCGAGCATGCGGGTGATCTGGCCGTTCTTGATCTCGTAGAACAGCTGGCCACCGAACTGCGCGTTGTAGCGCTGCTGGTCGATCGAGAACGAGCCATCGCCGATGATGTAGATGCCGTTCTCCACGTCCTTGATCAGGTCCGGCACGCTCAGCGCCTTCCTGCCCGGGGCCATCGACACGTTGGCCATGCGCTGGAACTGCACGCTGGACCACGAGTCGGCATAGCAGCAGCCATCGGATTCGGTCTTGCCCAGGATGTGGGCCTGGTCGCGGATGGTCTGGTAGTCCACCAGCTTGCCGTTGCTGATCAGGTCCCAGCGCTTGCACTTCACGCCTTCGTCGTCGTACGCCACCGCGCCGAGGCTGCCCGGCTGGGTCTTGTCGGCGAAGATGTTGACCAGCTCGCTGCCGTACTGGAAATGCTGCTCGCGCTTGTCCAGGGTGGCGAAGCTGGTGCCGGCATAGTTGGCTTCATAGCCCAGCACACGATCCAGTTCCAGCGGGTGGCCGATCGATTCGTGGATGGTCAGCCAGGTGTGCGACGGGTCGAGCACCAGGTCGTACTTGCCCGGCTTCACCGACGGTGCCTTCAGCTTCTCCTGCGCCTGCTTGGCCGCGGCGATGGCGTCTTCCTTCATGTCGTAGGAAGAGCTGTAGTTGACCACGCCGTTGGGGCTGACCACCTTGCCGGTGGCAGCGCCGTCCAGGTATTCGTAGCCCAGGCCCATCGGCGAGGACAGGCCCGAACGGGTGCGGAACTTGCCGCTGGCCTTGTCGATGGCGGTGACCTGCATCGGTGCCCAGATGCGGTGCACATCCTGGTCGATGTAGGAGCCATCGGTGGAGGCGAAATACTTCTGCTCGTTGACCAGGAACAGCATCGAGTTGACGAAGCTGGCACCGGCCCCCAGCGCGGCGGCGTTCACATCCAGCAGCAGGTCCACCTTTTCCTTGATCGGCACGTCCATGGCGTTCTTGCGGATCGGCGTGCGCCAGCTGATCTCGCCAACGCCCGGTGCCTTGGCCAGCTGCACCGGCGCGGTCTGCACCCCGGCATTGGCCTTGGCGATGGCAGCGGCCTGCTGCGCGGCCCTGGCCACGTCGGCGGTGCCCAGGGCGTTGGTGGCGGCGAAGCCCCAGGCACCGTTGACGATCACGCGGATGCCCACGCCGGTGGACTCGGTGTTCACCACGTTCTGCACCTTGTCTTCGCGGGTGATGACGAACTGCCGCAGGTAGCGGCCGATGCGCACATCGCAATAGGTGGCACCGGCGCTGCGCGCAGCCTGCAGCGCCGCATCGGCCAGGCGCTTCTTCAGTGCCGGGTCGAGCGTGGACTGCAGCTGCTCGGCGGCGATCACCTTGCCGAAGAAGGACGGCACGATCAGGCCGCCGGCAGTGAGCCCGGTCAGGGCGAGGAAGTCACGTCGTTGCAAGGCGGTTCTCCTTGTCGAAGCAGGATGGGCTCATGCGCCGAGACTGCGCGCGGTGTTGATGATGTTGATGCCGTTGAAGCGGGTGGTGGACGAACCATGGGAGACCGCCGACACCTGCGCCGGCTGGCCCTTGCCATCGAAGAACGAGCCGCCCAGGCGGAAATCACGTTCGTCGCAGATGGCGGTGCAGGCATTCCAGAATTCCGGCGTGCGGATCTGGTACGCCGCATCCTCGACCATGCCGGTGATCTTTCCGCCCTTGATCTGGTAGTACAGCTGGCCGCCGAACTGCGCGTTGTAGCGCTGCTGGTCGATGGAGTAGGAACCGCGGCCATGGATGTAGATGCCGTTCTCCACGTCCTTGATCATGTCCTCGACGCTGAGCGGCTGCTTGCCCGGTGCCAGCGAGACATTGGCCATGCGCTGGAACTGCACGCTGGACCAGGAATCGGCATAGCTGCAGCCATGGGAGGCGGTGCGACCGAGGATATGGGCTTCGTCACGGGTGGCCTGGTAATCCACCAGGACGCCGTCGCGCACCAGGTCCCAGCGTTGGGTCTTGACCCCTTCATCGTCGTAGCCGGCCGCGCCGAGGCTGCCGGGCTGGGTCTTGTCGGCGAAGAAGGTGACGATGTCACTGCCCCAGCGGAAGCCGGCGTCACGCTTGTCCAGCGTGGCGAAGCTGGTGCCGGCGTAGTTGGCTTCGTAGCCGAGCACGCGGTCCAGTTCCAGCGGGTGGCCGACGTTCTCGTGGATGGTCAGGAACAGGTTGGACGGGTCCAGCACCAGGTCGTACTTGCCCGGCTTCACCGAGGGGGCCTTCAGCTTCTCGCGCGCATGGCGCGCCGCGGCGATGGCGTCCTCCACCGGGTCGTAGGAATCGCGGTAGGCGGTGATGCCGCCGGGCAGCTGCACCTTGCCACGCGCATCGCCGTCCAGGAATTCGTAGCCCATGCCCATCGGCGAGGACAGCCCGGCGCGGGTGCGGAACCTGCCGCTGGCCTTGTCGATGGCCGTGGCCGTGAACGGCAGCCAGATACGGTGGATGTCCTGGTCGATGAACGAGCCGTCGCTGGAGGCGAAGTACTTCTGTTCGTTGACCAGGAACAGGGTGGAATTGATGTAGTCGGCACCCGCCTCGAGCGCGGCGGCGTTGAGCGCCAGCAGCAGTTCGACCTTGTCCTGGATCGGCACGGCCATGGCGTTTCTGCGCAGCGGTGTCTGCCAGCGCACCTCGCCCACGGCCGGCGTCGGCGCCAACTGCACGGGCCGCTGCTGGATGCCGGCATTGGCGCTGGCGATCGCTGCGGCCTGCTGCACCGCCTGACGGACAGCGGCCTCGGTCTGCTGGTGGGTGGCGGCAAAACCCCAGGCGCCCTTGACGATCACCCGGATGCCCACGCCGGAGGATTCGCGGTTGACCACGTTCTGCACCTGGTGTTCGCGGGTGATCACGGACTGGTTCAGGTAGCGCCCAATGCGTACATCGCAGTAGCTGGCGCCGAGGCGGCGGGCGGCATCCAGTGCGGCATCCGCCAGCCGGCGCCGGCGCACGGTGTCCACGGGTTCGAGCAGCTGTTCGGCCGCCAGCAGGCGGCTGTTGGGCAGCATCATCCCGGCCAGGCCCAGCCCGGAAAGTGCCAGGAACTCTCGTCGTTGCACAGCGTCTCTCCCACCCCGTGCGGCTGGCAAGGGGCCAATCCGATCACGTCAACCGCCTGACTTTCGCCAGCACGGGGCAGGTGGCACAAGTGACTGCAGTCATGGTTGGGGAGGGTTTCGGCAGGGCTTGCAGCCCTGCACCTGCTTCAAGCCAGGGCAACGTCAACGTCAAAAGCGGGCTATCCGTGGGTTGGTGGGGCGGTGTCGGATTGCGGGGGCGCCGTAAATCCGTCCATGGAGGCTTGGCAGCCGCATCCATGCGGCTGACACCCCGCAATCCGACACCGCCCCACCTCTGACAGATTCCTGCGGCTGTCGGTAGGTGTCGACCTTGGTCGACACATCTGTCAGATATCGAATGAATTCATCCGTGTCGACCAAGGTCGACACCCACCAGAGCAGAATGCCGTTCCGACAGATCGCAGCCAACTGTCGAAGGCGGGGTGGGTCCGGTTGCGGGGGTGTCCGCGGCATGGATGCCGCGGCCAAGCCCCCAAGGATGGGTTTACGGCGTCCCCCGCCACCGGACCCACCCCGTCATCCCGCAGGAAGCCCGCTTCTGCTTTTGCTGTTGCTCTGGCTCAGAGCAGGTGCAGGGCGCAGCCCTGCCGAGCAAAACCCCCCTCGTGCACAATGGGGCCGACCCCGCCCGGACACCGTCCTGATGTCGAGCAAGCCGTATTCAGAAGCCTGCGAACGCAACCGCGAACCGATCGCCGCCGCGCTGGACCCGTGGATGGGCGATCGCCACCGGGTGCTGGAAATCGGCAGCGGCACCGGCCAGCATGCCGCGTTCTTCGCCGAGCGCTGGCCCTGGCTGCGCTGGCAACCCACCGACCATCCCGACCACCTGCCCGGCATCGCGGCCTGGCGCGCGGAAGCGGCGCTGCTGAACCTGCTGCCGCCGGTGGCACTGCAGGTGGAACTGCCGCCGGCGCCGGGCCTGGACCTGCCGCCGGGCAGCACGTTCGACGCGGCATTCAGCGCCAACACCCTGCACATCATGAGCTGGGAACACGTGCAGGCGCTGTTCGCCGCCTTGCCGGGCACGCTGCGCCATGGCGCGCTGCTGGCGGTATACGGCCCCTTCAACCGGGACGGCCGCTACACCAGCGACAGCAACGCGCAGTTCGATGCCTGGCTGAAGGCGCGTGATCCACGCAGCGGCATCCGCGACGTGGAGGCCGTGCAGGCACTGGCGGCCGACCATGGGTTCACCCGTCTGCGGGAGGTGGCGATGCCGGCCAACAACCGCCTGCTGTTGTGGCGGCTGGGGTAGCGGGCAGGCCACCGCCGCGTTCCGGGGTCCGGCAGGGGCGGCCGGCGCGCCGGCGCCCCGCAGAACCGCCTTACGCCACCTGCACGATGTGCAGTGCCTTCGGGTTGCGCCACTGCGCCAGCAGCGCGGCCTCGCGGGCCTTGGCCTGCTCGAAATGGGCTTCCTTGATGTGGCCGAAGCCACGGATGTGCTCGGGAATGCTGGCGATTTCCACCGCCAGCGCCAGGCGGTCATCGCCCAGCCCGTCCAGCAGCACCTGCACGGTCCCCTCGTAGTCGGCAATCAGCTGGCGCTCCATGCGGCGCTCTTCGGTGCGGCCGAACACATCGAAGCGGCCACCCCGCAGGAACTTCAGCTTCGCCAGCACGCCGAAGGCCTTGAACATCCACGGGCCGTATTCCTTCTTCAGCAGGCGGCCCTGTTCGTCCTTCCTGGCGAACAGCGGGGGCGCCAGGTGGAAGCGCAGCTGGTAGTCACCCTCGAACTGCTGCTGCACGCGGCGCTGGAACTCGCCGCTGGTGTACAGGCGCGCCACTTCGTACTCGTCCTTGTAGGCCATCAGCTTGAACAGGTAGCGGGCAACGGTTTCGGTCAACGCAGTGGACCCGCCGATGCGGTCGGCCTCGGCGGCGCGCACGCGTTCGACCAGGCGGCGGTAGCGGTTGGCGTAGGCGGCGTCCTGGTAGTCCACCAGGAAGGTGGCGCGGCGCTCGATCATTTCATCCAGCGAGCGCGACAGGCGCGCGTCGTCCAGCGGCAGGAACGCCACCTCGCCACCATGCGAAGGCAGGCCGCGCAGTTCGCGTTCGTCACCGGTGTTGCGCGGGGCGGCGGTGGCGCCCCATTCGTTGCCTTCCCACTCGCCCGGCGGCAGCGGATGCAGCGGGCCCGGGGTGGATTCGGTATCGGTGTGGCGGTTGCGTACCAGGCCGGCCGCTTCCTGCACGGCCTGCGGATCGACCACCGCCAGGCGGCCCCAGGCGAAGGCCTGCTGGTTCATGGCCACCGCCGCGCCATTGAGTTCGATCGCGCGCATCAGAGCCTCGAACGACAGCGGCACCAGGCCCTGCTGCCAGGCATAGCCCAGGATGAACAGGTTGGCGGCGATGGCATCGCCCAGCAGTGCGGTGGCCAGCTGGGTGGCATCGAGCAGCAGCGGCTCCTGTCCGCCCAGTGCCACGCGCACGCCGGCGATGATGTCCGCCGCCGGGAACTGCATGTCCGGCCGCGTGGTGAAGGTGCCCGGCATCGCTTCATAGGTGTTCAGCACCACCTGCGAACGGCCCGCGCGCACCTTCGACAGCGCCCAGTAATCGTTCACCACCACCATGTCGCAGCCCAGCACCAGGTCGGCCTCGCCGGCGGCGATGCGCACGGCGTGGATGTCATCCGGGCGGCGCGCGATGCGGATGTGGGTGGTCACCGCGCCGCCCTTCTGTGCCAGGCCGGTCTGGTCGAGCACGGTCGCGCCCTTGCCTTCCAGGTGGCCGGCCATGCCCAGCAGCGCGCCGATGGTGACCACGCCGGTACCGCCGACGCCGGTGATCAGGATGTTCCAGGGCTGTTCCAGCGTGCCGCGGATGGCCGGTGCCGGCAGGTTGTCCAGCAGGGTGGACGCGTCGCGCTTGCTGCCCTTGCGCGGCTTGCCGCCGTGCACGGTGACAAAGCTCGGGCAGAACCCGTTCACGCACGAATAGTCCTTGTTGCAGTTGGACTGGTCGATCTCGCGCTTGCGCCCGAACTCGGTTTCCTTCGGCAGCACCGACACGCAGAAGCTCTTCTTGCCGCAGTCACCGCAGCCTTCGCAGACCAGTGAATTGACCATGACACGCTTGGCCGGGTCTTCCAGCTTGCCGCGCTTGCGCCGGCGGCGCTTCTCGGTGGCACAGGTCTGTTCGTAGATCAGGATCGATACGCCCTTGACCTCGCGCAGGCGCTTCTGCACGGCATCCAGTTCGCTGCGGTCGAAGAACTCCACGTCGCTGGGGAAGTGTTCGCGCTGGCCGGTCCATTTGCCGATGTTGTCCGACAGCACCACGATGGTGTGGATGCCCTCGGCGCGCATCTGCCGGGCGATGTCCGGCACGCTCAACGGGCCGTCCACCGGCTGGCCGCCGGTCATGGCCACCGCATCGTTGTAGAGGATCTTGTAGGTGATGTTGACCCCGGCGGCCACCGACTGGCGGATCGCCAGCGAGCCGCTGTGGAAGTACGTGCCGTCGCCCAGGTTCTGGAACACGTGCGGGGTGTCGGTGAACGGTGCCTGCCCGGCCCAGGTCACGCCTTCGCCGCCCATGTGGGTGAAGGTGTCGGTGCTGCGGTCCATCCAGGTCACCATGTAATGGCACCCGATGCCGCCCAGCGCGCGTGACCCGTCCGGCACATTGGTGGAGGTGTTGTGCGGGCAGCCGGAGCAGTAGTGCGGCACGCGCGGGAAGCTGGCGCGCGGCAGGGCAAGCTCGGCTTCCTTTTCCTGCATCCACTGCAGGCGCTGCGCGATGGAATCGTTGTTGAAGAACTTCTGGATGCGGCGGCCGATCACGCCGGCGATGGTGGCCGGGGTCAGTTCACCGGTGGAGGGCAGGATCCACTCGCCGCTCTCGTCGTACTTGCCGACGATGGACGGGCGCTGGCCCCAGCTGGACGGCCAGTTGAAGAACTGTTCCTTCATCTGGCGCTCGATGAAGGCACGCTTCTCCTCCACCACGATGATGTCTTCCAGCCCCTGCGCGAAGCGGGCGATGCCCTGCGGTTCCAGCGGCCAGGTCATGCCGACCTTGTACACGCGGATGCCGATGGCCGCGCAGGCGGCTTCGTCCAGGCCCAGGTATTCCAGGGCCTGCAGCACGTCCAGGTAGCTCTTGCCGGTGGTGACGATGCCCAGCCGCGCCTGCGGCGAGTCCATCACCACCGTGTCGATGCCGTTGGCGCGCGCGAACGCCTGCGCGGCCTTCACCGCATAGCGGTGCAGGCGCATTTCCTGGTCCAGCGGCGGGTCCGGCCAGCGGATGTTGAGGCCGCCGGCCGGCATCTGGAAATCCTCCGGCAGCACGATGCGGCGTGCGAACGGGTCCACGTCCACCGAGGCCGAGGACTCCACCGTTTCGGCGATCGTCTTGAAGCCGATCCAGCGCCCGGTATAACGGCTCATCGCCCAGCCGAGCAGGCCCATGTCCAGGATGTCCTGCACCCCGGCCGGGTTCAGCACCGGCATCATCGCGCTGACGAATTCATCCTCGCTGCCATGCGGCAGCGTCGAGCTGCGGCAGGCATGGTCATCGGCGGCCAGTGCCAGCACGCCGCCATGGCGCGAGGTGCCCGCCGCGTTGGCATGCTTGAACACATCGCCGCAGCGGTCCACGCCGGGGCCCTTGCCGTACCACATGCCGAACACGCCCTGCACGTTCGCGCCCGGGAACAGGTTGGTCTGCTGCGTGCCCCAGACCATGGTCGCGCCCAGGTCCTCGTTCAGGCCCGGGGTGAACTTCACCCGCGCCGCCTCCAGGTGCTTGCGGGCGCGCCACAGTTCCAGGTCGAAGCCACCCAGCGGGCTGCCCCGGTAACCGCTGATGAAACCACCGCTGTCGATGCCGTCGGCGGCGTCACGCAGGCGCTGCATCAGCGGCAGCCGCACCAGCGCCTGCACGCCGCTCAGGTAGATCCGGCCCTGCTCGCGGGTATACCGGTGGTCGAGCGCGTAGTCGCGGTCGATCAGGTCGGCGGAGGACGGCGAGGTAAGTTGCGCGGTACTGGTCATGGCTGGCCCGGTAAGGATCGGCTGGCGCCCGGCACGCTGTCGCGCGTCGGGGGAGGCGCGGAATTGTAACAGTGGCCCCGGAGCGCACCGGGGGCTCGCGCCGATGGTGGTACTGGGGTTAGGATCGGCCGGAGGGAGGCTGTTGTTACAGCGTGGGGGACATTCGATGACGTTCGCAGGACAACTCCTGGCTGGCGTGCTGCTGGCTGCGGGGGCGGCCACCGCGTGGGCCGCGCCGGCACTGCCGGCACCACAGGAGTTCTATTTCGAGAAGGACACGGCTGCCACGCCGGTTTCGGTGGTGCCGGCCGAGGGCGATGCCGATGCGCTGGTGGCGCAGTTGATCCGGCAGCGCGAGCGCGGGCGCAAGACCGTGGAGGCGACGGTACAACTGGCAGACGTGGCCATCGGCCAGGGACGCACCGAGCTGGGCGAGAAGCTGTACCGCGAAGCGCTGGCCGAGGCGCCGGCTGCGTCGGCCAACGGCCGCGCGGTGCGCTGGAACTATGGCTGGTCCCTGCTGCGGCGGGGCGATGCCGATGCCGCGCTGGCGCAATGGCAGGCGGCCGCCGGCGGGCTGCGTGGCAATCCGTCCTGGGTACCGCCGACCTACGCCCTGGCATTGTGGCGGCTGGGCGAAAAGGCCGAGGCGGTGAAGTGGTATGCCGCCGCGGTGCGTACCGAGCCCAGCCTGTGGAGCGATGCCAGCCAGCACGCCCGCCTGCTGCCGGCCTGGCGCGAGGATGAACGCACGACGCTGGCCCAGGTGCAGGCAGAGTGGGCAGCCAGTCCGCCGGCCTGGCCCTGAGTCGTCCGGGCGCGCTCGCGGCGCGCCCGGGCGTGGCGTGCGCTGCTGATCGATTCCCCGGCTGATGGCCCGCATCCGAGCCGGCCATGGCCTTTGATGCCTTCGCCCTGATCCTGGCCATGCTGGGCCTGGGCATGCTGTTCGCGCGCCTGCGCGTGCTGCCCGATGCTGCGGCCGAGACCCTCAACAAAGTGGTGCTGTACGTCTGCCTGCCGGCTTCGGTACTGACCTACGTGCCGCGGCTGCAGCTCGATGCCAGCCTGCTGGGGCTGATGGCCACGCCGTGGCTGCTGATGCTGGCCACCTGGGGGCTGGTTGCGCTGGCGACCCGCCTTTTCGGTTTTGCCCGTGACGTGCAGGCGGTCCTGCTGATCTGCGTGGCGCTGGCCAATTCCAGCTTCATCGGCTACCCGATGGTGCGTGCATTGCTGGGTGATGCGGCGCTGCCCTACGCGGTGGTATATGACCAGTTCGGTACGTTCCTGCTGCTGTCCACGTTCGGCCTGCTGGTGCTGGCCCGTTACAGCGGCGACCGGCCGCCGGGTGCGCGCCAAGTGCTGCTGCGCATCGTGCGCTTCCCGCCGTTGTGGGCGCTGCTGTTCGCGGTGTTGCTGATGCCGGCGCAGCCACCGGCCTGGATCGGTACCGCATTGAAGCAGCTGGCCGATGCGATGCTGCCGCTGGTGATGCTGGCGGTGGGCCTGTCGATCCAGCTGCGCCTGCGCCAGGAAGAGCTGCGCCCGCTGGCGGTGGGGTTGCTGTTGAAGCTGGTGGTGCTGCCGGCACTGGCGTTGCCGCTGTCGTGGGCGCTGGGGCTGCAGGGCCTGATGTTGAAGGCCAACGTGCTGGAATCGGCGATGCCGACGATGATCACCGCCGCCGCGCTGGCGATCTCGCACCGGTTGGCGCCGCGGTTGGCGGCGGCGCTGGTGGGGTATGGGATCGTGCTGTCGCTGGTGACGCTGCCGGCCTGGATGTGGGTGTTGGGGTGAGGTTTTCTGGCAGGGCGTGCAGCCCTGCACCTGCCGAAGCAACTTCAACTTCAAAAGCGGGCTATCCGTGGGATGGCGGGGTGGGTCCGGTGGCAGGGGACGCCGTGAACCCGTCCATGGGGGCTTGGTCGCCGCATCCATGCGGCTCACACCCCTGCCACCGGACCCACCCCGCCTTCGACAGTTTCCTGCGGCTGTGGGTGGGTGCCGACCGTTGGTCGGCACGGGCGCTGATCCCGCGTCTGCTCTGGTAGGTGTCGACCTTGGTCGGCACGGTAGATCCACGCCATGCGTGGATGAGAGCGAAGCGACCGGCTTCTGCTCTTGCTCTTCTTTTTCTTTTCCGTGGCTGACCGCACACGGAAACCGTCAGGGGTCGGGCGGGTAGGTTGCGCGGGGGGCGAGCGCCATGGATGGCGCTCACAAGCCTCCAGGGACGGATTCACGGCGTCCCCCGCGCGGCCTATCCGCCCGGCCACGCGCATGACCCGCCGTTGGCGACCAACCAACAGCCACGAGGGGCTCCGCCGTTGGCTGGAAACCCTCAGTCGTCCGCAGACACCGTCCGCCCCGACGCCCACTCGCGCAATGCCGCCACCTGCTCGGCCATCAGCACCGACAACGGCCGCGTCGCGCGGATCTCGGTCATCAGCAACTCGGTGTCCAGCGGCCGGCTTTCGGCATGGGCGGCATACAGCCCCGCCACGATGGCCTGCTCGATCTCCGCGCCGGAAAACCCGTTCGCCGCCGCGGCCAACGCCGGCAGCGCGAAATCGTCCGGGTTCAGCTGGCGCCGGCCCAGGTGCAGGCGCAGCAGTTCCACGCGTACGTCCGGGCTGGGCAGGTCCACGAAGAAGATCTCGTCGAAGCGGCCCTTGCGCAGCAGCTCGGCCGGCAGCTCGTGCACTTGGTTGGCGGTGGCCACGATGAATACCGGTGCCTTGCGTTCGGCCATCCAGGTCAGCAGGTAGCCCAGCACGCGGCGGGAGACGCCGCCGTCCTCGCCGCCACTGGCCAGGCCCTTCTCGATCTCGTCCATCCACAGCACGCACGGGGCCAGCTGCTCGGCCGAGGCCAGCGCCTGGCGCAGGTTGGCTTCGGTTTCGCCGTGGTACTTGTTGTACAGCGCGCCAACGTCCAGGCGCAGCAGCGGCACGCCGAAGCCGGCGGCGGTCGCCTTGGCCAGCATCGACTTGCCACAGCCCTGCACGCCCAGCAGCAGCATGCCGCGCGGCGGGTCCAGCCCGGCCGGGGCCGAGCCGGCGATGAAGGCCACCCGCCGCTGGTTGATCCAGCGCTTGAGCCGGTTGGCCCCGGCCACGTCGCCGAAGCGTGCGCTGTCATGCTCGTAGAACAGGTGGCCGCTGCGGTTGAGCAGCTCGAACTTCAGCCGGGCCAGCTGCGGCAGGTCGTCGTCGCGCAGTGCGCCATCGGCATAGATCAGCTGGCGGGCGATGCGCCGGGCATCGGCCAGGCTCAGGCCCTGCAGGTTCTTCAGGATCTTCTTCACCGCCTCGCTGTCCACCTCGACACGCCGGCCGCCGTGTTCGCGGGCATAGCCATCGGCTTCCTCGCGCAGCATCTTCAGCAGGGCGTTGGCATCGGGCAGGCGTGGGTTGAAGCGCACGGCCAGTGCTTCCAGTTCGGCCGGCAGTTCCACCTTGGCACCGATCAGCACCAGCACGTGCGGCTGGCTGTGGCGGCGCTGCACCAGGTCGCGCAGGGCACGCTGGTGGCTGGCATAGCCCAGGTAGGGATGGAAATCGAGCAGCAGGTAGACCCCGCGCTGTTCAGCCTGGCGGATCATCTGCAGGGCAGCGCTGGCGTCGGGCGGGCCGATGGGCGCGTCCTCGCGTTCCAGGTCGATGCGGCGCAGGCCTTCGGTGATGGACCAGCGGTACAGCGCCCGCCAGACATGCATGAGCGTCTGCCGGAACAGCTCGACGATGCGGCCCTCGTCCTGGGTCTCCACCACGATCAGGGGCGTATTGGCGCGGATCAGCGCGCTCAGGTCCTGCAGTTCGCTCATGCCGGTTCGATCCTTCGGGGGCGTCACGATAGCAAAGGCGGAGGGGAATGATTCAGGCCGTCTCTACCTCCCGTCACCACCGCCGGTGTACGCTCGGGGCACGTACCTGGAAGCGAGGCTGGCATGAAGACGATCCTGGTGGCCGGTTCCAAGGGCGGCGTGGGCAAGACCACCGTCGCCACCCACCTGGCCGCGTACGCGGCACTGCAGGGCAAGGCCACGGTCATCGCCGATGCCGACCCGCAAGGTTCCAGTACCCGCTGGGCCCAGCGCCGGGCCGGGCTGGAGAGCGCGGTACTGCCGATCGACGTGTACCGCAGGAAGCAGTGGGCGCAGAAGCTGCCCGAGGGCACCGACACGGTCATCATCGATGCCCCGGCCGGGGCCCAGGCCGATGACATCCCCCATTTCCTGGAGGCGGCCGACGCCGTGGTGGTGCCCGTGCTGCCGTCAGCGCTGGACATCGAGGCCATCGTCGGCTTCCTCAACAGCCTGGCCCAGGTGCCCCGCGTACACAGCCGCAAGCTGCCGGTCGGGCTGGTCCTGAACCGCACCAAGCCCTGGACCCAGACCTCCCAGCAGGCCGTGCAGATGCTGGCCGACTGGCCCTACCCGGTCGTGGCGCAGCTGCGTGACAGCCAGAGCTACGTGGTCATGACCGGCCTGGGCCGCAGCCTGTTCGATTACCGCTCGGCCCAGGTACGTGAGCACCAGGCCGACTGGGAACCCCTGCTGGCCTGGCTCAAGCTGTAAGCCTCCATCCCTTCTTCCATGGAATCCCGCGATGCGTGAACTGATCCTGCTGCGCCATGCCCACGCCGAACCGGCCACCCCGGGCCAGGCCGATCTCGACCGGCCGTTGTCGCCGGTCGGTCTGGCCGAAGCCGAAGCCGCCGGCAAGTGGCTGAAGGAGAACAACCTGCTGCCCGACTGCGTGCTGTGTTCGCCGGCGCGGCGCACCCGCGAGACCCTGGAATCGGTGATGGCCACCATCGGCTATGTCGAGAAGCGCCTGGAAGACCGCATCTTCGAAGCCACCCCGGGCACCCTGGCCGCGCTGGTGGACGAACGCCGCGACCTGGAACGGGTGATGATCGTCGGCCACAACCCCGGCCTGGAACGGCTGGTGGCCTTGATGACCGAGGGCTCCAGCAGCGATTACCGCGGCATGCCCCCGGCCGGCATCGCCGTGCTCGGCTTCCCCCGGGAGGCGGCGATCGAACCCGGCGTGGCCAGCCTGAACGCGTTCTGGTGGCCGTGAGCCGGTGAACGCCGTGGTGGTGCGACACCGTGCCTGCCTGGCCCTGCTGCTGGCCGCCGGGCCCGCCAGCGCCGGGCTGCCGTCGGTGCCGCCGCCCCCGGCCACCCTGCCCCCGGTGCACAGCGTGGCCGGGCCGCGGGTGCTGCTGCTCGATACGCAGCGCTCGCAGATCGGCTTCGAGGTCCGCACGCGCTTCGGCCAGCGCATCGAGGGGGTATTCCCGCAGTTCGAGGGGCGCATCCAGCTGATGGCCGATGGCCGCCACCAGGTCCACCTGAAGATGTATACCCGTACGGTCGAGATTCCCGGCAAGCCCCGCTACACCGGCTGGATGCGCGGGGAGGAATTCTTCGACGCCGGGCTGTACCCGGTGGTGGAATTCGATTCGCTGCCGTACTGGCCCGAACTGGTCGAGCAGGGGGGGGACATCCACGGCCGGCTCAGCCTGCGCGGGGTCAGCCACCCGGAGACCCTGCGCGTGGAGAAGGCGGAATGCGCCAAGCCCGGCTATGATTGCGATGTCGTCAGCCGCGGTACCGTGCAACGAGGCCGGTATGGCATGGACAGCTGGCAGCTTGCCTTGAGTGACCGAGTGACTTTCGTACTGCGAGCGCGTCTGAGCGAGGCGCCGATACCGTGAACCTGCTGCTGCGTGTGCTGGTGCTGGCAACCGTGTTGCTGGGCAGTGGCTGTGCGTCGCTGTCCGAGCAGCAGCGCGACCGCGCCCAGGCGATCGCGGTGCAGGCCCGTTCGACCGAGGTGGACTGCCGGCGCGCCGACCGCTGCGCGCAGGAGTCGCCGCTGCGTGCCCTGGCCGGCCGCGCGTTCAGCGAATCGCGCCCGCAGGCCCCGCGCCATTACGCGACCATCCTCGACGAGGGCGAGGGCGCGCTGGTGGCCCGCCTGAACCTGCTGCGCAGTGCCACGCGCAGCATCGACCTGCAGACCTATATCTTCGACAAGGACGACAGCGCCCGGCTGGTCATCGACGAACTGCTGGCCGCCGCCCGCCGCGGGGTCAGGGTGCGGGTGCTGATCGACCAGCTTTCGGCCATTTCCGACCTGGAAATCCTCGGTGCCCTGTCCGGCGCCCACCAGAACTTCGAGCTGCGGGTCTACAACCCTACCTTCGGCAAGGCCCGGCTGAACTACTTCGACTATGCCGGCAGCGTGCTGTGCTGCTTCCGCCGCTTCAACCAGCGCATGCACAACAAGCTGCTGGTGATCGACGATGCGATCGGCGTGGTCGGGGGCCGCAACTACCAGGATGACTATTACGACTGGGACAGCGAGTACAACTTCCGCGACCGCGACGTCCTGGTGGCCGGCCCGGAGGCACGCGCGATGGCGGCCAATTTCGATGCCTTCTGGCATGCCAAGCGCAGCGTGCCGGCCGAACGCCTGAACGATGTCGGCCGTACCCTGCTCAAGCAGGGCGTGCCCGCGCTGCCGCCGGCCCAGTTCCGCCGCCCCGAACGGGTGCAGCGGGTCAGCGAGGAGGCCAGCGACGCGGCCTTCATCGAGCGCAGCTTCGTCGACACCGCCCTGCCGGTGGCCTCGGTGCGTTACGTGGCCGACCTGCCCCGCAAGCACCGCCGCGAGCGCGCCGATGCGCCGCTGGCCGGCCAGCACGTCACCGAGCCGCAGCTGGATGCGCTGATCGCCGGTGCGAAGAAGGAAGTGATCCTGCAGACGCCCTATCTGGTCCTGTCCAAGCCGGCACAGAAGCTGTTCCGCGAACTGCGCAAGCGCCCGGAGCCGCCGCGGGTGGTGGTGTCCAGCAACAGCCTGGCAGCCACCGACAACCCGATCGTGTATGCGCTGTCCTACAAGTACAAGCGGCGCAACATGCGCGAACTGGGCTTCAATATCTTTGAATACAAGCCGTTCCCGCTGGATGCGCCGGTGGACTACCGCAACCTGCTGCCATCGCCGATCCAGGGGCCGCTGCCGGACGGGCAGGCCGAAGGAGGCCGGCGCAACACCCTGGTCGGCGGCAGCGCGGCCGGCAGCAACGCACGCAGCGGCAGTGCCCGTTCGGCCACCGTGGCTGGCCGGGACGATGCCCCCGACCGGCCTGCGGGCAACAGCAGCAGCGCGCCCCATGACAGCGCCCGGGCACGCCGCCGTGCCGCCGGCAGCGAAGTGGAGCGCCACCTGCTGCGTACCGAAACGCGGCCTTCGTTCCTGGGCAGCAAGGCGGTGAACAAGCCGTTGCCGGTCACCCGCAAGGGCGCCCGCATGGGCCTGCATGCCAAGTCGCTGGTGGTCGACCGCCGCATCGGCGTCATCGGCACCCACAACTTCGACCCGCGCAGCGAGAACTACAACACCGAAGGGGCCGTCATCATCGACGACCCCGCTTTCGCCGAGCGCCTGGCCGACAGCATCCTGCGGGATACCGACCCGCAGAATTCCTGGACCGTGGCCCCGCGCGCCAAGCCACCGGTGCTGTCCGGGCTGAACTACAGCATGGGCAAGGCGTCCGAAGCGCTGCCGATCCTGGATTTCTGGCCCTGGCGCTACGCCACCGACTACGAATTCCAGCCCGGCCCGGACTGCCCGCAGCCGCTGCCGCGGCAGAGCCCGGATTTCCATGCCTGCTATACCGCCGTGGGTGACTTCCCCGAAGTCAACGTCGGCCCGAAGTGGCTGCTGGTGCGCATGCTCACGGCCTTCGGCGCAGGCCTCGTTCCCATTCTCTGAAGGTCCACGCCATGCCCCAGGTGTTCCGCGATGCGGTTTCCATCGATGCCCTCAACGTGCTCAGCCGCGGGACGCTGATCGACCACCTGGGCATTGCCTTCACCGCAGTCGGCGAGGACTGGCTGCAGGCCACCATGCCGGTGGACGCGCGGACCCACCAGCCTTACGGCATCCTGCACGGCGGCGCGTCGGTGGTGCTGGCCGAAACCCTGGGCAGCAGTGCCGGCAACCTGTGCGTGGACACCCGCACGCAGGTCTGCGTGGGGCTGGAAATCAATGCCAACCACGTGCGCGCGGTGCGCTCGGGCACCGTCACCGGTACCGCACGCGCGCTGCATGTGGGCCGCAGCACCCAGCTGTGGGACATCCGCATCGAGGACGAGCAGGGCCGGCTGGTGTGCAGTTCGCGGCTGACCCTGGCCGTGGTACCGGCCGGCCACGGGTGATGCCGCAGGCGCCGGCGGAACCCAGTGTTCCCCGCCCATGGCCGGTGTCTATTGGACTTATGGCCAAATCCGGCTGGCAGCCACTGCGGCGCTCGGGTATCGTGCGCGGATGACTTCCCCCACTCCGGCCCCACGTGGCGGCGTGGCGCGTGTGTGCCGCTACCTGTACCGCGTACCGCTGCTGTTGGTCCACATCATCGTGTTCCTGCCCCTGACCCTGATCGGCATGATGGCGCCGTGGGGTGCCCTGCGCGTGGGGCGCGAGCGCCTGGACGCGCGGGTGGTGAACCTGTGGCAGGGCGGGCTGATGTGGATCTTCGGCTTCCGCCTGGTGCGCATGGGCCAGCCCCTGCCCGGTGCGGTGCTGTTCGTGGCCAACCATGTCAGCTGGGTCGATATCTGCATCCTGCACAGCCAGCGCATGATGGGCTTCGTTGCCAAGCGTGAAATCGCCGGCTGGCCGCTGGTGGGCTGGCTGGCCGCACGCGGGCAGACCATCTTCCACCAGCGCGGCAACACCGAATCGCTGGGCGGGGTGATGCAGGAAATGGCCGTACGCCTGCGCGATGGCAAGGGCGTGGGCGTGTTCCCGGAAGGGCGTACCCGTGGCGGCCACGACGTTGGCCCGTTCCACGCACGTATCTTCCAGGCGGCGGTGGCAACCGGCGTGCCGGTGCAGCCGGTGGCGCTTCGTTATGGCCAGCGCGGCGACGCCCAGACGATCGTGGCCTTCGGGCCGGGTGAAAGTTTCTTCGCCAACTTCCTGCGCCTGCTCGGTGAGCCGGCGCGTCGCGCCGAAGTGCATTTCCTGGCACCCATCGGCAGCCACGACCTGGAAGGCCGCCGGCGCATCGCGGAAACCTCGCGCGCGTGCATCGTGGCGGCCATGACCGGGGACTGAGGCGATGGTGGCCGTGCGCACGCCACCGGCTCCGCTTCCGGGCGACGGCATGCTGCTGCACGCCGATGATTACCGGCCGCCGCGCTGGCTGCGCAACCCGCACCTGCAGTCCATGCTCAGTTCCAGCCGCCTGCGTCTGCGCCGTGGCCAGCTGCTGCTGGCCGCCAGTGGCGCCAGCACGCGCGAGCTCATCCTCGACGGCGGTGACGGCGTGCGCCTGCAGGGCTTCCACAGCCACGTGCCCGGCCGCACGGCCAAGGGCATGGCGTTGCTGCTGCACGGCTGGGAGGGCAGCGCCGAATCCAGCTACATGCGCATGACCGCCGCGCGCATGCTCGACCAAGGGTTCGACGTGGTGCGCCTGAACTTCCGCGACCACGGCAATTCGCACCACCTCAACCCGGGCATCTTCCACTCCAACCGTATCGATGAAGTGGTGCAGGCTGCGGCCGATGTCGCCCGGCGCTGGCCGGACCTGCCGCTGGTGGCCGCCGGCTATTCGCTGGGCGGCAACTTCGTGCTGCGCCTGGCCCTGCGCGCGCCGGCCGCCGGCGTGCCGCTGCTGCGCGTGGCCTCGGTCTGCCCGGTGCTGGACCCGGCGTTGACCATGGAAAGCATCGAGAACGGCCCGGCGATGTACGACTGGTACTTCCGCCGCAAGTGGGCCGGCTCGCTGCGCCGCAAGCGCGACCTGTTCCCCGAGCTGAGTGACTGCGACGACAGCGTACTGCGGCTGGACATCCGCGCGCTGACGGCGTGGCTGGTGGAACGGCACACCGATTTCGGCTCGCTGCAGGACTACTTCGATGGCTACTCCATCGCCGGCGACCGCTTGGCCAGCCTGCAGGTGCCGGCCGACATCCTGATGGCGCAGGATGACCCGGTCATTCCCTATGTCAGCTTCGGCAACTGGCAGCTGCCGGTGCAGGCCCGGCTGGAAACCGCCTGCTGGGGCGGCCACTGCGGGTTCCTGGAAAACTGGCGCGGTGATGGCTTCTCCGAACGCTGGGTGGCCCAGCGGCTGCAGTGCGCGATCGCCTGAACAGGCCCCCACGGACGGCGCCCGCACCGGCACCGCTACAATGGTGGTTTGCCCTACAGCCGGACCGCCATGCAAGACCAGATCCTCCAAGCCCTGCGCCAGAACCAGGCCGACCAGGCCGTGCAGCTGGCCCAGGCATGGACCGAGAACGCCCCCCAGCACGCCCAGGCCCATCGCTGGCTGGCGCTGGCCCTGCAGCAGCAGGGCCAGGTGCAGGCTGCCCTGGCTGCCCTGCAGCAGGCGCTGCTGCTTGCCCCTGATGATGCCGAACTGCACCTGCAGCAGGCCGGGCTGCTGCTGGCACAGCGCCAGTTCGACGATGCCAGCCAGGCCCTGCAGCGCACCACCGGGCTGAACCCCAACGCGCTGGATGCGTACGTGATGCAGGCGCACCTGGCGCTGGCCCGGGCCGATGCCGATGAAGCCCATCGGCTGTCGCAGCTGGCGGCCAAGGTCGAACCGGACCATCCCGAACTGCATGCCCTCGATGGCATGGTGGCGCTGCAGCGTGGCGATGCCGACCGCGCGCTGGCGCTGCTGTCCGCGGCCGCGCGGGCGATGCCGGACGATCCGCGCGTACTGTACGCGCTGGGGTCGGCCTACCTGCGCAAGGACATGCTGGCCTTTGCCGAACAGGCCTTCCGCCGCGTGCTGGAACTGAAGCCGTCCCTCACCTCGCTGCATGGGCTGGTGGTGCAGCTGGCGCTGCGCCAGGACAACACCGGTGCGGCGCTGGAAGCGCTGCAGCAGGCCATGCGCCTGCCGGAGATGGATACCCCGGTGATGCACCGGCTGGGCGGCGAACTGGCCCTGCGCGATGGGCAGCCGCTGCAGGCACGCGACCAGCTGCTGCCGCTGCTGCAGTCGTTGCCCGGTGACCGCCAGGTGCTGCAGCTGCTGCTGATGTGCTGGCAGCGCCTGGGCCGGGAGGACGAGGCGCGTGCCGAACTGGATGCGGTACTGGCCAGCGATGACCAGCTGCACGATGTCTGGCTGGCCCGCCTGGCGGTGGAAACCGTTGGCAGCGAAGCGGCCACGGCGGTGGTCGAACGCTGGCTGGCGGCCATGCCCGACCATCTGCCGGCGCTGGAAGCCCGCATGCGCCTGCATGACATGGCCGGGCAGGCCGACCAGGCCGAGGCCCTGGCACAGCGCATCGTGGCCGTGCAGCCGGACCGCATCAGCGGCCAGGTGCGCCTGGTCGACGCGCTGCTGCAGCGCGACCCGGCTGCCGCCGTCACCCACGTGCAGGCCTTGATCGATGCGGCGCCGGACGCCGCGCGGGCGGACCTGCGCACCTGGCTGGGCGAAGTGCTCGACCGTGCCGGGCAGACCGATGAGGCCGTGCGCACCTGGCTGGCCCTGCAGGCCGAGCAGGCGCCGCAGCGGCTGCCACTGCCGCCGCAGGCCAAGGCGCCGCCGAGCTGGCCGCCGATGGGCGATCCGGCCGAGGTGGCCGGTGGTGCGTCGGCACCGATCTTCCTGTGGGGCGCCCCGGGTTCGGGGGTGGAACGCGTGGCCGCCACCCTGGCCGGGGCCAGCCCGGTGTTCCGCAGCGACCGTTTCGGCGCTGCGCCGCCGGATGATGCTTTCCAGAACTACCACACCCTGCAGGACCTGGCGTCCGGCGTGCTGACCCCCGAGCGCCTGCTGCAGCGCTGGCGCGAGCAGCTGTCGGTGCGGGGCATCGAAGGTGACACCGTCATCGACTGGCTGCTGTGGTGGGACAACGCCCTGCTGTGGGCGCTGCGCCCGCAGCTGCCGCAGGGGCGCCTGCTGGTGGTGCTGCGCGATCCGCGCGACATGCTGCTGGACTGGATCGCCTACGGCGCGGCCGCGCCGCTGGCGGTGACCTCGCTGTCCGAAGCCACCGAATGGCTGGTGCGCGCCCTGACCCAGATCGCCAATCTGCAGGATGAAGACCTGTACCCGCTGGCGATGGTGCGCATCGATGACATCGGCAATGACACCCATGCGATGGCCGACCTGCTGTCGCGGCTGTTCGGCCGCGCGCTGCCGCCGGCCCAGCACCTGGGCCCGCCGCGCTTCCCGGCCGGCCACTGGCGCCACTACCGCCAGGCGCTGTCGTCGGCCATCGCCCAGTTGACCCCGGTCGCGGTGCGGCTGGGCTACCCGGAAACCTGAGGAAACCCCCCATGCACCTGATCAGCCACAGCCTGGCCAACCGCAGCCCGATCGACCGCACGTTCGCTGCGGGCGACGCGCAGGGGTTCGCGCCCAACCACAACCCGCACCTGGCCTGGAGCGAGGTGCCGGCAGGCACGCGTTCCTTTGTCCTGGTCTGCGTGGACCCGGACGTGCCGACCGTGCCGGAGACCGTCGGGCGCAACGACATGACCATCCCGTCCGACCAGCCGCGCTGCGACTTCGTGCACTGGGTCATGGCCGATATCCCGGCCGACATCCGCGAACTGGCCGCAGGCAGCTGCAGCGACGGCTTCGTGGTGAAGGGCAAGACCGCCCCGGCCGGTCCGGCCGGCAGCCGCCAGGGCCTGAATGATTTCACCGGCTGGTTTGCCGGCAACCCGGACATGGCCGGTGACTACCTGGGCTATGACGGCCCGTACCCGCCGTTCAACGACGCGCGCGTGCACCGCTATTTCTTCCGCGTGTTCGCGCTGGATGTGGCCACGCTGGCGCTGCCGACACCGTTCACCGCTGCCGATGCGCACCGTGCCATGCAGGGCCACGTGCTGGGAGAAGCCGCGCTGTACGGCACCTACACGCTGAACCCGGCGCTGGCCTGATGCGCCTGCCGCCCCGGTGCACGTGATGCGTGCGCCGGGGGAGGATGCGGGGGGCGAAGAGGCGGCAGTCCGTCACCGCACCCACAAAAAAGGGCGGCCCTGCGGCCGCCCTTTTCCGTTCCTACTTCTTCTCGTTGGCTGATTCGACCACCATGTCCAGCACATACGCCTGCGACGGTGCGTCGGCCGGCGGGTTGGCGATCTTGAAGCGCTTCACGCGCAGCACGTTGCGCACGCCCTCCTCGTGGGCATAGCCCTCGATGGAACCGTAGAAGTTCTCGAACGCGCCCGGGGTGCCCTGCTTCAGGCCCTTGTCGTCGAACTTCACTTCGCGCACCTGCAGGCACTGGTAGTCCGGAATCAGCGGGTGCGAGCACTTGGCGGTCTTCGCGCCGATTTCCAGGAACACCGTCTCGCCCGGGCCACCGTAGCGGGTTTCAGCGGTCGGCTCGGGCGCGAACACCAGCACGTCGCCCTTGGCGGTGGTCAGCGCCAGCGTGCCATCGGCGTTCAGTGCTGCCTTCAGCGTGCCTTCCAGGCGGCTGCCCACGGCCTGGTCCAGCGCCATCAGCGCTTTGTCGGTGCAGGCCATCAGGGTCGAGGCCATGGCGCTGACCGTCAGCGTGCCACCGGCCAGGGTGTAGCCACCGCCCAGGTGGTTGCAGGTGTTGCTCACCGACAGCCGGCCCTCGTTGAAGTCCAGCGTGACCGGTGCATCGGCGCGCACGAACAGGGCATCGATGCGCTTGCCGTCGGCACCGGTGGCGCCCTGCAGGCGCCAGTGCTGGCCCTGCAGCCACTTCGCATCCAGCGCGGGCGGGGTGGCTTCGGTGCCGGTGGTGGCCGGATTGATCGCGGCCGTGGTGTTGGCCGGGGGCTGGCTGCAGGCGGCCAGCAGGGCCAGCGGCAGGATCAGGGCAAGGGTGCGGTTCATGAAAATCTCCTTGAGGAACCAGGGGAAGAACGCGGCAACGGCCACGACGGGGTCAGGCGTGGCCTGCCGTGTTCAGCTGCCGGCAGGCAACCAGAGCAGCAGTGCAGCGCCCAGGGCGATGCGGTAGACCGCAAACGCGGTGAACCGGTGCGACTTGATGTAGCCCATCAGCCACTTCACTACGACGAAGCCGGTGATGGCCGCGGCAACGAAGGCCACGCCGACATCGGTCCAGTTCTCGCTGGCCAGGTTTCCTTCCCTGGCCAGTTCCAGGAAGGTGTAGGCACTGGCGGCGAACATGGTGGGAATCCCCAGCAGGAACACGAACTCGGCAGCGGCGGCGCGGCGGCTCAGGCCCAGCAGCATGGCCAGGAAGATGGCCGAGGCCGAGCGCGAGGTACCGGGGAACACGCCGGCCACCACCTGCGCCAGGCCCACGCCGATCGCGACGGTCCAGGTCACCTGGTCACGATCGGGCAGGCGTGCGGTGTAGGCCTCCACCAGCAGCATCCACACGCCGCCGATGATCAGCGCCCAAGCCACCGGGCCCACGGTTTCCGGCAGTGACCAGCCGGCCTTGCGCACCACCAGGCCGACCACCGCCGTGACCAGGAAGGCCGCGCCCAGCTTGAACACGTACTCGCGGTTCTCGCGCTGGCCGAAGCCGGTGGCCAGCTGCAGCAGGCGCTGGCGGAACACCAGGACCACCGCCAGGATCGCACCGGCCTGGATGACGATGTTGAAGAAGTCCGAACGCGCGCCCAGCCAGTGCTGGGCGATCAGCAGGTGGCCCGTGCTGGAGATCGGCAGGAATTCGGTCAGGCCTTCGAGGATGCCCAGCAGCAGGGCGGAGAGCAGGTCGGACATGGGCGGAAGCAGGCTCAGTCAGGGAAAAAGGGGAGCCGCAGAGGATAGAGCATCCACCCTGCACCAAAGCAGTGCGGTCCTGCACCGGCGCACCACACTGGTGCGGGCCGGCACGCACCCGCGCGGTGCCCATCCAGAAGAATCAATGACTTGTGAAGATCAAAATGTTGGCACGGTCTTTGCTCCATCACGGCAGGCATTCATCCCACCGAGGTTGCACCCGATGTCCGTTGAAAACGTTGAGAAGCTGATCAAGGACAACCAGATCGAATTCGTCGATCTGCGTTTTGTCGACATGCGTGGCGTCGAGCAGCACGTCACCTTCCCGGTCAGCATCGTCGAGCCGTCGCTGTTCGAAGAAGGCAAGATGTTCGACGGCAGCTCCATTGCCGGCTGGAAGGGCATCAACGAGTCGGACATGGTCCTGCTGCCGGACCCGGCCAGCGCCTACGTGGACCCGTTCTATGCCGATCCGACCATCGTGATCAGCTGCGACATCCTCGATCCGGCCACCATGCAGCCGTACGGCCGCTGCCCGCGCGGCATCGCCAAGCGCGCCGAAGCCTACCTGAAGGCCTCGGGCATCGCCGAAACCGCGTTCTTCGGCCCGGAGCCGGAGTTCTTCATCTTCGATTCGGTCCGCTTCGCCAATGACATGGGCCACACCTTCTTCCAGGTCGGCTCGGAAGAAGCCGCGTGGAACAGCGGCGCCAAGTACGACGGCACCAACAGCGGCTACCGCCCCGGCGTGAAGGGCGGCTACTTCCCGGTTCCGCCGACCGATTCGCTGCACGACCTGCGTGCCGAGATGTGCAAGACGCTGGAACAGGTCGGCATCGAAGTGGAAGTGCAGCACCACGAAGTGGCCACGGCCGGCCAGTGCGAGATCGGCACCAAGTTCAGCACCCTGGTGCAGAAGGCCGATGAACTGCTGCGCATGAAGTACATCATCAAGAACGTGGCCCACCGCAACGGCAAGACCGTCACCTTCATGCCCAAGCCGATCGTCGGCGACAACGGCAGCGGCATGCACGTGCACCAGTCGCTGTCCAAGGGCGGCACCAACCTGTTCTCCGGCGATGGCTACGGCGGCCTGAGCCAGCTGGCGCTGTGGTACATCGGCGGCATCTTCAAGCACGCCAAGGCCATCAACGCCTTCGCCAACTCGGGCACCAACAGCTACAAGCGCCTGGTGCCGGGCTTTGAAGCCCCGGTGATGCTGGCCTACTCGGCCCGCAACCGTTCGGCCTCGTGCCGCATTCCGTGGGTGTCCAACCCGAAGGCCCGCCGCATCGAAATGCGCTTCCCCGATCCGATCCAGTCCGGCTACCTGACCTTCACCGCGCTGATGATGGCCGGCCTGGACGGCATCAAGAACCAGATCGACCCGGGCGCGCCGAGCGACAAGGACCTGTACGACCTGCCGCCGGAAGAAGAAAAGCTGATTCCGCAGGTCTGTTCCTCGCTGGACCAGGCCCTGGAAGCACTGGACAAGGACCGCGAGTTCCTCAAGGCCGGCGGCGTGATGAGCGATGACTTCATCGATGGCTACATCGCGCTGAAGATGCAGGAAGTGACCAAGTTCCGCGCGGCCACCCACCCGCTGGAATACCAGCTGTACTACGCGAACTGACCGGCGTGGCGATGGCGGTGGGTTTCCCCTCCCACCTGCCGCCATCGCTTCCGGTTCTGCGGCTGGGGAGCCGCAAAGCAGGCCCCTGCGGCCTGCCATGGTGGAGCGGGCGATGAGTCCGCCGAACCAGGGGTAAGAGAGAACGGACACGCGACACGGGCCGCCCTCCCTCCCGCGTCGGCCGTGCAAGGAGAGAGGCACGGCCGTCCCGGCCCCGTCCATGTCCGGTGCAACAGCCACGGCCATCCCGCGATGGCCCGTGGTTGCCTGACGCCATGGCGCGCATGCGCCCTGGCTCCTTCCACCATCGGGATATGCGCATGAAACTGATCTCCGCCATCATCCGGCCGTTCAAGCTCGACGAGGTCCGCGAGGCCCTTTCCGACGCAGGCGTGTCGGGCATCACCGTGACCGAAGTGAAAGGCTTCGGCCGCCAGAAGGGCCACACCGAGCTGTACCGCGGTGCAGAGTACGTGGTCGATTTCCTGCCCAAGATCAAGATCGAAACCGTGGTCACCGACGAACGCGCCGATGCCGTGGTCGAAGCGATCCAGTCCGCGGCCGGCACCGGCAAGATCGGCGACGGCAAGATCTTCGTCACCGCTGTCGAGCAGGTCATCCGCATCCGCACCGGCGAAATCGGCGCTGACGCGCTGTAACCCCCTTCCGGAGATCCCACCATGAAGCTGCGCTTTTTCACCGGGTGGCAAGCCCGGTTCCATCTCGTGTGCCTGATGATGCTGCTCAGCCTGCTGGCCGTGGGTGCCTGGCCGGGCCAGGCCAACGCACAGGCGGCACAGACCACGCCGCTGCCCACCGAACCGGTGGCCGTTGAACCGCTGCAGCCAGCGGCCGCCGCGCCGGCTGCCGACGCCGCTGCAGCAGCCCCCGCCTTCGACCACGGCGACGTGGCCTGGATGCTCACCTCCACCCTGCTGGTGCTGCTGATGGTGGTGCCGGGCCTGGCCCTGTTCTACGGCGGCCTGGTGCGTTCGAAGAACGTGCTGTCCGTGCTCAGCCAGATCCTGGTCGTGTTCTCGCTGGTGCTGCTGCTGTGGGTGGCCTATGGCTACAGCGCGGTGTTCAGCAGCGGCAACGCGTTCTTCGGCTCGTTCACCGAATTCGCCTTCCTCAAGGGCTTCACCCCCGAATCGGTCGGCAACACGCCCATCAAGGGCCTGCCGGACTACCTGTTCGTGGCCTTCCAGAGCACCTTTGCCGGCATCACCACCGCACTGATCGTCGGCGCCTTCGCCGAACGCATCAAGTTCAAGGCCGTGCTGCTGTTCTCGGCGCTGTGGTTCACCCTGAGCTACATCCCGATGGCGCACATCGTCTGGGGCGGCGGCTATCTGGGTGAGATGGGCGCGATCGATTTCGCCGGTGGCACCGTGGTGCACATCAATGCCGGCGTGGCCGGCCTGGTCGGCGCCTGGTTCCTGGGCAAGCGCATCGGCTACGGCCAGACCGCGCTGAAGCCGCACAATGTGCCCTACACCTATATCGGCGCGATGCTGCTGTGGGTGGGCTGGTTCGGCTTCAATGCCGGTTCGGCCGCCGCCGCCGATACCGTGGCCTCGCTGGCCTTCATCAACACCATCCTGGCCACCGCCGCGGCGGTCGTCGGCTGGACGCTGGTGGAAGCGGTGACCAAGGGCAAGCCGTCGGCACTGGGCGCGGCGTCCGGCGCCGTGGCCGGCCTGGTCGGCATCACCCCGGCCTGCGGCACGGTCGGCCCGCTGGGCGCGATCGTCATCGGCGTGGTGACCGGCGCGATCTGCGTGTGGGGTGTCACCGGCCTCAAGCGCCTGCTGAAGGTCGATGACACCGCCGACGTGTTCGGCGTGCACGGCGTCGGTGGCATCGTCGGTGCCATCCTCACCGGCGTGTTCAGCGCGCAGTCGCTGGGCGGTACCAAGGCGGGCCTGGATATCGGCCACCAGGTGTGGGTGCAGGTGGTCAGCGTCGGCTTCACCATCGCCTGGTGCGCCGTAGTGACCACACTGATCCTGCTGGTGGTGCGTACCGTGGTCGGCCTGCGCGTGACCGAAGAGGCCGAACGCACCGGCCTGGATGTCACCTCGCACGGTGAATCGGCCTACGAGGCCTGATGTACGGGCGGGCGGCCCGGAACGGCCGCCCGCTTGCCCCCTCCGCGCAGGGCGTGGCACGGCATGCACGATCCCCTGTGATCGCGCACAATCGGGGCATGCACCCGATCCGCACCGCCCTGATGCTCTCGGCCTGCCTGTTGCTGGCCGCCTGTGCTTCCTCGCCGAAGGTGGAGCGCAACCCGCTGGCGACATGGGTGCCATCGCCCAACTACAACGCCCGCAAGCCGGTCGTCATCGTGCTGCACCACACCGAACAGGCCTCGGTGCAGCAGAGCCTGAAGACACTGCGCACCGCCAACAGCGGTGGCCGGGTCAGCGCGCACTACCTGATCGGTGCGGATGGCCACCGCTACCAGCTGGTGGCCGATGAGCACCGCGCCTGGCATGCCGGGGCAGGGCGCTGGGGCACCATTACCGACCTCAACTCGGCCTCCATCGGCATCGAGCTGGACAACAACGGGCGCAGCCCGTTCACCGGTGCGCAGATCGACGCGCTGATCGTGCTGCTGCGTGATCTGACCACCCGCCTGGGCATTCCGCCGCGGCAGGTGATCGGCCATGGCGACCTGGCACCGGGCCGCAAGGTCGACCCCAGCCGGTTCTTCCCGTGGCAGCAGCTTGCCCAGGCCGGCTTCGGCCTGTGGCCGCGCGTGCAGGATGGTGCTGCACCGGACGGCTTTGATGCGTGGGCGGCGCTGGCGCGGTTCGGTTATCCCCTCGACAACCGCCCCGCAGCGGCGGCGGCGTTCCACCGGCATTTCCGCGGCCGCGATGACCTGCCGGCACAGCTGGACGCCGAAGATGCCCGCATCCTGTATTCGCTGCTGTTGCAGCTGCCGTGATCCGGCGGCGCCATGAACGCGTCGCGTCGCCCGGCTTGCCGGCCAGCGGCCCGCACTCCACCATGGCGGCATGACTGATTCCGCTTCGTTGTTCACCCGCAGGCACGGCCTGTTGCTGGCCATCGCCGTCCTCGCCGGCTGCAGCACCACCGCGCCGCGCCCTGACGCACCGGCCCGGCCGGGCACGGCCAAGCCCTACACCAAGGTGGAATGGAGCGCGCTGCCGGCGGTGTCCGATGCCGATCTGCGTGCCGGTTTCCTGGCCTGGCGCAGCGCCTGCCCCCGCCTGAAAACCGATGCGGTCTGGGCGCAGCCGTGCGCCACGGCCAGCACCGTCGCCGATGGCAACCCGGCGCAGATCCGCCAGTTCCTGCAGCGCGACCTGGATGTGTACGCCCTGCGTGCGGCCGACAATCGCGCCGATGGCCTGATCACCGGGTACTACGAGCCGGTCTACAGCGGCAGCCTGACCCGCACCGGCACGGCGACCGTGCCGGTCTACGGCACGCCCGATGACCTGATCGTGGTGCAGCTGGACAGCCTCTACCCCGAACTGAAGGGCAAGCGCCTGCGTGGGCGCCTGGAGGGCAAGGTGCTCAAGCCCTATGACGATGCCGGCACGATTGCCAGCAAGGGGGCAAAGGCCCCGGTGCTGGCCTGGCTGACCGACCCGATGGACCTGCAGCTGCTGCAGATCCAGGGCTCCGGGCGCGTGCGCCTGGCCGATGGCACGCAGGTGCGCCTGGCCTACGCCGAGCAGAACGGCCACCCCTACCGTGCCATCGGCCGCTGGCTGGTGGACCAGGGCGAGCTGAAGAAGGAAGACGTCAGCATGGCAAGCATCCGCGCCTGGGCCCAGGCCCATCCGGCACGCGTGCCGGAACTGCTGCGCAGCAATCCCAGCTACGTGTTCTTCGTGCGCAACCCGGACAGCCCGGAAGGCCCGCGTGGTTCGTTGAACGTGCCGTTGACCGCCGGCTACAGCGTGGCGGTGGACCGCACCGTGGTGCCGCTGGGCAGCCTGGTGTGGCTGTCCACCACGCGCCCGGACGGCAGCGCGCTGGTGCGCCCGGTCGCCGCACAGGACACCGGTGGTGCGATTGCCGGCCAGGTGCGCGCCGATCTGTACTGGGGCACCGGCGATGCCGCCGGCGACCTGGCCGGGCACATGAAGCAGGCGGGCCGGATGTGGCTGCTGTGGCCCAAGGGCGCGGCACTGCCGGCACCGGCCAACTGAACCGGCCACCTTCGCACTGCGGAGCCGGGCGATAATGGCGCTTTCCTGAACTTTCCGGCCGCGCAGGCGGCCAGGGCCTCCGCAATGAAGAACGCAAAGAAGTATTACAAGCACTGGGCCGAATCGGGCCTGGGCAAGGGCAACGTCCTGCTGGAAGCCCGCGGTGACACGATCGTGCGCCAGGTGGAGATCTACGGCATGACCGCCGTCTGGGCCGACGCGCACGGCCACAGCGATGACCGCTTCCCGCTGGCCGAGCAGCCGGTGTCATTCCTGGATCTGGACGAAGACGACGAAATCACCGCGCGCGAATTCGACGCGGCCTGGAAGAAGGCGCGGCTGGCCACCGGCTACCCTGTCTGACGGCCGGCTGCCGCCGCCGGCCCGATCCATCATCCGTCCCGCTTTTGCACTACATTGGTGCAATGTCCGACCCCGTTCCCCCGCCGTCCCTCGACACCCTTGGCACGCCGCTGGCCTGGGCCGGGGCTGACGGTCGCATTGCCGGCTGCAACCCGGCCTTTGCGCGCTGGATGGGGGTCAGTGGCCGCCGCCTGCTGGGCCAGCCGCTGGCGGCGCTGGAAGTGCAGGGTGAGGCGCTGGCCCATTTCCTGGCCCGCGATGAACGCGACAGCCTGCGCCTGCACCGGCTGGCGCTGGCGCTGCCGGGCGATGCACCGCGCTTCGCCGAAGGCTGGATGAGCCGCCGCGATGACGGCGGCTGGCTGCTCGAAGCGCACCCGGTCGATGAATTCCCGGGCCTGGACCCGACCCAGGCCCTGCCCAGTGCGCTCAGTGCGGCGCTGAAGGGGTTGGCGCACGAGCTGCGCAACCCGCTGGCCGGCCTGAAGGGCGCCGCGCAGCTGCTGGCCCGCCGTGCGGCGCAGCGCGATGCCGCCGAGCGCGAACTGATCGAGCTGATCGGCTCGGAGATCGAGCGCCTCAACGGCCTGCTCGAGCAGCTGCTGTCGCCGGCACCGGCCGCGCCGCATGCGCCGCTGAACATCCACGCGGCGCTGGAACGCGTGCTGCGGCTGGCCGAGAGCGAGGCCGGCTGGGCGGTGCGCCTGCAGCGCGATTACGACCCGAGCATTCCCGAATTCCATGGCGATGCCGATCGCCTCACCCAGGCGGTGTGGAACCTGGTGCGCAATGCCATCCAGGCCGGTGCCGGCACCATCACCCTGCGCACCCGGGTGGAGCATGGCGTGCGCATCGCCGAGCAGCTGCACACGCTGGCGCTGCGGCTGGAAATCGCCGACGACGGCCGCGGCGTGCCCGAAGAACTGGCCGAACACCTGTTCCTGCCGCTGGTCAGCGGCCGTGCCGAAGGCACCGGCCTGGGCCTGGCACTGGCCCAGCAGGTCGCACGCGAGCACCGTGGCACGCTGACCTACCGCTCGCGCCCGGGGCATACCGTGTTCACGTTGCTGCTGCCGATCGGCGGCCCCGCCGCTGCCCTCCAGGAGGTCCTGCGCGATGCCTGATTCCCTTTCCAGCGCGTCCAGCGCGCAGCGCATCTGGGTGGTCGATGATGATCGCGCCGTGCGTTTCGTGCTCAGTACCGCGCTGCGCGAAGCCGGCTACCAGGTGCAGGATTTCGACAGCGCCGCGCCGGCCCTGGCGGCGCTGCAGGAACAGCCGGCCCCGGCGCTGCTGTTCACCGATGTGCGCATGCCCGGCGATGATGGGCTGGTGCTGCTGGACAAGCTCAAGGCCGCGCATCCGCAGCTGCCGGTGGTGGTGATGTCCGCCTATACCGATGTGGCCAGTACTGCCGGTGCGTTCCGGGGCGGTGCGCATGAATTCCTGTCCAAGCCGTTCGATCTGGACGATGCCGTGGCGCTGGCCCGGCGCGTGCTGCCCGAAGTGGCACCGGCCCTGGCGGCCACCCCGGTGCCGGCCGAGGCCGGCCGTGACCAGCCCCCGCAGCTGGTGGGCGATACCCCGGCCATGCGCGCGCTGTTCCGCGCCATCGGGCGCCTGGCGCAGGCGCCGCTGGCGGTGCTGGTGACCGGCGAGACCGGTACGGGCAAGGAACTGGTCGCCAACGCGCTGCACCGCGAATCGCCACGCGCCAAGGGCCCGTTCGTGGCCCTCAACACCGCCGCCATTCCGGCCGAACTGCTGGAAAGCGAGCTGTTCGGTCACGAGGCCGGTGCCTTCACCGGTGCGCAGCGCCGCCATGTCGGCCGCTTCGAGCAGGCCGATGGTGGAACCCTGTTCCTGGATGAGATCGGCGACATGCCGCTGCCGCTGCAGACGCGCCTGCTGCGCGTGCTGGCCGAGGGCGAATTCTTCCGCGTGGGCGGGCGTGAGCTGATCCGTGTGGACGTGCGGGTGGTCGCGGCGACCCACCAGGACCTGGAAGGATTGGTGGCGCAGGGGAAATTCCGTGCGGACCTGCTGCACCGGCTGGACGTGGTCCGCCTGCAGCTGCCACCGCTGCGCCAGCGCCGCGAGGACATCGCCCAGCTGGCCAGCACGTTCCTGGCCGCCGCCTCGCGCCGGCTGGACACGCCGCCCAAGCGGCTCACCGCCGCCGCGCTGCAGGCCCTGCGCGAGCATGACTGGCCGGGCAACGTCCGTGAACTGGAAAACGTATGCTGGCGCATGGCCGCGCTGGCCGCCGCCGACACCATCGGCGTGGCCGATGTGGAAACCGCGCTGCACCGCGACCGTGGTGGGCGCGGCAGCGTTTCCGCCGACCCGGGCCAGTGGGAGACCCTGTTGGCGGCCTGGGCGAAGCAGCGCCTGGCCGAAGGCGCCGAAGGGTTGCACGCCCAGGTGCGTGAACGCGTGGACCATGCGCTGCTGGACGCCGCGCTGCAGCTGACCCATGGCCGCCGCGCCGAAGCGGCCGCGCGGCTGGGACTGGGCCGCAACACGCTCACCCGCAAGCTTGGCGCCGGCCGCCGCCGTACCCCGCACTGAACGTGCCGTGCACGCGGTGCATGCATGGCATTGCCAACCTGTTGATCCGCCCTGGACGATGCCGTCCGTAGTGTTCCCTGCAAGGAGAGAATCCCGATGCGCCTGACCCACCTGCTGCTGCCGCTGTCCGCCGCCGTGCTGCTGGCGGCCTGTGGCAGCACGCCGCCCACCCGCCCCAGCGCTCCGGCCGTGCCGGTGGTCAGTACCGCCAAGCAGGCCGAAGCCAACCTGTCACCGGCGTCGGCCAGCATCGTCAGCGGTCGCTTGGCCCTGGTGGTTGAACCGGGCGGTGTGCATGTCACCGGGTTGATCGGTGGCCTGCAGCCGCTGCAGGTGGCCGGCTTCCACGTGCACGAGCGTGGCGACTGCAGCGCGGTGGATGCCAGCAGCGCCGGCAATCATTTCAATCCTGCCGGGCAGGCCCATGGCCGTGCCGGTGCCGGCGCGCACCACCTGGGGGACATGGACAACCTGCGGGCCGATGCACAGGGGCGCGCCAACGTCGATGTCCATCTCAAGGGCGTTACGCTGGGCGGCGGTGCCGCCACCGATATCGCCGGCCGTTCCCTGGTCGTGCATGCCAATGCTGATGACTATCGCAGCCAACCCGCCGGCAATGCCGGCGTCCGCATCGCCTGCGGCCTGATCCGCGTCACGCGCTGAAGGCCAGGGCATCCAACCGAAGGAGTGTTCCATGCGTCTGATCCACACCTCCCTGTTCGCGGCCATTGCCGCCATCGGCCTGTCTGCGTGCAGCCAGCCCTCGGCGCCGGCACAGACCGAGGCCCCGGCGGCGGCCCCGGCCGAGAGCAACGCCCCGGCCGCAGAGACTGCGCCGGCCGCGGCGCCGGCCACCGCCACCGCCACCGCCACCGCCACCGCCGAACTCGCACCGACCCAGGGCAGCGACGCCAAGGGCACCGTTACCTTCAGCGTGGTCGACGGCAAGGTGCACGTGACCGGCCAGGTCAGCGGCCTCAAGCCGGGCAGCGAGCACGGCTTCCACATCCACGAGAAGGGTGACTGCAGTGCACCGGATGGCATGAGCGCCGGTGGCCACTTCAATCCGGGCCACCAGGATCACGGCAGTGTCACCGCCGATCCGCACCACGGTGGCGACATGCCCAACATCAAGGCCGACGACAAGGGCGTGGCCACCATCGATGGCCCGGTATCGAGCAACGTCAACATCGGCAAGGGCGATGATTTCGACATCATCGGCCGTGGCCTGATCGTGCACGCCGACCCGGACGACTACACCAGCCAGCCGACCGGCAACGCCGGCGCACGCCTGGCCTGCGCGGTGATCCAGAAGGCCCCGTAAGGACGACCTTCTGGAAACGGAAAACGCCGGCAGACGCCGGCGTTTTTCTGCATCGAATCCGCCGGGCCATGCCCGCTGGATTCGTAGGGGCAGGTAGCGCCAGGCCATGCCTGGCGGCATGCCTGCGCCGCTCAGCGCGCCAGCAGCGCGCGCGCGTCCTGCCCGGCCTCGCAGTGCACGAACAGCACCGGCACGCCGTGCGCTTCGAGCACCGCTGCCATCTGCCGCTGCCGCATCAGGTACTGCTCGTAGATGCCCTGCAGACGGCCGCAATCGTTCTTGCTGTGGCTGTAGTACGCGCACCAGCCGGCCGGGTCGAACAGCGCCATGCGGGCTTCGCCATGGGTATAGCGCAGCAGCGGTTCGGGCGCGGTGTCGAGCCATTCGTCGTCACCGGGGGCCATGATCGCCGTTTCGATCAGCGGCCACAGCGCCGCCAGCCCCTGGTTGTCGTACTGCATCGACATCATTGCGGCCAGGTCATTGACCGTGAAATAGCGCGCATGCTCAACGCGGGCACCGAAAGCGTTCTGCGCCAGCAGTGCGGTATCGGCGTGGGCCATGCCCTGGGCCAGCAGCACTTCTTCCAGCGCGTTGGCCACCTCGCTGGTGACCGCCACCTCGGTGCCGGTCAGCAGGAACGGCACCACGCGCAGGCCACCACCGGCCAGCGTTGCATCGGCCTGGAAGGGCAGCGGCACCTCGCCCTCGGCATTGGCACCGAAGGCCAGCACGCGCGGGCCCTGGTTGCGGCCCGGCGCGCGCATCTGCAGTTCTTCCAGCCGGCGATGGATCGGCCAGCCAGGGCGCAGCACCTCGGCCGGGTCGAAATGGGCGGCGGCGAACACCAGGTCCAGCGCACTCACCTGCGGCACCAGCTTGGCCAGATCGCGGCCGACACGCTCGGCCAGTTCACCGGCCTGTTCGGCACCCAGCACGGCCTGGCGCGGGATTTCACCGCCGGCCAGTTCCAGGGCCAGCACGCCAAGGGCATTCATCGCGGGGTCGGGTTTGGTCATGGTTTCACGGTTGGCCCATCACAGGGCGGCAGCTACACTTGGTGCCATTATGCCTGCTCTGTCGTGCAGGCCATGTTGCAGACACCCTCATTCCTGCCAGGTATCTCCATGCCCAACGCCCGTCCCGTCGCAATTCTCGGTGGTGTCCGCATTCCGTTCTGCCGGCAGAACACCGCGTATTCGGATGTCGGCAACCTGGGCATGTCGGTACGTACGCTTGGGGCGCTTGTCGAACGGTTCGGCCTGCATGGCCAGCAGTTGGGCGAAGTGGCCATGGGCGCGGTGATCAAGCACCCCAGCGACTGGAACCTCGGCCGTGAAGCGACGCTGTCCTCCGGCCTGTCGCCGCTGACCCCGGGCATCACCCTGCAGCGCGCCTGCGGTACCTCGCTGGACAGCATCATCACCGTGGCCAACAAGATCGCGCTGGGCCAGATCGAATCGGGCATCGGTGGCGGGTCGGACACGACTTCCGACGTGCCGATCGTGTACGGCAAGAAGCTGCGTGCACGCCTGCTGGCAGCCAACCGGGCCAAGACCACCGGCGACAAGATCCGTGCGCTGACGTCCGGCTTCAAGTTCTCCGAGCTCAAGCCGGAATTCCCCGGCGTGGCCGAACCGCGCACCGGCAAGAGCATGGGCGAGCACTGCGAGGACATGGCCAAGGAATGGAACATCTCGCGCGATTCGCAGGACGAATGGGCGGTGGCCTCGCACAGGAAGCTGGCGGCTGCCTATGAGCGCGGTTTCTTCAGCGATCTGATCGCGCCGTTCCGCGGCGTCGAGCGCGACAACATCCTGCGTGCCGACACATCGCTGGAAAAGCTGGCCACGCTCAAGCCCGCCTTCGACAAGGTGTCCGGCCGTGGCACGCTGACCGCGGCCAATTCCACCCCGCTGACCGATGGTGCTGCTGCGGTGCTGCTGGCCAGCGAGGAATGGGCGCGTGCGCATGGTCACGAACCGCAGGCCTACCTGCGCGATGCGCATGTGTCGGCGGTGGATTTCGTGCATGGCGAAGGTCTGCTGATGGCACCGACCGTGGCCGTGCCGGAGATGCTCAAGCGCAACGGCCTGACCCTGCAGGACTTTGACATCTACGAGATCCACGAAGCCTTCGCCGCGCAGGTGCTGTGCACGCTGCGCGCGTGGGAGAGCGAGGACTACTGCCGCAACCGCCTGGGCCTGGACGCGCCGCTGGGCCGCATCGACCCGGACAAGATCAACCTGCTCGGTTCGTCGCTGGCCACCGGCCATCCGTTTGCCGCCACCGGTGCGCGCGTGATCGCCACGGCCGCCAAGCAGTTGGCCGAACGGGGCGGTGGCCGCGCGCTGGTATCGATCTGCACCGCCGGCGGCATGGGCGTGGTGGCGATCGTCGAACGCTGATCGCCGCGCGTCCGCGTGCATGAAAAAGCCGCCCATCGGGCGGCTTTTTCGTATCGCTTCCGTATCGCCGGTGGTGGGCAATCCACGCATGGCGTGGATCCCCTCCCGCCGGCCGTCACGGCAGACGCGGGTTGCCGAATGCGTCGCGGTCCTCGTTGGCGTTGTACACCGGCGGAACGTCGCCGGTGCCGTGTTCTTCCACCGTGGCGCGCGGTGCCGGCTCACCCGCAGCGGCTGCCGCGTGCACCAGCGCCAGGCTGTCTTCGCCGCGCTGCAGGCGCAGTGCATTGGCCAGGCATTGCGCCGCCAGCGCCGGTTCGCCACGCTGCAGGAAGGCCAGGCCCAGCGCTTCCCATGCGGGTGCGCCGGCACCGGCAGCGATCGCTTCATGCAGGAAGCCATCGGCGGCATCCCATTGTTCCTGGGCCAGGGCGATGCGGCCCTGTGCCAGGCGCAACGCGGCCGATGCATCGTGCGTGCTGCGCCAGCGCTGCAGGTTCGCTGCCCGCGTGGCCAGGCGCTCGGCCGGCAGGCGGCCGTACAGCTCCACCAGCGTGTCGTCCCAGCGGTTGTCCAGCGCCTGCTCCAGCGCCAGCAGCGCCGGTTCGTCCCACGACAGCGCGACGGCGCGGGTGGCATAGGCACCCACCACATCGGCGGTGGGGCGCAATGCCTTCGGCGTGGTTTCCCACTGCGCGGCCAGTGCGTTGACATCGGCCGCTTCCAGCAGCGCCTGCGCAGCCAGGCGTGCTTCCAGTTCACTGGCCACCTCGGCCGGCAGCACCTTGCTCTGCCGCAGGGGGCCCAGCTGCCCATAGGCCTCATGCGCACGGCCGGCGCGTGCCAGTGCTTCGGTACGCAGCCACAAGCCGCGCGGCGGCAGCGGTTGCACCGCCGCCGCATCCAGCGTGTTGATCGCATCCACCGGCAGCTCGCGTTCCAGCAACTGTTCGGCGCGCAGCAGGGCATGCAGGGTGGCATCGTCGGTCGCCAGGCGCTGCAGCAGGGCGTCACTGGCAGCCGCATCGGCGCGGGCCTGCGCACTGCGCACGGCATGGGCCAGCGCCACGGCGGCCACTTCCTTGTCGGCGGCCGCGCCGTCGAACAGCTTTTCCGCACGCTGCCACTGGCCATGCTCGTAAGCCTGCAGGCCATCGATCAGGCGCACGCGGCCCTGCTTGCGGCGGTAGCGGCCCCACGCGCGGAACGGCGCAGCAATCAGGCTCCACAGCAGCCACAGCACCAGCAGGGCGATCACCGCCAGCAGGGCCACCTTGGGCAGGTTGCTGTGGTAGTCGTAGCCGCCATAGCGCAGGATCACTTCCCCGAAGCGGTTCAGGTCGGCGGCCCCCAGCCAGTGTGCGGCGAACACGCCGATGGCCACGGCCAGCAGCAGCACGACAACGGATTGCAATGGCTTCATCGGGATTTACCTCCGGTCTCGCAGGGTACGCAGTTGCTGCAGGGTGCTGCCCAGGGTGGCGCTGTCCAGCTGCAGGGGCATCGTGCGCAGGCCCTGCAGTTCACCACGCACGTTGCGCAGGGCTGGTGAATCCGGCCACAGCCGCGGCAGCCAGCGCTCCACGCGCCGCAGCGCGGCATCGCTGCCGGGGCGGTCACCGCGCTCGATGGCCGCACGGGCCAGGGTCAGTTCCACCTGCAGTGCTTCCAGCCCGGCCTGGCGCTGGGCGTCGCTGAGTGGCCCGTTCAGGCGGGTCGGGGTGATGTCCACGAAGGGCGCCAGCGTGCGCTGCCACCAGGGGGTGCCGGCGGAGGCGGGCGTGGCGGTGGCCTGCACCTGCAGCGGCAGCGACGGCAATGCCGCCTCGATGGTGGCCAGCCGCGCGCGTGCGGCATGGCGTGGGCCCTGGCCGAGCGCATCGAGCGCATCGCGCTCCTGGATCAGGGCCTGGCGCAGGTTCAATCCGTCGTTGTCGGCCAGGTGCCCCAGCGCGGTCGCGGCCATCGCATACAGCCGGCGGGCGCCCTCCACGTCATCGGCGTAAGCCAGCCGCTGCCCCGCCTGGCCCAGCAGCAGCTCGGCCTCGTCCAGATAGACCGCCTGGCGGCCGTGGGCGGTGCTGTCGGCCAGCTTGGCCAGGTTCTCCTCCAGCAGTGCGCTGCGCTGGGACAGGCCGAGCATTTCATCGCGCAGCACGCGGTTGGTCACCGCAGCGTCCTGCAGGCGCTGGCTGGTGGCGCGCTGGTCACGGCGCAGGGCGTCCAGCGCATCGGCCAGGCCCCGCAGCTGCACGGCGCTGGTCTGCGCGCGGCTGGCCTGTTCGCGCTGCAGCTGCTGCCAGTACTGCCAGCCGCCATAGCCGGCGGCAGCGACCAGCAGCAGTGCCGTGGCGGGCAGCAGCCAGCGCAGCGGGCGTCGGGGCGTGGGCGGGAGGGTGTCGTTCATCCGGGCATCCTTGTCGGTCGCGGCGGCTGGCCGGCCGGGTACGCTACACAGCATCCCTGTTGGGGTGCCCAGCGGCAAGCTGGCATCGCGGCCCTGTTCAGGTCACTGCCGGGGCCGTGAGCGCGGCGTGTGCGGCCTGCACCAGTTGCAGGGCGGTCGGCCCGCCAGCGACGTCGATACGCTGCAGTCCCAGCGCCTGCGCCTGCGCCGCCAGGCGGTCACTGGCCACCACGACCCGCGCGTGTGCCTGCAGCTGCTGCTGCCAGGCCGGTGGCAGCTGTGCCCAGGTGCGTGCCAGGGCCTCGCCACTGCTGACCGCCAGCACCCAGGGCCGGGGTAACCGTGCCAGGCGCGACAAGGCCCGCGCCGGCAACCGCAGCGGTGCCCGCTGGTAGACATCGGCACGCACCACCTGCGCACCGGCGGCGGCCAGCTGCGCGGCGATCAGGCCGCGGCCTCCGGGCGCGGTGACCAGGCCGATGCGCTGCCCGCCCGGCTGGGCCAGCACCGGCAAGGCCAGCAGGCCTTCGCTGTCCATCCGTGCCGGGGCCTGCACCCCCTGCACGCCATGCGCCTGCAAGGCACGCTGGGTGCCTTCGCCGACCGCCAGCCACGGCACCGCCGCTGTGGCGGGCAGGGGCCGCAGGGCGGCAGCAGCGTGCACCGCGGCCGGGCTGGTGAACACCACGCAGTCGGCCATCAGGGCAGCGTTCAGTTTGGACAGCACCACCGAACTGCTTTGGCGCCGCAACCGCCAGGGCGGTAGTGCCAGCAGATGCCCGCCCAGCGGGCCTGACGCCCGTCGCAGGGCCGCATTCTGTCCCTGCGGGCGCAGGGAAACGAGGGTCCAGCCAGTGGGTATCGTATGGTCGGCCATTGCCTGCATTATGCGGGCCCTTCGTTGCCGTGGCTGCTGCGCCGATGTCTGCCGATGTCCTGTCTTCTTCGTTGACCGCCCTGCAGGACGTGCTGGACACCATGCCGGCGGTGCGCGCGATGCAGATCCGCCTGGATGGCTACGCCGATGGCGTGCTGCGCATCACCGCGCCGCTGGTGGCCAACGTCAACGACAAGGGCAATGCCTTCGGTGGCAGCCTGGCTTCGGTACTGACCCTGTCCGGCTGGGCGCTGGTCAGCCTGCGCCTGGCACTGGCCGGCCACCCGGCCGAGGTCTACGTGGCCGACAGCCAGCTGCGCTACCTGGCCCCGGTCTACGAGGACCTGCATGCCCATGCGCAGGCGGCCGACACCGCCAGCTGGGAGACCTTCCTGGCCACCTTTGCCCAGCGCGGCAAGGCACGCATCAGCATCGTGGCCACCCAGCCCGGGGCCGACGGCCGTGCAGCGGCCGAGTTCACCGGTCGCTTCGTCGCCTTCCCCAAAGGGTAGGATGGGCGGCCTACGCCCTGGGGAGAGTGCGATGCGCCGGTTGTTCCCGTTGTTGATCCTGTCCATGCTGCTGCTGGCCAGTTCGGCGGCCTTCGCCGACGGCCCGAGCCGCAAGCAGCGCACCGCGCTGGAAAACACCCAGAACGCCTACGGTGCGACCATCCGCTGGGGCAGCATGGATGATGCCATCGGTTACCTGGATCCCCGGCAGCGCAAGGAAAACCCACCCACCGAGTTCGAGCTGGAGCGTTATGCGCAGCTGCGCGTGTCCTCCTACCGCGAGCGTTCCAGCGCGGCGCTGCCCGATGGCGTGGTCGAACGCCGGGTCGAGATCGGCGTGATCAACGTCAACACCCAGGCCGAACGGCTGGTGGTGGTGGTCGAGCGCTGGCGCTGGGACCCGGAGGCCAAGCGCTGGTGGCAGACGGCGGGCCTGCCGGACCTGTGGCGCGGCCAGTGACGGGCGGTTGCCGGCTTGTGCGACAATCGGCGCCCGCTTATCGACCCGTGACCTGAGTGAATTACGAAGAGTTGCTGGCCTTTGCCGGCCGAAACCCCATGCTGACCGCGGCGCTGGTCGGTCTGACCGTGGCCATCCTCGTGACCGAGATCCGCCGCCTGTTCCGGGGGTTCAAGGGCGTCAAGCCGGCCGAACTGGTGCAGCTGATGACCGCCGGTGGCGCGGTCGTGGTCGACCTGTCGGCCAGTGGCGACTTTGAAAAGGGCCATATCGCCGGCAGCCGCAACGCGCAGGCCAGTGCCTTCGGCCCGGACCACAAGCTGGTCGCCAATGCCAAGCAGAGCCCGGTCGTGCTGGTGTGCCGCACCGGTACCGCCTCGGAAACCGCCGCCAAGGCGCTGAAGAAGGCCGGCTTCGAGAAGGTCTTCGTGCTGGACGGCGGCCTGCCGGCCTGGCAGCAGGCCGAGCTGCCGCTGGTCAAGGGTCGCAACTGACCTTTATTTTCCGTATTCACGGCGGGTGGGCTTGTGCTGCGCACCGGCCGACCCTATAGCTGTCATTCAACACGCGTTTTTATTGCATTCATTTCTGGGAGCAACAGGCAATGTCCGAAGAGAACACCAACGGCGCCGCACTGGCCGATACCGCCACCGGTCCGGCTTTCACCGTCGAGAAGATCTACGTCAAGGACGTTTCCTTCGAATCGCCGAACGCGCCGTCCATCTTCAACGATGCCGTGCAGCCGGAGCTGCAGCTGAACCTGAACCAGCAGGTCCAGCGCCTGGGCGAGAACGCCTTCGAAGTCGTGCTGGCCGTCACCCTGAGCTGCAAGGCCGGTGAGCGCACCGCCTACGTGGCCGAAGTGAAGCAGGCCGGCGTGTTCGGCCTGGTCGGCCTGGACCCGCAGTCGATCGACGTGCTGCTGGGCACCCAGTGCCCGAACATCCTGTTCCCGTACGTGCGCCAGCTGGTCAGCGACCTGATCCAGGCCGGCGGCTTCCCACCGTTCTTCCTGCAGCCGATCAACTTCGAAGGCCTGTACGCGGAAACCCTGCGCCAGCGCCAGGAACAGGGCGAAGGCGCTTCGCTGGCCGATTCCGAGCCGGCCGGCAACGCCTGATCGCCGCCGCATCGTCGATGAACGAGAGCGCTGACAAGATCGCCGTGCTTGGCGCCGGTTCCTGGGGAACCGCGCTGGCCAGCCTGCTCGCCCGGCACGGTCACCCGACCGTGCTGTGGGGCCGCGATGCGGCCATGGTCGAGGCCATCGACCAGCGCCACGAGAACACCCGCTACCTGCCGGGCATTCCGTTGCCGGCCTCGCTGCGCGCGACCACCGACATGGCCGCGGCGGTGAAGGATGCGGCGTGGGTGCTGGTGGTGACCCCGTCGCACGCGTTCAATGAAACGGTGCGCGCGCTGGCGCCGCTGCGCCCGGCCGGTGCCGGCGTGGCGTGGGCGACCAAGGGCTTCGAACCGGGGTCGGGCCGTTTCCTGCATGAAGTGGCACGCGAGATCCTCGGTGACGACGTGCCGCTGGCGGTGGTCACCGGCCCGTCCTTCGCCAAGGAAGTGACCCAGGGCCTGCCGACGGCCATCACCGTGCACGGTGACAACCTGGAATTCGCGCAGGTAGTGGCCGAGGCGATGCACGGCCCGGCCTTCCGTGCCTATACCGGTGACGACATGGTCGGTGCTGAGCTGGGCGGGGCGATGAAGAACGTGCTGGCGGTCGCCACCGGCGTGGCCGATGGCATGCAGCTTGGCCTGAACGCCCGCGCCGGCCTGATCACCCGTGGCCTGAACGAGATGCTGCGCCTGGCTGCGGCGATCGGCGCCAAGCCGGAAACGCTGATGGGCCTGGCCGGCCTGGGCGATCTGGTGCTGACCTGCACCGGCGACCTGTCGCGCAACCGCCGCCTGGGCCTTGCCCTGGGCCGCGGGCAGACCCTGCAGGACGCCGTGCGCGAGATCGGCCAGGTGGTCGAATCGGTGCAGACCGCTGACGAGGTGATGCGCCAGGCGCGCCGCCACGGCATCGACCTGCCGATTTCCGAAGGCGTGCGTGCCGTGCTGCACGGCGAACAGACGCCGGCCGAAGGCCTGCAGACCCTGCTGGCCCGCGAACAGAAACCGGAATACCCCGACACCCTGTTCCGCTGACGCTGCCATCGGCAGATCGCCACGAAGAACCCCGGCGCCGTGCCGGGGTTTTTTTGTGCGCGCGGTATCCCGATGGACCCATGCCGCGAGCCCCGGTAGAGCCACGCCACGCGTGGATGAGCCCGCGCAGAGCCCACCTGTAGATCCACGCCATGCGTGGATGCGTTTCCCACCCATCGCTGAAATAAAAGAAGCCCGGCACAAGGCCGGGCTTCAGTGGCGTGAGGGAGAGAGAGAGTCACACGCCGGGAGACGCCTACGCTAACGTGCGTTTGTTACCAAGTGAAGCGCGGACCGACAAACCATTCACGGTCACCGGCCTTGGCCAGCTTCACTTCGCCACTCAGGCCCCAGTTCTGGTTGAACTTGGCGGTGGCACCGACGCGGCCGTAGAACTCGCCGTCCGGGTTGACGCCGTGCTTCTTGCTGTAATCCTCGTAGCCGGCCAGCACGTAGCCTTCGAAGTTCGGGGTGAACGCGGTGCGCACGCCGACTTCAGTGGAGTAGCCGTTGAAGTCCAAGCCGTGCTTCGGGTCGAACTTCTGGTAGGCCACGCGGGCCAGCAGGTCGGTGTTCGGGGCCACGGTGTAGTTGTAGCCCACGCCCAGGCGCCACTGGTCGACGTCGTTCTTGCTGCGGTCGGTTTCCTGCGCGCTGTAGTCACCGAAGATGTGGAAGTTCGGGTGCACCGCCACCGAACCCTTGACGCCCCAACCGTCGGCATCGCCGCCGCGGGCATCGGTGTTCACGTAGCCGCCTTCAACGTAGTTGTACGACAGGCCATCGGCCGCCGACGCCGCGAACGGCAGGGCAGCAACCAGACCCAGGGCCAGCAGGGACATCTTGTTCATCGGGATACACCTTTTAATTTTTTTGATGTGTCGGCCGCGTCCATGGGAGGGGAGGGAGGACGCGGTCGACAGGTGTGAATTATCCGTTTGTTGGTGAAATCGCCCCTGAATTTTGAACTGACTGGTATATAAATAAGGCGCGCGTTCAGGGAACTCGACGCGGGTGCATGTCGTCCTCCCGCAGCCGTGTGCACAGCCCTCCGAGCATCACGCTGCAGCAGCAGTAACGGCTGGCCGGGTTGCCGCCGTGGGCGCGAAGGGTGCGTCGATGACCGCCGGTGGAGCGCTGCGCGGTGACAACGACGATGCCTGCCGCCGACAGCTACCCGCGTATGGCGTTGCCGTTCCGTGCACCGGCGTTGCCCGTGGTGACGTGCCCACCGCGTTCAAGCGGATGGATGTGCAGGTCATCGCCGCGCGTGAGGCATGACGGTGCGGGAAGGCGATGTCGCCGTCGTGAATACCAGCGTCAGCCCGTGTGCGTCGTCGGGCGGCACGATACGCCGCTGCGGGGCACCCTGCAGCACGACATGGCCGGGTGCCCGGTCGAGGTCACGGACGCTGAACTCGACCGCCACGAGAGGGCGCCCGGGGACGCGCTGCCGGGCAGCGTCGATCTGCGTTCCATCCCGCTCATGGCTGCCATGCGCGCTGCTTTCTGCCGGGCGGTGATCGTGCAGGGCAATGCGATGAACACCGATACCGGCATGCGCCAGCGTGATGCAGTCGTGAACGCATGCGCGGGGCAGCAGGGAATAATCGACCCGCGATGCTGCACGGAGAATTCATAGGAAATACCTATGAATGGTGCAGTTTCATTCAATTATTTATTCGATCCGGGTCTGGCTACAGTGGCAGCCGACTCTCCGCCTTCCCCATCACCCACAGGAGCCAGCCCATGAGCCAGTCCGATGGAAAAACCGCAACGTGCCCCTACCACAGCGCACCGGCGCCCGAGCAGGGCGCGCAGCAGCAGCGCGATCTCAGCACCACGCCGAAGCAGCAGCACGGTGATGCCCCGGTCACGCCACTGACCACGGCGTTCGGTGCGCCGGTGGTGGACAACCAGAACAGCCGCACCGCCGGCCCGCGTGGCCCGCTGCTGATGGAGGATGTCTGGCTGCTGGAAAAGCTTGCCAACCTCAACCGCGAGGTGATTCCCGAACGCCGCATGCATGCCAAGGGCTCCGGTGCGTTCGGTACCTTCACCGTGACCCATGACATCACCCGCTACACGCGTGCCAGGCTGTTCGGCGAGGTCGGCAAGCAGACGCCGATGTTTGCCCGCTTCACCACCGTGGCCGGCGAGCGTGGCGCGGCCGATGCCGAGCGCGACATCCGTGGCTTCGCGCTGAAGTTCTATACCGAAGAAGGCAACTGGGACCTGGTGGGCAACAACACGCCGGTGTTCTTCCTGCGCGACCCGCGCAAGTTCCCGGACCTCAACAAGGCGGTCAAGCGCGACCCGCACACCAACCTGCGCAGCGCACGCAACAACTGGGATTTCTGGACCCTGCTGCCCGAGGCACTGCTGCAGGTGACGGTGGTGATGAGCGACCGCGGCATCCCGCGCAGCTTCCGCCACATGAACGGCTTCGGCTCGCACACCTACAGCTTCATCAATGCCGATGGCGAGCGCTTCTGGGTCAAGTTCCACTTCGTCACCCAGCAGGGCGTTGAGTCGCTGACCGATGCGCAGGCGCAGAGCCTGGTCGGCCACGACCGAGAGAGCCACGGCCGCGATCTGTTCGGGGCGATCGAGAAGGGCGACTTCCCGAAGTGGACGCTGTTCGTGCAGGTGATGCCGGAGCTGGAGGCGGAAACCTACCGCATCCATCCGTTCGACCTGACCAAGGTGTGGCCCAAGAGCGATTACCCGCTGATCGAAGTCGGCCAGTTCGAGCTGAACCGCAACCCGGACAACTGGTACCAGGACGTCGAGCAGTCCGCGTTCGCCCCGAGCAACCTGGTGCCGGGCATCGGCCCATCCCCGGACAAGATGCTGCAGGCCCGGCTGTTCGCCTACTCCGATGCGCAGCGCTACCGCCTGGGCGTGAACCATCACCAGATTCCGGTCAATGCCCCGCGCTGCCCGGTGCACAGCAACCACCGCGATGGCGCGATGCGCGTGGATGGCAACTACGGTGGCCTGCCGCATTACGAACCCAACAGCTTCGGCCAGTGGCAGGAACAGCCGGCCTACCGCGAGCCGCCGATGAAGATCCGGGGCGATGCGGATTTCTGGAATTTCCGCGAAGACGATGCCGACTACTTCAGCCAGCCCGGTGCGCTGTTCCGCAGCTATGACCAGGCGCAGCAGCAGCGCCTGTTCGCCAACACCGCCCGCGCGCTGGGCGATGCGCCGGACTTCATCAAGCAGCGCCATATCGACAACTGCAGCAAGGCCGATCCGGCCTACGGCGCCGGTGTCGCCGCTGCGCTGAAGGCGCTGGCCGGGCAGAGCAGCGACCCGTTCCAGCCGGCGCAGCCGGAACCGGCCTTCCCCACCGCCACGCCGGGTGCGGAAGACATCGAGCTCTGATCGTCTGCCCATCGTGCCCAGGTGCCGCTTCCCCCAGGCGGCACCTGCGGCCGGGCCGCTGGAAAGCCACGCATGGAACGTTGTGATCCACCTGCAACGACGCGCTGCGATCCGGTTTTATTCCATCGAAACAATCAATCGATCACGCCATCAACCGGGCGCCCACCCCGCCGATACCGCTCACGCGACGACCCTGCATCCATTCCGGGTAAGGCACGCCGCTGCAAGCAGGGTGGAACCATGTCCGGTATGTCGTGGCTGCAGAATCTGTCCATCGGTCGGCGCTTGATGCTGGCCTTCGCCACGCTCATCGCGTTGATGATGGTGCTCACCGCCGTTGGCGTGCAGCGTGTGCGGATCATCGAAGCCAACCTCACCCAGATCAACGACATCAACAGCGTCAAGCAGCGCCATGCCATCGACCAGCGCGGCAGCGTGCACGACCGCGCCATCGCGCTGCGCGATGTGGTGCTGCTGCCGGCCGGTGCCGAGCGCGAGCAGGCGCTGGCGCTGATCGACCGCCTGGCCGCCGACTATGACAAGGCCACCGTGGCCCTGCGCGCGCAGCTGCGCAGCAGTGACGATGCCGAAGAGAAGCGGCAGTTCGCCGCCATCGAAGCGATCGCCCGTGACATCGCCCCGACCGTGCAGCAGGTCCGTGCGCTGCGCGCGCAGGACGATGCCGAAGCGGCCACGGCGCTGCTGCTGGGCAAGGCCCGCCCGGCCTTCGTGCAGTGGCTGGGCGCGATCAACGCGCTGATCGACCATGAAGAGCAGAAGAACCGCGCGGCGGCCGACAGGGCGGCGTCCACGGCGCGCGCGTTCTCCTACCTGATGATCGTGCTCACGGTGCTGGCCCTGGTGCTGGGCACGGCCATCGCCCTGCTGCTGACCCGCAGCGTGGTGCGGCCGCTGCAGCAGTCGCTGCGGCTGGCCCAGCGCATCGGCGGTGGCGACCTGGGCGCGGACGTGGCCATCGCTGGCCGCGACGAGTGCGCGCAGCTGCTGCGGGCCATGGCCACCATGCAGGAGCGCCTGCGCGAGGTCATCGCGGCGCAGGCCGGCATGGCCGCGCGGCATGCCGAGGGGCAGATCAGCTACCGCATGGATGCCACCGCACTGCCGGGCCAGTTCGGGCAGATGGTGGCCGACACCAATGCGCTGGTCGATGCCCATGTGCGCACGGAAATGACCATTGCCGAGGTGATGGGCCGCTATGCGGTCGGCGATCTCAGCCCGGACATGCCCAGCTACCCGGGCGAGAAGGCGCGCCTGTCGCAGACCGTGCAGCAGGCCAAGCAGAACCTGGTGTCGATCAGCGCCGACATCGGCGAGCTGAGCCAGGCGGCCCGCGATGGCGACTTCTCCCACCGGGGCGTGGCCGAGGGCTATGCGTTCACCTTCAAGGACATCATCGACAACCTCAACGGCATGATGGCCACCGCCGATGCCAGCCTGGGCGCCCTCTCGACCGTGCTGCAGGCCATCGCCCGCGGCGAGCTGACCGGCCGCATGGACGAAGCCGCCGCCGGTGTCTTCGGGCAGATGTCGCGCCATTCCAACACCACGGTGGCGCAGCTGACGCAGATGATCGGGCAGATCCAGCGCGGCGCACGGCGGATCGATGAAGCGGCCGCCGACATCGCGCAGGGCAACGGTGACCTGTCCGCGCGCACCGAGGCGCAGACCGCCTGCCTGGATGACACCACCGCCTCCATCCGCACGCTGGCCAGCGCGGTGCAGCACAACGCCCGCCTGGCCCAGCAGGCCAATGGCCTGTCGCTGGCCGCCACCGATGTGGCCACCGCCGGCCGCCGCGCCACCCATGACGTGGTGGAAATGATGCAGCGTATCGAGGCCTCGTCGCTGCGCATCGCCGACATCACCGCGGTGATCGATGGCATCGCGTTCCAGACCAACATCCTCGCGCTCAACGCGGCGGTGGAAGCGGCGCGTGCGGGCGAGCATGGGCAGGGATTTGCGGTGGTGGCCGGTGAGGTGCGCACGTTGGCGCAGCGCTCGGCCGCGGCGGCGCGCGAGATCCGCACGCTCATCGTCGATGCCAACGGCCAGGTGGCCGAAGGGTCGGCACTGGTGGAGCGTGCCGGGCAGACGATGGAACAGATCGTGGACAGCGTGGACCGGGTGCGGGCGATGATCGGCGATATCGCCACCTCATCGCAGGCGCAGTCCGGTGATATCGCGCGGGTGGATGAAGGACTGGACCGCCTGGCCGGAATGAACACCCTCAACAGCCAGTTGGCCGATGTGGCTGCCGATGCCGCGCGGTCGATGAAGGAAGAGGCGGTGCAGCTGAGCGACGCGGTCAGCGTGTTCACCCTGGAAGCAGGCACCCCGGCCACGCGCCAGCGCCCGCTGGGGGCGGCGGCCTGACGCCGCCGCTACCAGCGTACCGGGCTTACGGTGTCGCGACGGCCACCGGCACCGGGAAGGTCCAGCGGCCGTCCAGCACCGACGCTTCAGGACGGTAGATGCGCACCAGGTAGTTCCAGCCGGCCATGGTCGGGATGCAGTTCGGCGTGGTCGGCGCGCAGCCGCCGAACTGCACGTCGATGCTGCCATCGGCCTGCCGGTGCGCGGTCACGCTGTTCACCGAATAGCGCTTGAGCGGGTTCGGCTCGAAATAGCCGTCGGCGTTGTAGACCGACAGCGACCAGAACGCCTTCATCGGCACGTCCTGCACGTGCACGCGGTAGACCGCCTTGCCATCGTTGTTGGCCACCGCGCCACCGGCGTAGATGGCCTCGCTTTCCGGATTGCCGCCCCAGCCGGCGGCGGTGCCGAGCAGATGGCGCACCGGCTCGATCTGCTCGCGGCTACCGAACATGCGCTTGTAGTCGGGAATGCGCGCGACCAGGCCCAGCAGCAGCTTGCGGACCTGGTCATGGGAGGTCTTGTCCCAGGCCGGGATCTCGAAGCGGCCTGTGTTCGCCTGCTCGATGGCCAGTGCGTCCTGCAGCTGGTGGGCGCGCTTCATGTCGGCGGCGCTGGTCTCATCCACCAGGGTGCGGATGATGATCAGCGCGTAGCGCGTGCCGGCCTCCTCGCGGGTCAGCACGTGGCGACCCGGGTCATGCCAGAGGCCGACGGTGATGTGGTCCTGGTTGACGATCTGCGCGGCCATGTAGCGTGTGCCCGCATTGGGCATCACCAGCGTGGCCGGTGAGGCGTCCAGGTCCACCACGGCATAGGAGTACAGCGTGTCGCGGTTGAGCCGGATGATCAGCTGCTTGTCCAGCGCGGGGAAGTTGCGCGCATGCTCGAACTTTCCGAAGCCGCCGTCGGCCACGATGTTGCCCATGTAGACATCGCTCTCGGCGCGCACGAAGTTGTCCGTGTTGACCGGAATGGGCGTGGCGGTCTGCGCCGCAGCGGCGCCGGCAGCGGCCAGCATGAGGGCGAGGGCGAGGATCTTCTGCGGTGTCATGGGCTCACTCCTTGGTCGACAGGGGCAGGGAAACGGTCAGGAACAGGTTGTTGCTGCGTGCGCGGTTCTCGACCGCGGTTTCATGGAAGTACTTCAGGCGGGTGGAGATGGCCCGGCCACCGGCCTGGAAGCTGTAGGACACGCCGGCCCCGATCGCCGAGGTGCGCCCCTTGAACGGGCCCAGCAGTGCGCCGCTGCCCGAATCGCCACTGACCTGCTGGTAGTGGTAGCCCAGCAGGCTGAGCGACCATGCCGGTGACAGGTACTGGCTGGCGGCGGCTTCCAGATGCAGCTCATCGCCGCTGCGGTAGTCGGTGGCGTGGTTGCTGCCGTTGACGGTGTAACCGGCGGCCAGTGACAGGTCACGGCCCTTTTCGACATCCAGCCAGGTCACCGCGGTGGTGAGATCGGTGCCCCAGCGGTTGAAGGACACGTTGGCCAGACGGTCACGGCGGTAGTCGCCGACCGGCACGTTCACCGACAGCCCGGTCTGCCAGAACAGGCGGCCCGAGCGCCAGGACAGGTTGGCGCCCAGCGATGGATCACCGTAGGTGGTCAGTGCATCCGAGCGGCCGCGCGTGCTGCCGCCACCCAGGCGCGGGAAGTCCGTGACGAGGCTGGCATCCAGGCTTTTGCGCCCGACCGGCAGGGTCGCGCTCAGGCCCAGCCGCCCGCCGCCGAACTGCCACGGCGTGGACCACAGCAGCGTGGACAGGTTGACGAACGCATCGGCGTCCACGCCCGAGGCGAAGCGACCGCCGGTAGGCAGTACGCGGCTGCCGCCGAGCGAACCGCGATAGAAATAGCTGTCGTTCTGGTAGTACAGCCCCGGCGGTGGCGCCAGCGCCGCGCCCTGGCCCTTCATGCCCAGCAGGTAGACGCCGGTGGAGCCTTCGGCGGCGCGGGCGGTAGCGATTGATGAAAACAGCGCGATGAGGAGAATGGAGGCGGTAGCCTTTGGCATGACGGGCCCTTGCAGAACGCCGGTGGGGACGGTGGATCAAGGCCGGAGGCACTTGAGCGCGGATTCTAGAAAGGCGCGGACACGGCGATTGTTCGAAATCGCACAATCTTGGGCAGCCGGAAGGGGAACAGGCATGACGCAGGTGGATGAGGCGGTGGCGCGGGTGTGCGCGCATGGCTGGCTTTCGGAACAGCCATCACAGTTCTGCGCGCGGGTGGTGGAACGCCTGCGCGTGCTGGATTTCCAGGCCGGCGATTTCATCTACCGGCGCGGTGACCCGCTGGGCGGCATCTACGGGTTGGTGTCCGGCGTGGTGGCGGTGGACATCGCACCGCCCGGCGAGCCCGGCCGGCTGGTGCAGTACGGCATTCCCGGGGCGTGGACCGGCGAAGGCTGCTTCCTGACCCGCCAGCCGCGGCGGCTGGACCTGCGCGCCTGTGGGCCGGTGCGCGTGGTGCACCTGCCCTTGGCCGCGATGGATGAACTGGTGCAGCAGGACCCTGCGGCGCATGGGTGCTTCGCACAGATCATGATGGCCAACGTCTACGTGCTGCTGCGCATCGTGCATGACCTGCAGATCGTGGACGTGGACAAGCGCATCGCCTCGACCACGGCCCGCCTGCATGTGCCCGGCGCCGACGCGCTGCCGATCAGCCAGACCGAACTGGGGCGGCTGGCCAATGCCTCGCGCCGGCAGGTGGCCGCTGCGTTCCGCCGGTTTGCCGCGCAGGGCTGGTTGACCACCACCTACCGCAGCGTGCGCGTGGACGATGCGGCGGCCCTGGCCGGGTTCGCGGTCAGCGAGGACTAGGGCCGCACTGTGTGCGCTGGGCCTCAGGGCGAAGGATCACCGGCGTCGTGGCTGTGTGCTGGCGTGCGGCCCGTGCCCAGCATGCTGCGCAGCACGCCATCGCGGCGTACCCAGTGGTGGAACAGGGCAGCGCCGAGGTGGGCCATGACCACGGCGAACAGCAGGTAGGCCAGCCAGCCGTGCGCGCTGCGCAGCCAGGCGTACAGCGCGGCATCATGCGGCGCGATGGCCGGCAGCTGCAGGCCCGCGCTGAGCACGATCGGATAGCCCCCGGCCGACAGCATGGCCCAGCCGATCAGCGGCATCGCCAGCATCAGGGCGTACAGCAGCACATGCGAGGCATGCGCGGCAGCCACCTGCCACCTGGGCAGGTCGGCGGGCAGGGCCGGTGGCCGGTGCTGCAGGCGATAGGCCAAGCGCAGGATCGCCAGCACCAGGATCGCGATGCCCAGGGGCCGGTGCAGGTCGATCAGCGCCGGCCGCGCCGCGATGGAGCTGACCATGGCCACGCCGATGAACAGCATGGCGACGATGAGCACGGCCATCAGCCAATGCAGGGCACGGGCCAGGGCGGTGAAGGTGGACGGTGTCTGGGCGTTCACGGGCGCTCCTCGCCGATGGCGTCATGGGCCTGGCCACGGGCGATTTCGCGTTCGCGGCGGTTGAAGGACTGCGAATACACCGCCGAGCGCGCTGCCAGCAGCGGATCGCCGGAGGCGGCCAGGCCCTGCGGCAGGACCAGCGGATCGAAATTGATGTCGCGGCATTCGCCGGTGGCCTGCGGGGTGGCCGATTTCAGTTCCAGCACGCCCGCCACCCGCTGTGCGCGCTCGGCCGGCCAGGCGTAGGAGGCATCGTCGATGCGGTCGCCGGGGCCGGCTTCGGTCAGCACCAGGTCCCAGCGTACCGGGCCGGCGGCCAGCCGCGCGGACAGGTCCTGCACCAGGAAGTTGGCGTCGGCCTGCTCGCGCTGCTCGGGGCTGAGCGGCACGAACGGCGCTTGCGGGCGCAGTGTCCAGCGCAGGGCATGGCGGCTGCCATCGGCGGCCGTGCCGATGAAGGTGTTGAGGCTGTTGTAGGGGGTGTTGGCCCAGCTGTTGGACCACGGTGCCGATTTGGCCCAGGCCTGGAAGGCCCTGGCCTGCGGGTGGCCGGCCAGGAACGCGGCCATCCGCGCCGGGTCCGGCTTGCCGGTGGCGGGGTCGGGCGTGGCTGCTTCGGCCTGCGCCTTGAAATCCTCCGGCGTGGCGACGGCGAAGAAGGGCGAGCTGTTCATCGCCGTGCGCCACTGCTGGCCATCGTCGGTGCGCAGCAGCAGGGCCAGGCTGCGCACGCGGGCCTTGGCATCGGCGGCGTGCGGGTCGGTACCGGGGTAGGACAGGCGGCCCAGCACGGGCACGCTGCGCTGGGTGAACACCCGCGCCGAGGACCAGGCCGCGCCGTCACCGCTGGCGGTGAACGTGCCCAGCACGCAGGTGCCCTTGCTGTGCGAGCGGCGGAAGCCGGGCTGGGGCGGGCTGCTGCGCTCGATGGCACCGATCAGGGTGGGGGCATCGAGCGTGCGCGAAGGCAGGTGGCCGCCGCTCCAGGCGAAGGCCAGGGTGACGGCGCCGACGATCGCGCCGATGCCGGCCAGGGGCAGCAGGGGGCGAAGGCGCAGCAGGGGGGAAGGGCGGCGTGGCGGTGGCTGGGACATTCCGGGCTCCGGGCGGGGGATCTAGGGGTAGGACGCGCGGGGGCGCTGTCTATTCCCGGGCCGGATGCGGGGGAATAATGGCCGCCCGTGGTCGTCCTACCCATGGACCCCTTGCCCTGCCCCCGGAATGCCGTGATGGACGAACTTGACGACCAACGCCTGCGCGAGCTGCTGCCCGCCCTGCGCCGCTTCGCGCGTTCGCTGTGCCACGACGCCAGCGGCGCCGACGATCTGGTGCAGGCCACGCTGGAGCGTGCGTTGACGCGCTGGCGCAGCCGCCGTGACGAAGAGGCGCTCAAGCCCTGGCTGTTCCAGATCCTGTACCGCCAGTTCATCGACGAGCAGCGCCGCAGCACGCGCTGGCAGCGCCTGGTGCAGCTGTTCGGTGCCCCGGCACGCGATGCCGAACCGTCGGCCGAGCGCGTGCATGATGGCCGCGCCTCGCTGGCCCGGTTCAACCAGCTGCCGGCTGAGCAGCGCGCCCTGCTGATGCTGGTGGCGGTGGAGGGCCTGAGCTACCGCGAGGCCGCCGACGCGCTCGGCGTTCCGATCGGAACGGTCATGTCACGCCTGTCGCGCGCCCGCGACCGCCTGCGGCAGCTGGACGAAGGCCCGTCGCGCACCCCCACGCCCCTGAGGAGAGTCCCATGAACATCACCCCTCCCACTGACGAGGAACTGCATGCCCACGTGGATGGCCGCCTGGACCCGGCGCGCCAGGCCGAGGTGCTGGCGTGGCTGCAGGCCCATCCCGAGCAGCAGGCCCGCATCGATGACTGGGTGAGCGATGTGCGCGGCCTGCGCGCGGCGTGGGCGGGCACCGAGGCGAGTGCTTCGCTGCCCGCCGCCTTCGACCTGGCGGCCACGCGCCGCCGTGTCGTCGCCCGGCGCCGGCAGCGGCTGGGCATGGTGGCGGCCTGCGCGCTGACCCTGTGCGTGGGCACCGGCCTGGGCTGGCAGCTGCGCGCGGGCAGCGAGGCCGACCACCTGCCGATGGCCGATGCGGTGTCGGCCTATCGCCTGTTCGCTGCCGGCGGCGTGCCGCTGGAGTTCAATGCCGGGGGCCGCCAGCAGCTGGACGACTGGCTGCGGGACCATTTCGGCTCGGCCGCCGATGTGCCGGACCTGTCCGCGCAGGGCTACCGCCTGCAGGGCGGCCGCCTGCTGTCCACGGCGGAAGGTGCGGCGGCGATGCTGGTCTACGAGGCCGAAGATGGCGGGCGCATCGGCCTGTACGTGCGCCCGCGCACCACCCGCGCGCTGCCGGTGGGCGAGCGCCGCGACGGCCGCCTGCTGGCGCAGTACTGGTCACGCGATGGCGTGGCCTTCGCGCTGGTCGGACCGGCCGAGAGCATGCGCACGCAGCCATTGGCACCGTTGCTGCGCGGCGCCGGCTAGGGCGCGGCTCAGGCGATTGGCGAGGACTGCTGCGCTACCGGTGGTGGCGCCTGCCGCGCAGCCGTCCATGCGCGCAGGCCCATCACTGCCAGGCCGATGAAGAACAGGTACAGCGCGGCGGTGACGTGCAGGGATTTCACCAGGTAGGTGCCCACGTACACCGCATCCACCAGGATCCACACCCACCAGGCCGCGACATGGCGGCGGGCCTGCCACCACTGCGCCATCAGGCTCAGTGCGGCCAGCATCGCATCCAGCCAGGGCAGCGCGGCATCGGTAAGGAAGTGCATCACCGCCCCCAGTGCCACGCCGCCGGTCACCGCCACGGCCACATCGCGCAGCAGGTGATGGCGTGCCAGTGGCACGATGCGGATCTGGCCGTCCTGCTGCGCATGGCGTCGCCAGTTCATCCAGCCATAGGCCAGGAACGCGGCGAACGCCACCTGCAGCAGCGTGTCCGAATACAGGCGTGCTTCGGCGAACACCAGCCCGTACAGCGCGACCGACACCAGGCCCACCGGCCAGGCCAGCAGCAGCCGGCGTGCCATCAGCCACACGCCGGCGACGCTGAAGATCGCCGCGGTCCACTCGAGCACGGCGCTGCTCATAGCGCGAAGGTCACCGACAGGCGCGCCTGCCGCGGCGCACCGGGGAACAGGTAGTAGTCACCGGAGCTGCTGCCGGTATCGCGCCAGTAGAAGCGGTTGAACACGTTGTCCACCGACAGGTTCCAGGTGACCGGCTGGCCGCGCAGCTGCTGCTGCAGGCGCAGACCCAGGTCGACCACGTGGTAGGCCGGCGCACGCACGCGGCCATCGGCGGTGGCCACATTGGCCGCGGCATAGCGCCAGCCACCGGTGACGGCCAGGGTCGGCACGAACGGCAGCTGGTAATCCAGGTGTACCGAGGCACGGGCCTTGGGCACGTTGATCAGCTGGTGCCCTTCGTAGGTGGGCGTGCCGGTGTCATGCACGCGCGCCTGCAGCACGCTGGCGCTGGCATTGAGGTGCAGGCGCTCGGTCAGCTGGCCGTTGGCGCTCAGTTCCAGCCCGGTGTGGGTCTGCTGGCCGGCCTCGACGAAGCTGTAGCCGGCGGCGCTGCCATCGGGCATGGCGTACTGGTAGGGCTGGCGGATGCGGAACAGCGCCGCGCCCAGGTCCAGTGCATCGGTGGCGGCGAACTTCACGCCTGCTTCGAGCTGGCGCGACTCCACCGCCGGCAGGAAATCGCCGGCATTGCTGGTCCAGAACGGGGCTTCCTGGCCGAGCGCGATGCCCCGTACGTAGCTGGCGTAGGCACTGAGCGCGCCGGTGGCCTTCCACACCAGGGCGGTCTGCGGCAGGAAGCGCGACAGGCGGTCACGGCGTTCCAGTGCACCGCGCTTGTCGTAGGCCCGCTCGTCCAGGCGCACGAAACGGCCACCGGCCAGCCACTGCCAGTCATCACCGATGCTGATGCGGTCCAGCACGAAGGCGGCCCTCTGGCGGCTGTCCAGGCGCCGCACCGCATCGCCCGGCTGCAGCGGCGAAGGCGCGAACACCGGAATGTCGGCATCGTGGATGTTGGCGGTACCGACGTACTCGTTGACGTTGCGGCGCTTGTCCACGGTGCGCTGGAAGCTGTCCAGGCCCAGGGTCAGCTGGTGGCCGATGCGGCCGGTGCTGAAGTGGCCACGGAGTTCGGCGCGCGCTTCCAGATTGCGGCGGGTGTCGTCCGGGCTGCGGTAGTCGTAGATGTCGTAGTCGCCGTTGGGGGCGAAGTAATTGCCCGGCACGCTGCCATCGGCGCACTGCGCGGCGTAGAAGCAGCCATAGGCGAAGGCCACGTTGTCATCGATGACCGAACGGCTGTGGCCGACGGCCACGCGCGACTGCCAGTCCGCGTTGAAATCGTAGGTATGGGCGGCGGTGATGTTGCTGCTGGCGATGCTGACCGGTGCCTGCCAGGGCTGGTGGCCGAGCATCAGCGAGCGGTCCACGCCGTGCGGCAGGGCCACCCCGCCCAGCAGCTGGTAGCCGGATACCGAGCGCTGCGCGCTGGTCTGGTAGTTGGCATCCACTTCCAGCTTGCCGTGCTCGCTGATCAGCCAGTCGGCCGCCAGCGAGTAGAAATTGCGGCGGCCATCGGCGTGATCGACGTAGGCGTGGGTGTCTTCCCAGGCGGCATTCAGGCGCAGGCCGAAGCGCGGGGTCAGCCAATGGCCGACGTCCACGGCGGTGTAGCGCGAGCCTTCCGAGTCGGTGCCCAGGGTGACGGTGCGGACCTCGGCCGGGCGCTTGCCCACGTAGTTGATGATGCCGCCCGGGGCCATCACGCCGGCGGCCAGGCCGGCTTCGCCCTTGAGGATCTCCACCTGCTGGAGGTTTTCCAGCGCCAGGCGCTGCTCGCCGGCCATGGACAGGCCGTTGAAGCGGTAGCCGGTGGCGGTATCCAGCGCGAAGCCACGGATGGCGATGTTCTGGTAGTAGCCCACCGGCGCGTAGCTGTCGCCCAGCGATGCATCGCTGCGGGCCAGCTCGGACAGCGTGCGCACCTGCAGCGTGTCCAGCTGCGCGCGGTCGAGCACGTTCACCGATGCCGGCGTGTTCTTCCAGTCGCCGCCGCCGAAGCTGCCGGACTGCGCCGCACGGTTGCCGTCCTGCCGGGCCTGCACGCGCACGGCCGCCAGATCGGTCGGCGAGCGTTCGCCGGCATCGGCGGGGGCATCGGCATGGGCGGGCAGGGCCACGCACAGGGCCAGGGTAAGCAGGGAGGGACGCAGGCAGCGGTTCATTCGGTTCGTCATCAGGCAGAAGGAGACGAAGCGACGGCGCGAACGTGCACCGGCCCGGCGTGGCCGGGGTGGCGGTGTGCCCACTGCTCAAAGCTCCCTACGCCGGTGCAAACCGGATCAGGTTCCAAGGGACTCTCTCAGCCTGGCAGACCCAGGCACCCCCGCTTCGGTGACCATTTCACTACAAATGGTACGGATTTGCGAGCCGCACCCCGGCGGCCGGCGGCCTGTAGATCCACACCCTGCGCGGATGAACGCCCATCCCGTAGATCCACGCCATGCGTGGATGCTCCTCTGAAGCGTTCAGCCAGCCCCGCGCAGCGCGGCCAGCAGCCGCTGCCCGATCTCCCCCGCGAACCACTGCGCATGGCCCAGCAGGAAGGTGTGGTAGGCCACGTCGGCATTGGCGGTCGAGCCGGTGACGCCCTCGAAGTACTCCACTTCGGACAGTGCGAAGTCGAAATGGACCACCGGCAACAGGTCGGCCAGTAGGGCCACGCGTTCCGGCGCCAGCGGCAGCACCTGCTGGTAGCCCTCGACCAGTGCCAGCGCAATGTCCGTGCGCACGGCCTGATCGCCACGCTCCAGTTCCAGCCAGGCAATGGCGTTGCGCTCGATGGCCGTGGCCAGGTCGAACAGCGCGCTGGTGGGCGAGGCCAGGCCGAAATCAAACACCGTCTGCACCTGGGGCACTGCGCCGTCCTGTCGCCACAGCAGGTTGGAGACGTGCCAGTCGTTGTGCGCCCACAGCGTGGGTTCGGCCTGCAGGCGTGTACCCAGTGCGGCATGCCAGGGCAGCACCGTGCGCTGCAGCTGCTGCTGCCAGGGCTGGCGCGCCAGATAGCGGGCCAGGCCGGGGCGCGCGGGCAGGCTGGCGGCGAGCAGGGCCAGCGGGTCGGCGCTGCGGATCAGCGCATCACGCGCCACCAGGATGTGCGTCGTGCGCTGTGGCGCGTCGTAGCCCGCAGCGGCCTGGTGTAGCCGGGCCAGCATGCGGCCGGCTTCGCGTGCCTGCGCCACGTCGCCCACCAGCGTCCACGAATGGGCATCGCGGTAGACGTCGTGGCCTTCGCCCAGCGCATGCAGTTCGTAGGTCCATTCGCCGTGGGCCACGGCGCTGGCGCCATGCGCGTCGTGCAGCACCCGCACCACTGGCAGGCCCTGTGCGCCGAGGTGGGCGATGAAGCGATGCTCTTCGCCCAGCGTCTGCACGCTGCGCACCCGCTGGTGGTGGCGCTTGATGAAGACACGGCCCGCCGCCGCTTCGACGATGGCAGCGGCCGACAGCGGGCGCGGGCTGTGCCAGAGCAGCCGGCAGTTACCGGCCAGCTGGGGGTAGTCCGCCTGCAGCCCGGCCAGTTCCGCAGCGGTGATCGGTGGCCAGTCAGCGGCCACCGAATCGTTGTTCAGGCCCTGCACGCGGTGGGAGGAAACGGACATGGGGCGGTGCGCAGCGGCATGGCGGCAGGTGGAAGGGCGACCATGGTACCGCCCGGGCCATGGCACTGCCGTGCCGGGCTCAGAAATGCGGATCGGCAATGGCGGGCATCACCAGTTCACGCACGAAGCTGGCATCGGACAGCGACAGCAGGCTGCGCAGCACCGCCACCACGTCGTGCACGGGTACCCGCGTGCCGGCGCCGCGCGCGGCGGCCACCTCACGTGGCACCTGCAGGCCATCGTCGGTATTGAGATAGCCCAGGTGCAGCGTGGTGACCGCCAGGCGCTGTGCGCGGAACTGTTCGCGCAGCGCATCGGCGATGCCGTCCAGGGCGGCCTTGGTGGCACCGAAGGCCACCTCCGGACGACCACTGCGGCGCAGCGCCGAGGTCGAGCCGGTGAGGACCAGGCGCGGCTGGCGGCTGCGCAGCAGCCGCGGCAGCAACCGGCGCAGCAGCAGGAGCAGTGCGGTGAGGTTGGTGTCCACCAGGCGCGCCAGTTCCTCGTCCGGGCTGGCCAGGAAGTCGTACGCATCGCTGAAGGCCTGCGCTTCCCAGATGCCGAGGTTGCAGACCAGCACGTCCAGCACCGGCGGTGCCTGTGCATCGATCCGCGCGGCGGCGGCCTGTGGCTGTGACAGGTCGGCCTCGATCCAGTGCACCGTCGTGCCACGGGCGGCGGTGAGGTGCGCCGGGCGGGTGCGCGACACGCCGGTCAGGGTGTCGCCGGGCTTGCACAGGCCTTCGCCAAGCGCGCGGCCAAGCCCGCGGCTGGCGCCGATGATCATGATGTCCATGCAATGCTGCTCCGTTCACGGGAAAAGCCGGTGGTCGCCCACTGGCCGTCCTGTTTACGGCCTCAACCATTGTTGAGGTCAAGCGCGCGGCTGCGCGGCGGCCCGCCGCCAGGCCGGCCACGCTTCGCCGATCACCCGCACGGCCGAGGCCAGGAACAGCAGCGCGATGATCGCCCCGACCACGATGTCCGGCCAGCCGCGCCCGCTCAGGGCCACCCCGGCCCCGGCCAGCAGCACGCCGAGGTTGGCCAGCACATCGTTGCGCGAGCATTCGAAGGTGCTCTTCATGTTGAGGTTCAGTGCGCGGAAGCGCCACAGCAGGGCCAGGCAGGCCAGGTTGGCCACCAGCGCGATGCCGCCGAACAGCAGCATCAGCCCGCTCGCCGGCGGCACCCCGTTGACCACGCGATACGCCACTTCCACCGCGATGAAGACGAAGAAGGCCAGGATCATCAGGCCCTTGGCCAGCGCGGCGCCGGCCTCCCAGCGTGCGCCGCGGTTCACCGCCCACAGGCTCAGGCCGTAGACGATGGCATCGCCCAGCATGTCCACCGCGTCGGCCTGCAGGGCGCTGGAGCGGGCCACCAGCCCGGCGCCGAACTCGATGAAGAACATCGCCAGGTTGATGACCAGCACGGCGACCAGCACGCGCCGCTGCGCCCCGTGCAGGGCCAGCGCTTCCAGTTCCGAACGTTTGTGGCTGCAGCAGTGGTCCATGGCACATCCGGGGCCGGCCCGGCCTTGAAAGGGGGAACAGGCGCCTTTATCAACCTTGTAGCCCCTACAAGGTCAAGCCATGTCCACCTCCTTCAGCATCGGCCAGCTGGCCCGGCAGACCGGCACCAAGGCCGAAACCATCCGCTACTACGAAAAGATCGGCCTGCTGCGGGCACCGCTGCGTTCGCAGGGCAATTACCGCTGCTACGACGTGGGTGACCAGCGCCGCCTGGCATTCGTGCGCCGCGCGCGCGAACTGGGGTTCTCCATCGAACAGGTGCGTGAACTGATCGCCTTCAGCGAACAGCGCGAACACGCCTGCCGCGAGGTGGACGAGGTGGTGCGCCTGCACATCGCCGACATCAGCCGCCGCATCCGTGATCTGCAGGCATTGCAGGAGGAACTGCAGCGGATGATCGGTAACTGCCCCGGCGGCCGCATGGCCGATTGCCGGGTGCTGGACGCGTTGCAGCCGACGGCGTCCCGCTGACACCCCGCCACCGGGCGCCCTGCCCAGGTCCCGGTGGCGGGGCGGCGGTTGCTCAGTGCACCAGGCTCAGGGCGGGGCGCACGGTGGGCGTGCCGCGCTCGGCCTCGGCGATGCGGAACACCGACACGGCCTGGGCCAGGTCACGCGCCTGCGATTCCATCGCCGAGGCGGCAGCGGAGGCTTCTTCCACCAGCGCGGCATTCTGCTGGGTGGTTTCATCCATCTGCATCACGGTCTGGCTGACCTGCTCGATGCCGGCGGCCTGCTCGGAGGAGGCCGCGGAAATCTCGGCCATGATGCCGGTCACGCGCTGCACCGATTCCACCAGTTCCTCCATGGTGCGACCGGCCTGCTGTGCCAGTGCCGAACCGGTTTCGACCTTGCTGGTGGAATCGTTGATGAGGTCCTTGATCTCCTTGGCGGCCGTGGCGCTGCGCTGGGCCAGCGCACGCACTTCGGCGGCGACCACGGCAAAGCCGCGGCCCTGTTCGCCGGCACGCGCGGCCTCGACGGCGGCGTTGAGCGCCAGGATGTTGGTCTGGAACGCGATGCCGTCGATGACCGAGATGATGTCGGCGATGCGGTGTGATGCGCCCTGGATCTGCGCCATCGTCGCCACCACCTGGCCGACGACCTGGCCGCCCTCGCCCGCGACCGCTGCCGCGCCGATCGACAGCTGGTTGGCCTGCCGCGCGTGGTCGGCATTGTGGCGCACGGTGGAGGTCAGCTCCTCGATCGAGGCGGCGGTTTCCTCCAGGTTCGCGGCCTGCTGCTCGGTACGCCGCGACAGGTCGTTGTTGCCGGTGGCGATCTCGCTGGCGGCGGCATTGATGGCCAGGCTGGAGTGCTGGATGCGCGAGACGATACGGGTCAGCTGGGCGACGGTGCTGTTGGCATCGTCGCGCATGGTGGCGAACACGCCGTGGAACTCGCCGTCCATGCGCACGGTCAGGTCACCGGCAGCGATGGCCTGCAGCGTGGTGGACAGGGTGGCCAGGTTGTCGTCGGCGGTCGCCATGAGCTGGTTCAGGCGCGCGACCATGGTGCCGAATGCATGCTGGAAGGCAGTGGCGTCGCCCCGCTGCGAGAAATCACCCTGTGCGGCGGCACCGGCCAGGCGGCTGATTTCCTGGTTGACCGCCCCGAGGTTGCGCTTGACCGTGGCCATGGATTCGGTGATGACCGCTTTTTCTTCCGGCAGCACGTCCATGTCATCGGACAGGTCACCGATCGCATAGCGGCCCATCAGCGCCGACACGCGGGCGAGCAGCTGCAGGTGGGAATCCACCAGCGCATTGGTGTCGCGCACCATCTGCCCGAATGCGCCGGGGAAGGCCGCTTCATCCATGCGATGGCTGATGCGGCCGGCGTCGTGCTCGCGGTGCATGGCCGACTGCGCGCGCAGCACCGCATGCAGCTGTTCCTGCATGTGGCGCATGCTGGTCAGCAGGCGGCCGGTTTCATCGCCGGGCTGTGGTGGAATGCTGTTGTCCAGGCGGCCCTGGGCGATCGCATCGGCCACGGCGGTGGCGCGGCCCAGCGGCCCGGTCAGGCTGCGGGTTATCAGCCAGGCCAGCAGCAGGCCGGCGATGGCCGCCAGCGCACCGAAGGCGAGCAGCACGCGGTTGGCCAGGCTGACCGCCGCATCGATGCCTTCGCTGGAAATGGCGGTGTTGGAGCGCTGCAGGTCGATGCCGGCCTGGATGGCGGCGCCGCGTGCGGCGAAGAACGGGCCGGCTTCGCCATGCAGCAGGGCCGTGGCCTGCGCGATGTCGCCATCGTGGACCAGCGCGCGGATGCGCGAGTTGGCGGCATGCGCAGCCGCATCGGTGCCGGCGATCGCCTTCATCACCACCTCGCCACGGGCATCGAAGCGCAGGCTGGCCAGTTCATCGCGCACCTGCTGGTAGTCCTTGCGCAGTCCTGCAGCCTTTTCCAGCAACCCATCGCGCTGTTCCGGTGCGGCCAGCAGCAGGTCGCGGGTGGTCTGCTCGGTCTGCAGGTTGAGACTGCGCAGCTGCCAGAACAGCTGGGTCTTGTGGTTCTGCAGCTGGGTGATGTCCTGCACGTGCCGGTTGACCACGTGCAGCTGGTAGAGCGAAAGCGCGGACGACAGGGCCAGCATCAGCAGCAGCAGGCCGAAGCCCAGGGCCAGGCGCGTGCCGACCTTGGTGGACGTGAGGAAGTTCATGCAGCTCCTTGCTGGCGGGTGTCGATGATCCCCGGGGTTAACGTCTGCGGCAGCGGCGCCTTGAACTCATCCCTGTCTCGAAATAAACCGCTGCAGGGCGCTGACCAGTGCGATGGACGTATCCCCCTTGCCGGCCACCACGGAGCGCGCGCGCTCATCGCGCACCCCCTTGCGCGGGCGCCCGCGCGGCGCCCCACTGACCGGGCGCCAACGTACCGCGCCATTGCTGCTGTGGGGTTCGCACTGCCAGTGCACGCCACGCAGTTCGGGGTGCTCGGCCAGGCCCTGGGCCCAGATCGCGTCGAACAAGCCGTCCTTCTCCCAGCGCTTGAAGTGGCGGTGCGTGGTGCTGACGCTGCCCAGTTCGCTGGGCAGTGCCTGCCAGGCGCAGCGCGTGCGCAGCACATGCAGCACCGCATCGAACACTGCACGTTGGTTGCGCGATTTGCGCCCGCCCCCCTGGCGGCGGACATAGGGCTTGTCCTGTGTTCTCAAGGGCGGCGGAATCAGTACTTCAATCCGTCTCCATAGCTCGTCGCTGATGCCCATACGTGTTCAATTCGTCTCCTCCCCGGTCGCCCGGAACGGCAGAGTATGCAAGACGTGAACGCGTTGCGATAACAGGCAAGTCGTTGTTTTGAGATAATTTTTCCTGCACATTCTGCACTGTTCGCGCACGCTGCGGCAGGTTCGGCGTGGCCCGGTGCAGCGCGCTTGCAGCCCTTCTGCACGCAGGGGCGTCTATGGTGTGGCCAGCGCACCCACGAGAGCCACCCGATGCATCCGACCCGGTTGTTGACCTGCCTGCTGCTGGCCACCGCGACTGCGGCGGCGGAGGTTCCCGCACCACCGGACCAGCAGTTGCAGCCCCTGTTCCAGCAGGTGCAGGGCGCGCATCTGTTCAAGGACCAGAAGACCTTCGCCGATGCCGTGCCCAACGCGGCGCCGGCATCGGTGCTGCAGGCCTGGCAGCAGGCGCAGGCCGGCGCGGGCGAGGCCCTGCCGCAGTTCGTCGCCACGCACTTCACACTGCCGGCCGCGACGGTCGCCTACGTGCCGCCGGCCGGGCAGACACTGCGCGCGCACATCGATGGCCTGTGGCCGGTGCTGACCCGGCACAGCGAGGATGTTCCCGCGCACGGCTCGCTGCTGCCGCTGCCACACCCCTACGTGGTGCCGGGCGGGCGCTTCCGCGAGGTGTATTACTGGGACAGCTATTTCACCCTGCTCGGCCTGGCCTCCAGTGGCCGCTGGCAGCAGGTGCGCGACATGGTCGACAACTTCGCCTGGCAGCTGGACGCCTACGGACACATCCCCAACGGCAACCGCAGCTACTACCTCAGCCGTTCGCAGCCGCCGTTCTTCAGCCTGATGGTGGACCTGCTGGCGACCCACGAAGGCGATGCCGCCTACCGCCGCTACCTGCCACCGCTGCAGACCGAGCATGCGTTCTGGATGCGCGGTGCGCAGGGGCTGGCGCCGGGTGCCGCCAGCGAGCGTGTGGTGCGGCTGGCCGATGGCAGTCTGCTCAACCGCTACTGGGACGCGCGCGCGGTACCGCGCACCGAATCGTGGACCGATGACCTGGCCACTGCCGCGCAGGCACCGCAACGTGCACCCGCGCAGGTCTATCGCGATCTGCGCGCCGGTGCCGAATCGGGCTGGGATTTCAGTTCGCGCTGGCTGGCCGATCCATCTGCACTGTCGAGCATCCACACCACCGCGATCGTGCCGGTGGATCTGAACAGCCTGCTGTACCACCTGGAAACCACCCTGGCGCGTGCCAGCCGCGCCGATGGCCAGACGGCGCAGGCCCGTCGCTTCGATGCGCTGGCACAGGCGCGCCGGCAGGCGATCAACCGCGTGCTGTGGGACAGCCACAACGGCTGGTACGGCGATCTGGACCGCGACAGCGGCCAGCTGCGGCCAGCACTGACCGCGGCGGCGCTGTATCCGCTGTGGTTGCAGGTGGCCCGCCGCCCGCAGGCGCGCGCCACGGCCGGTGCGGTGCGGGCACAGCTGCTGCGCTCTGGTGGCCTGCTGACCACCACGGTCAACACCGGCCAGCAGTGGGATGCGCCCAATGGCTGGGCACCGCTGCAGTGGATTGCCGTGGAGGGGCTGCAGCGCTACGGCCAGCAGGGCCTGGCGCGGCAGATCGGCGTGCGTTTCCTGCGCACGGTGCAGGCGGTGTACGACCGCGACGGCAAGCTGGTGGAGAAGTACGTCGTGGACGGATCGGCCACGGGCGGGGGCGGGGGTGAGTACCCGCTGCAGGACGGCTTCGGCTGGAGCAATGGCGTCACCCTGGCCCTGCTGGATCGGCTGTGCCCGCCGGCACGCACCTGTGACAGTGCCGGCGATGTCGGCGACGCATCCCGGTAGCGCCAAGGCCGGGCCGTGGCGCTGCCGGGCAGCGCCTATGCCCAGGCGGAACCGCGGATCACGCTGCAGAAGTTGCCACGGTGGAAGTGCGGGTCCTTGTCGGCCAGCACATCGGCCTTGACGTTGCCGAAGGTGGTGTGGGGCTTGTGGCAGATGCCATCGTGGAAGGCCTGGAGGATCTGCTCCTTGAAATCCGGGCCGCGCGGGTGCAGCGAGACGATCGCCTCGCGCTGCGCCGCCGGGTACTCGGCATGGGTCAGGCCCAGCACGTCCATTTCCACGCCGGCGGTCACCAGTGCCACCACCGGGTGCATGTGCTCGGGAATGCCCGGCGTGGTGTGCAGGGCGATCGCGTTCCAGACCAGGGTGATGTCGGCTTCATCGATGCCACGCGCACGCAGGAAGTCCCGCGCGACGTTGGCGCCGTCCACTTCGAAGCGCTGGTCGGGTGAGCGGTGGGCCGGCACCAGGCCCATGTCATGGAACATCGCGCCGGCATACAGCAGTTCGCGGTCGAAGTTCAGCTGCCGGCGCTGGCCGGCCAGCGCGCCGAACCAGTACACGCGGCTGGAGTGATGGAACAGCAGGGGCGAGGCGGTATCGCGGACCAGTTCGGTGATCTGCCGGGCCAGGGCGCTGTCGGGGACGCTGACGTTGTCGAAGGCGAGGGACATGGGGGCACTCCGGTGAGGGGAGCCCCATGCTGGGCCCGGAGGGGCATGGCGGGATTCATCGTGATACGCGCTAGACTGCCAGAATGCGCACCCCCTCTCCGCCCCCACCCCGCGCAGTCCACCTGCTGGCCCTGCCGGGCTTCCAACTGCTGGATGTGGCCGGCCCGCTGGATGTGTTCGCCCAGGCCAACCGGGTCCGTGGCCGCGTGGACTACGCGTTGTCGGTGGTCGGGCCGGGCCGTGGGCCGGTGCGCAGTTCGGCCGGCGTCGAGCTGCTGGCCCAGCACAGCGTGCTCGATGCCGAGGGCGCGCCGCTGGATACCCTGCTGGTGGCCGGTGGCCCCGACCATGCGCAACGGCCGCTGGACGGCCGTACCGCGCGCTGGCTGGCGCAGCAGGCATCACGTGCGCGCCGCCATGGTGCGGTCTGTACCGGCGCGTTCGCGCTGGGTGAGGCGGGCCTGCTCGACCAGCCGTGCCGGTTGACCACGCACTGGGCCTATGCGGCGCAGCTGGCCGCGCGCCATCCGGCCGTGCAGGTGGAGGCCGATGCGATCTACGTGGCCGACCGTGGCCTGCGCACCTCGGCCGGGGTCACCGCTGGCATGGACCTGGCGCTGGCCCTGGTGGAGGAGGACCTGGGCCGTGACGTCGCGCGCACCGTGGCCGATGACCTGGTGCTGTTCTTCCGCCGCGAGGGGGGCCAACGCCAGTTCGCCCGTGGTGATGATGCCCCGCAGGCCCCCCGTGCGGCCCTGCAGGAGCTGCAGCGCTGGCTGGCCACGCGCCTGCATGAGCGGCACAGCGTGGCCAGCCTGGCCGCACAGGCGGGCATGTCCGCGCGCAGTTTCGCGCGGGTGTTCCAGGCCGAAATGGCCAGCACGCCGATGGCGTGGCTGGAGCGGCTGCGCGTGGAGCAGGCCCGCGACCTGCTGGAGGCCGGGCAGGCCCCCAAGCAGGTGGCCACCGCCGTGGCCTTCGCCAGCGTGGATACGCTGCGCCTGGCGTTCCTGCGCCGGTTCGGGGTGACACCGGCCGCCTGGCGCCGCCGCCACGCGCACAAGGCCGGCGGCGACGCCTGAGCCGCCGGCGCGCTCAGGGATCGAGCGGATCGGCCGGGTCGATACGCAGCGATGCCGCGGCCGGTACGAAGCGGATCGCATAGGGCGACACGCGCTCGCCCACCGTGCCCGGCAGATAGCCCAGCTCGCTGCGGTTGCGTTCGCTGAACTGCGCACTGGCCACCGAATCGATGTGCGCCGGGCTGCTGACCACCAGTGCCGGTTGCTGCGACGGCGCCTGCAGCGCTGCCAGCAGGCGCGAGGCATTGCGCAGGTTGGTGGTGGTGTGGCGTGCGTAGGGCTCGATCAGGATGGACGCCTCGGGAATGCCGAAGCGCTCGATCAGCGCCTGCCGCATCTGCAGGGCTTCCACGCTGCGCGTACCGCGCGGGTGCACCGCGCCACCGGACACGATCAGGTAGGGCGCATCACCGGCGAGGTAACGTTGCGCCGCCGCCTTCAGACGCAGCTTGCTGCCCGCGCTGATCGGCGTGGTCAGTTCATCCGGGCCCTGGCCGAGCACGATGATCGCGGTGTAGCGGCAGGCCTTCCAGTCCAGCCCGCGGGCACGGGCGAACGCGGCTGCGTTCGTCCCTTCGCTGATCGGTTCGAAGCGGATCGCATCCAGCCGGTCGTTGGCATCGAGCAGGCCCACGGCCAGCGCGATGCTGCGGTCCAGCGCGGTGTACGCAGCCTGCTGGTCGACATCGCTCATCTGCACGGCGGCCAGCACGTCCTGCGCCAGCCGGGGGCTGCCGGCGGTGCCCGTGGGCCCGTCGATGGCGGCATAGCGCGGTGCCTCGCCATGCCCATACACCGCCAGGATGCCGTTCAGGCCACGCAGTTCGCGGCCGATGGCCGCGCTGCGGTCCGGTGCAGCCGACGCCAGCGTGTCGATCTGCGCCGGTGTCCACGCGGCCGCCTCCAGCGTGCACGCCACCTGCTGCCCACACCGGGCCAGCTGCTGCCGGCGCTGGGCCAGCACCCCGCGTGCGGCGGCCGGCAGCGTGTCCGGCTGCAGCTGCAGCAGCGTGGGGAACAGGCGCCCGGCCAGGGCCGCACTGCTGCGGTCCTGGGCGGTGGCCTGCAGCGAAAGCGCGCTGCCCAGCAGCAGCGCGAGCATCGTTGCCACAGGTACCCGCATCACCAGCTCCGGCTGACCATCAGGCGGAAGTTGCGGCCGAACAGCGGGCGCCCGTAGATGGCTTCGGCCGACCCCTGGCCGGCCAGCGCATCGGTGCGGGTGTTGCCTTCGGTCAGGCCCTTTTCGTTGGTCAGGTTGTCGCCCACCAGCTGCGCACCCCAGTTGCCGCGCTTCCAGGACACGCCCAGGCCCAGGGTCTGGTAGGCCGGCAGCGCGGTCTGGTTGAACAGGTCGACGTAGGACTTGCCGACGAAGTCGTAACGCAGCCAGGTCTCGAATGCGTTGTCGCCCACGGTGAAGTTCACGCTCGGGCGCAGGTTGCCGTACAGCTTCGGCTCGCGCACGATCTGCTTGCCGTTGACCGCTGCCGGGTCGGCACCGGAATCATTCTGCAGGTCCTTGTACTGCGGGTCGCTGGCGGTGACCGCACCGGACACGCTGAACCAGTCGGTGGCGCGGAACATGCCATCCAGCTCGACACCCTTGGACACGGCGGTGCCGATGAACGGCACCGACTGGTCGTTGCGGCCGGTGACCGGGTTGAACGCCACGAACGAAGCATTGAGCGGATCGAACTTGGTGTAGAACGCGGTCAGGTACAGGTAGGAGCGGCCGTAGGCGGCCTTCAGGCCCAGCTCGTACTGGTCCAGCTTGGTGGTGACGATGGTTGGGTCGATGCTGCGTGCCACCGAGGAGTTGGGCACCACCTCCATGTGCGAGGCGCGTGCATAGGCACCGATCGCGCTGGTCAGGTCGTAGTTGGCGCCGATCGTCCAGTTGGTCGCCTTCGGGCTCAGTTCGTGGTTCTGCACCACGCCGGTGAAGCGGCGCGTGGTGTTGTCGGCCAGCGTGGTCGGATCGCCCAGGTTGGCCTGCGCGGTCTGCTCGGCATAGCCCTGGTAGTGGTAGCGCTCATGGCGGATGCCGGCGTCGATCTTCAGGCGGTCGGTGATCGTCCAGGTGTCGTTGGCGTACACGGCGAACATGCGTGCATCCACTTCGCCGCGGTTGAGCGTGGTGGTGTAGCGCAGGGTGCCCTTGTCGGTGACATAGCCCAGCGGATTGCCGTTGGCATCGTAGGCCACCAGGTCCAGCAGGTCCGGCTTGCCACGCACCTGCAGCAGCATGTCCTGGTAGACGTTCAGCGCGGTGCTGCCGAAGAAGGCGGTGTACACGCCCACGTTGAGGTCATGGGTGCCCATGCCCGTTTCGAACAGGCGCGTGGCGCTCAGGTCGGCCTGGCCGGAATAGAAATCCGAATCGGCCGCGCGGTACTGCGCCGACATCACCAGCCCGGAATCGGTATTGGGGTTGTATACCGACGCACCGTTGCTTCCGGCCAGTGCGTAGCCCATCCTTGCCACGCCCGGACCGAAGGCGGCGCGCGCTGCATTGAGGTAGCTGTTGGCAAAGGTGGTGCCATCGACCGGGTTGGTGGTCGAGTACAGCGCATCGAAGGTGTTGCGGCCCTTGGTGTAGCCGGACTTGAACGAGATGGTCCAGTCGCTGGCGCTGTTCTCGTACTGGAAGCCGACGTTGCCGAAACGCATGTGGCGGCCATCGGCCAGGTCGCGGTTCATGCTCTGCAGCGCACCGGCGCCGTCGAGGTACTTCAGGTTCACGCTGCGCAGCGCGGGCGAATTGAGGGTGCCGGTGAAGTAGTTGATGTACGGGTCCAGCGACACGTTCGGGTTACGCGGGTCGGCCACCGGAATCGGCAGGTAGAACGTGTTGTGGTCATCGACGAAGGTGCCGCTGACCTTGAACCAGCTGGTGTCGTCGAAGTAGTGCTTGATGTTGCCGCGGATCTGCCCGCCCTTGTCATTGGGGAAGCCGTTGTCGCGGTAGCCGTCGTGTTCGCGCAGGAAGCCGCCGACCGCGTAGAAGGTGTCCTTGCCCAGTGCGCCGGACTGGTACATCTCGCCGCGGTACAGGCCGGTGTCGCCCACCGTCACCTGCGCCTTGCCCTGGGTCTGTTCGGAGCCTTCGGCCAGGATGTTGTTGACGATCGCACCGCCGCTGCTGGCATAGATCGGCGCCGGGCCACCGCGCACCACTTCCACGCGCTGGTTCATCACGTCGATGCGGTTCATGCCATCGCCGGAGTTGAAGAAGTTGCCGTCCAGCTCGTGGTACAGCGGCAGGCCATCCTGCTGGAAGGCGATGAAGCCGCGGTCGGTGGGGATACCGCGCAGGCGGGTGATGTTCTGCACTTCGCCGCCGGTGGCTTCCACGTGGATGCCGGGCACGCTGCCGAGCAGGTCGGCATAGCTCTTCGGGGCCAGCTTCTGCACGTCCTCGCGGGTCAGCGAGTTGACCGCGTAGGAGGCATCGAAGCGGCGCTGGGTGCGTGCGGCGCCGGTGACGACCACGGTGTCCAGGGTGGCGGCATCGCTGCTGCCCTTGGCGTCCTGGCGGGACGAGGCCGGCGCGGCGGCCGGGGCTTCTGCGGCGGCGGCGGCCGCGCCATGCAGGGAGGCGAGCGCCAGGGAGATCCCCAGCACCAGGCGGTTCATGTTCATCGGGAGGGCTACCGTACGGAGGGTGGAAGGGGCTGACGGCGCACGGTAGGCCCCGTTCGTGACGGAATTGTTTACTTCTGCGGAAATAAACAATTAAAGCCGGCGGCCCGCCAGATCCTGCACGGTGCGGGCGGCCTACCCGATCCCGTCCGCGCCCAGCTGGTGGATCGGCAGCAGGGCGGCACCGACGGCCACCGCTGAGCCGCCCAGCCGCGAAACATGCACCACCGGGTGGCGCAGGATGTCCAGCGCACTGCTCCAGCGCGCCGGCTGCAGGTGCTGGCCGACGGCTTCCAGCACCGGCCGTGGCAGCGAACCGGACAGGATCACCGCACCCGGGTCCAGCCAGGCCACGCCGGTGTTGGCGGCAAACCCCAGCTGCTCGCCGGCGCGCGCGGCCCACGCCTGGACCACCTCGGCATGGCGGTCCAGGTGGTGTTCCAGATCGAACAGCGAATGGATGTCCGCGCCGGCTTCACGCAGGGTGGCCAGCAGGTCGATGCCGGATGGGCGCGGGGCGGCCATGCGGAACAGGCGGCCGATATCGCCGGCATTGCCGAATTCACCGCGCATCACGTCGCGGCGGTGGATCACCCCGCCGCCCACGCCGTGGCCCAGGTACAGCAGCAGGGCCGAGGCACACTCGCCGATCAGGCCGCTGTCGTAGTACTCGGCCAGTGCGGCCAGGGTGGCATCGTTTTCCACCCATACCGGGAAGCCGAAGTAGTCCTCGTAGAAATGGTCGTTGTCGATCTCGCGCCAGCCATGCAGCCAGTCCACGGTGTGCCGGCGCGAAGGACCGGTCTGCACTGCCGGGCCCGGCACGGCAACGCCCAGGCCGAGGAAGCGCGAGCGCATCAGCCCGCTCTGCGTGGCCAGTACGCGCAGGCGCTGGTCCACCGCATGCACGAAGTCGTTCGGGTCCGGGCTGTCGAACGCCATCACATCGCGGGTGACGATGTGGCCGGCGAAATCGACCAGGGCGATTTCCAGCCAGCCCGGGTGCACCGTGGCGCCGGCGGCGTAGCCGGCCTTGCCCGACAGCGCCAGTGGCACCGAGGGACGCCCGCGCTGGCCGGCCAGCACCTGGCCGCGTTCTTCCACCACGTCCAGCATCAGCAGCTCGCGGGTCAACCGGGTCAGCGCGCCGTTGTGCATGCCCAGCTGCTGGGCGATGGTGATGCGCGGGGTCGGTCCCAGCGTGCGCAGCAGCCAGATGATCCGCTTGTGGTCGGTGTCCAGGGTGATCAGCGGGCGGCGCGTGGCGCTGATGGGCGGGGAAGCAACGCTCATGGCCGTCCCCCGGGCAGCCACGGCGCGCGCGCCTGCCCCCGCCGCGCGTCCAGTGCCAGTGCGGCGATGGACAGCATGCCGCCGCTGATGGTGAGCAGCAGCACCGTGTCCAGTGCGCCGGCATGACGGGCCTCGGCGGCGGCCAGCACCTGCCCCAGCAGCAGCGAGGACAGCGCAATGGACAGCTTCATGGTGCCGGTCAGCAGCGCAAAGCAGGTCAGGTCGTCATGGCGCCCGGTCCGCGCGGCGTGATGGCGGGCGATCAGCGCCGTGCGTCGCCACAGGATCAGCCCGACCCCGGCCAGGCACACCCCGTACCCGGCCGCGCAGGTGATCGCCAGCGCGGCCGGTGGCTGCGCCAGCAGCAGGCCGACGCAGCCCCAGCCGGCCACGGTCTGCACGATGATGGTGCGCAGTTCGCTGCCCAGCGACCGTTGCATGCCGGTGGTGATCCACGGGGCCAGCACCATGCCGGCGACCATCGCGAAGGTCAGCGCAGCGCCGTTGGCGATGAACGGGAACACACGCCCGGCCAGGCCGGTCAGCGCAGTCTCGGCGGCGATGGCCACCAGCACCGGCCCCAGCGCGGCCATCGGCAGGGCGACGCTGCGGCCATGCGCGCGGGCCATGGCCAGTGGCGGTGCGCGCCAGCAGGCCAGCGGAACCGCTGCCAGCAGCACCAGTGCGCCGATCGCCAGGCTGATCCGCCACTCGTTGCCGGCCTGTGCGGGCCCGGCATCGCCCACCACGGCAAACAGGGCGGCCGCGATGCACAGCTTGGACGCCGGCACGACCCGTGCCCGGTTGGTCACGTAGCGCTCGGCATCGGCGTCGTCGGCCGGCAGCAGCGAGGTCAGTGCGTTCTGCGCGACATCGAATACGGCATAGCAGGTGCGGAACAACAGCGATGCTGCCAGCAACCAGGCCAGGCGCTCTTCGCCACCGCTGGCCAGGGCGGGGTGGAACAGCAGGCAGGCGCTGGCCGCGGTGCCTGCTCCCCCGGCCAGCTGCAGGCGCAGGGCGGTGCGGCGCTGGTCACGCACGGCGGTGAACAGTGCGGCCAGCAGCAGGTCCAGGACGGCGCTGTAGGCCAGCGAAACAAACAGCAGTTGCCCGGTCTGGGCCGCCGGCAGGCCCAACCGGGCGTGCAGGTAATAGCCCAGCGCCAGATCGGTGAACGACCAGGACAGGGTGCGGGCGAAATGGCCGGCGGCATGGAGCCGGCGGGGCAGGGCGGGGGCAGCCGGGGGCATGGCACGCAGGGAAGGGGCCGGGTCCGCCCCTTGTACTACCGCTTCGTTACAGCTTGCCGTCGCGCAGGTAGTCGAACAGTTCCGCGTCGCCCTTCAGGCCCAGCTTCTGCATGGCATCGCCTTTCTGGCGGCTGATGGTGCTCACGCTCTTGTGCAGCTGCAGCGAAATCTCCTTGACCGTCATCCCGGTGCCCAGCAGGCGCAGCACCTCCACCTCGCGTGGCGACAACGGCCGGCCTTCCTCCTCGGCGATGCGCTCGCTGCCGGCGGCGTCCACGCGCTCCTTCAGCGTCCGGCTGAGGTAGGACTGGCCGCGCTGCACGCTCTGGATCGCCTGGGGCAGTTCGTCCATCGACGATCCCTTGTCCACCAGGCCCAGCACGCCGGCCTCGCGCACCATGCGCAGGATCGCCAGGTTGCTCGACACGCTGAGCATCACGATCGGCAGGTCCGGGTGGCGGCGGCGGATCATGCCGATCATCGCAAAGCCGTCGGCCTGCGGGCTGCCGGGCATGGAATAGTCGGTGACCAGCAGGTCGCAGGGCTGGCTGGCCAGCAGCTGGATCAGGGCCTGTGCGTCGCCGGCTTCGGCCACCACCCGGCCTACGCCGCTGGATTCGATCACGGAACGGGTCCCGATGCGGACCACGGGATGATCGTCGGCGATGATGATGCGTAGAGTCATGGACTAGTATGGTTCGGCCGGCCCGCGACGGTTGCGTTCCTGGCATTACTGGGAGATTGGACGAATGCGGAGCGGGTCGTTGTCCTGGCTGCTGCTGCTGGCTTTCCTGGTGCTGCCGGCCGCTGCCCAGCCGGCAGCCGGGCCGCTGCCCCTGACCAGTGCACAGCGCGAATACCTCCTGGCCCACCCTACCATCGTTGTCGGCTATTACGACAGCGGCTGGCCGCCGTTCGAGGCGGTGCGCGGGGAGCGCGTGGAGGGCATGGGGCCGGAAATTCTGTCGCAATTGGCAGATCGGTTGGGGCTGCAGCTGCGCCTGCGGCGGCTGGACAGCTGGGCCGAGGTGCTCAATGCCGCCTGCCGTGGCGAGATCGACGTGGTGATGAATGTGTCGCAGAACAGCGAGCGCAACCGTTGCCTGATCTATACGGCGCCGTACGTCCAGTCGCCGTTGGCCATTGTCGGCCGCATCGGTGACCTGAAGGCCGCACGGAATCCGGATCTTGACGGCTTGCGCGTGGTGGTCGAACAGAATTTCCTTACCGGTCCCCAGGTACGGGCGCGGTATCCGCGGGCACGGCAGCAGGTGGCGGCGTCGACGCTGCAGGCCTTGAAACTGGTTGAAGACGACAAGGCGGACGTCTTCATCGGCAATGCCTATGTGGCTGACCGCCTGATCGCCACCCAGGCACTGACCCGCCTGGAACTGATGCGGGCCAGCGACCTGCCACTGGAACGCCTGCACCTGGGTATCGCCACCGGCAGGCCGCTGCTGGCCGATGCGTTCGATCGCGCACTGGCGGCACAGAGCCAGTCCAGCCGGGATGCGTTGGCCGCGCGCTGGCTGCCGGTCCCGCGCTGGTCCACGCCGGCCGGTGCCGCGCTCAGCGATGCCGAGCGCCAGGTGCTGCGGCAGCCCCTGCGGATCGGTTTCGCCCCCAATGCTGCGCCGCTGGCGTTTACCGGCGCGGACGGTGCGCCGTCAGGGCTGGTCAGCGGCTACCTGCGGCTGCTGGAGGATGCCGGCGCGCACCTGCGGCCGCAGGCCAGCGTGGACTGGTTCGACGTGCGCGAGAAGCTGCGCCGTGGCGAACTCGATGCATTGATGGGCATTCCCAACGACGCCTCCTACCTGGGGCCGGACTGGGTGTTCAGCCAACCGTTCATCACGGTGCCCAACGTCATCGTCACCCGGCGTGGCAGTCCGCCGATGCTGGGCCTGGCCGACCTGCAGGGGCGCCGGGTACTGGTATCGGACCCGCAGCGGGTGCGCGGCTATGTGCTGCGGCAGGCACCGCAGGCGCGGCTGGTGGCCGCGCGCAGCTTCGAACAGGCGCTGGAACGGCTGGCCGACGGTGAGGCCGACGCGATGGTTGGCAACCTGGCGGTCGTGGACCGGCTGATCCGTGAACGCTTCGCCCATCGCCTGCAGGTTGCCGCGCCGGCCGGCTTCAACGATGCGCTGGCACTGGCCGTGGATGGCCGCCATGCCGCACTGGCCACCACCTTCGACCGTCTGCTGGCGCAGCAGAGCCCGCAGCAGCGCGATGCGCTGCGGGCCACGTGGCTGGAGGCGCCGCCGCCCCGGGAACCCTTCAGCTGGCGCCCGCGTGGCTGGGGGCTGCCCGTGCTGCTGGTGCTGGCCACGGCCCTGCTGGTGTTCGCCTGGGGCCATTGGCGGCTGCGCCGCGAAGTCGCCCACCGCCGGCATGTGGAACAGCGCCTGGCCGATGTCACCCTGAACCTGCCGGCGATCGTCTACCAGGCCCACCGTGATGCCGAGGGCGTGCTGCGCTTTCCCTTCATTGCCGGTGACACGCGCGGCCTGTTCGGCATCGACCGCCAGCAGGCAATGGACGATGCGCAGGCCCTGCTGGCACGCATCGACCCGCGTGACCGGGCGGCAGTGGAACAGGCCATCGACAGCGCGGCACGCGGCTTTGATTCACTGGCCTTCGAGTTCCGCGTGGCCGGTGGCGAGCAGGCGCGCTGGGTACGCACCCAGGCCCACCCTTATGCAGCCGAAGCAGGTGCGGTGACCTGGAGCGGCTACTGGGTTGATGTCACCGACGCCCGCCAGCAGGCCGATGCCCTGGCGGCCGCCAAGGTCGAGGCGGAACAGGCCGCCGATGCACGTTCGCGCTTCCTGGCGACCATGAGCCATGAAATCCGCACGCCGATGGGCGGCGTGCTGGGCATGCTGGAAGTCCTGGCCCATTCCCCGCTCGATGGCCACCAGCAGGGCATCCTGCGCACCATCGGCGATTCGGCCGAGATGCTGCGGCAGATCCTCGATGACATCCTGGACTACTCGCGCATCGAAGCCGGCGCATTGCGGCTGGAGCCGGTACCGCTGCAGCTGCGGCCCTTGCTGGAAGGCGTGGTGCGGCTGCTGTCGGCCCAGGCCAGCACGCGCGGCCTGGACCTGCAGGTCGATATCGACCCGCAGCTGGCGGCGGCCCATGAAGTGGATGGCGTGCGCCTGCGCCAGGTGGTGTTCAACCTGCTGGGCAACGCCATCAAGTTCACGCCCAAGGGCAGCGTGCGGCTGCAGGTGGACGTGCTGGAGGAAGACCACGAGCAGGGCACGCAGTCACTGCGGTTGACCGTATCGGACACCGGTGTGGGCATCGCACCGGAACAGATGGAACGCCTGTTCGAACCGTTCCAGCAGGCCGGCGCCTATACGCAGCGCGATTTCGGCGGCACCGGCCTGGGCCTGAGCATCTGCCAGCGGCTGGTGACCATGATGGGGGGCGAACTGGCCCTGCACAGTGCCCTGGGCGAGGGGACCCGCGTGGAGGTGATGCTGGTGCTGGGCGTGGCACGCAGCGAAGACGTGGCACTGCTGGCCGCCGAGCAGGCGCAGTCGGTGCTGCTGCCTGCCGCGTTGCGGCAGGCCCGCGTGCTGGTGGCCGAAGACCACCCCACCAACCAGGCGATGATGGCCTGGCGGCTGCAGCAGCTGGGCGTGCCGCACGTGCTGGTGGAGGATGGCCAGCAGGCCCTGGACCTGTTGGCCAGCGAGCCGTTCGACCTGGTCATCACCGATTGCCGCATGCCGGTGCTCGATGGTTTTGCCTTTACCCGCGTGCTGCGCGAGCGCGAGGGCCGCAGCGGGCAGCCCCGGCTGCCGGTGCTGGCACTGACCGCCAGCGTGCTTGACGAGGATACCCGCCGCTGCCGCGAAGCCGGCATGGACGATGTGCTGGCCAAGCCGCTGACGCTGGCCACGCTGCGCCATGCCCTGCTGCGCTGGCTGCCGGCCGTGCCGCTGCAGGCCGCGCCGGCGGCGGCCCCGTCGCCGGCCGATGCCGGCGGCGATGAAGGGCTGCGCGCGCAGCTGGAACAGCGCTTCGGCCCACAGGTGGCGCTGCAGCTGTGCGACAGCCTGCAGCAGAGCGGTGCGCAGGACCTGCCCGCCCTGCGCGATGCGATCGATCGCCGTGACCGCGATGCCGTTGCCGGCCTGCTGCATCGCCAGGCCGGCGCGCTGGGCGCGATCGGTGCCACCGCGCGGGTCACCCATGCCACGGCATTGATCGAGGCGCTGCGTGCACAGCAGGACTGGCCGGATGCGGAACTGCGTGCCTTCGCCGATGACCTGCAGCAGATGCTGCGGGCGTTGGATCAATGATCGGCAGCAGCGGCCGGCTGCTGCAGCTGCTGCAGGTAGGCGATCACCAGCGCGCGTCGTTCCGGGCTGGGAAAGGCGTTGTACATGCGCGTGCCGGGCACCATCCGGGTCGGTGACTGCAGGAACGCATCCAGTGTCTGGGCGCTCCAGGTGATGTCGGCGCGGCGCATGGCCGGCGAGTAGCCGTAATCGGGCAGGCTGCCGGCGCGGCGGCCGAGCACGCCGTGCAGGTTCGGCCCGAAGCGGTGAATGCCGCCGGCCGTGGTGGTGTGGCAGCCAGCGCAGATCTCGAACGCCTGCGCCATCGCCTGCTGGCGGGCCTGTTCCGGGCTGGATGGGGCCGGCGCGCGCTGGCAGCCGCTGGCCAGCGCGAGGGCAGCCAGCAGCACGGGGGTCATCATCGGAGGCATCGGCGCAGCATAGCGCCCACGCACCGGGCAGGCGCTGCGACACCCGGTCGCAGCGCGCGTGCTTACATGCCCGAGTAGTTCGGGCCGCCGCCGCCCTGCGGAGTCACCCAGACGATGTTCTGGGTCGGGTCCTTGATGTCGCAGGTCTTGCAGTGCACGCAGTTCTGCGCGTTGATCTGCAGCCGCTGCTCGCCGGCATCGCCGACGAATTCGTACACGCCGGCCGGGCAGTAACGCGCTTCCGGGCCCGCGTATTCGGCCAGGTTCACCTGCACCGGGATGCTGGCATCCTTCAGCGTCAGGTGGCTGGGCTGGTCTTCCTCGTGGTTGGTGCTGCTCAGGAACACCGAGCTGAGGCGGTCGAAGGTCAGCACGCCATCGGGCTTGGGGTAGGCGATGCGCGTGTGCTTGGCCGCCGGTTCCAGGCAGGCATGGTCCGGCGTGCTGTGGCGCAGGGTCCACGGCGGGTTGCGCACGCCCAGCTTCGGCAGCAGCCACTGCTCGATGCCGGTCATCACCGTGGCCACGGCCTGGCCCTTCTTGAACCACTGCTTGAAGTTCTTGGCCAGCTGCAGTTCGGCGTGCAGCCAGCTGGCCTCGAATGCCTGCGGGTAGGCACTCAGTTCATCGTGCTGGCGGCCGGCGGCGATCGCATCGAAGGCGGCATCGGCGCACAGCATGCCGGTCTTGATGGCGGCGTGGCTGCCCTTGATGCGGCTGACGTTGAGGTAGCCGGCTTCGCAGCCCACCAGCGCGCCGCCGGGGAACACCGTCTTCGGCAGCGACATCAGGCCACCGGCGGTGATCGCGCGGGCACCGTAGCCGATGCGGGTGCCGCCCTCCAGGTGCTTGCGGATCTCCGGGTGGGTCTTGAAGCGCTGGAATTCCTCGAACGGGCTCAGCCACGGGTTCTTGTAGTCCAGGCCGACCACATAGCCGATGGCGACCTTGCCGCCGTCGGCGTGGTACAGGAACGCGCCGCCGTAGGTGTCATTGTCCAGCGGCCAGCCGGCGGCGTGCACCACCAGGCCCGGCTCGTGCTTTGCCGGATCGATCTGCCACAGTTCCTTGATGCCGATGCCATAGGCCTGCGGGTCCTTGCCGGCGTCCAGCGCGTAGTTGGCGATCAGCTGGCGGCCCAGGTGGCCACGCGCGCCTTCGGCGAACACGGTGTACTTCGCATGCAGGGCCATGCCGCGCTCGAAGGCCGGGCCCGGGCTGCCATCCTTCTCGATGCCCATGTCGCCGGTGGCCACGCCGATCACCGCGCCGTCGGTGCCGTACAGCACCTCGGCGGCCGGGAAGCCGGGGAAGATAGCCACTTCCAGTGCTTCGGCCTGCTGAGCCAGCCAGCGGGTGACCTCGCCCAGGCTGATGATGTAGTTGCCTTCGTTGTGGAAGCATTCCGGCAGGAAGGCATGCGGGGTGCGGCGCGCGCCGGTTTCATTCAGGAACAGGAACTCGTCGCGGGTGACCTTCTGCTTCAGCGGTGCGCCGCGCTCGGCCCAGTCCGGGAACAGTTCGGTCAGCGCACGCGGGTCCATCACCGCCCCGGACAGGATGTGCGCGCCCGGCTCGGAGCCCTTTTCCAGCACGCACACCGACAGTTCGCGACCGGCGTCGATCGCGCGCTGGCGCAGGCGGATCGCGGTGGCCAGGCCGGCCGGACCGGCACCGACGATCACCACGTCGAATTCCATTACTTCACGCGGGGGCAGGGCGTTGGCTTCAGCGCTCATCGATTGCATGACTCGTGGGTAGTGCCGGCCAGGAGGCCGCCGGCGGTTGCCTGGGAATCGCGCGTGCAGCCACGGCGAAACGGTTGTTTGAATGTGTCAGGGTACCGTTCCGCGCCGGATCCAGCTAGATCGCCGATGTTCACGTCGCGATTGCTGCATTGCAGCGTACGTGGCTTCGGCAGCCGCCAACCTTGGTTGGCGCCTGCAGAAATACCAGCGCCGACCAAGGTCGGCCTCTACCCGTGCACCAACCCCGTCTGGATGACCGACAATGGCCATGTCCTGACTGCGTGTGAGTGCCATGGCTTTGCATCCGTACGACCTGTTCGATGTCCGTTCCCTGCTCAGCGAGGACGAGCGCGCGGTGCAGGACAGCGTGGCCCGCTTCGTCGACCAGCGGGTGCTGCCGATCATCGGCGATGCCTTCGATCAGGCCCGCTTCCCGCAGGAACTGGTGCCGGACATCGCCGCGCTGGGCCTGCTCGGCCCGACCCTGCCGGCCGAGTACGGCGGCGGTGGCCTGGGCGCGGTCAGCTACGGTCTGATCTGCCAGGAGCTGGAGCGCGGCGATTCGGGCCTGCGCAGCTTCGTGTCGGTGCAGAGCTCGCTGTGCATGTACCCGATCTTCGCCTATGGCAGCGAAGAACAGCGCCGCCAGTGGCTGCCGCCGATGGCGCGCGGCGAACTGATCGGCTGCTTCGGCCTGACCGAAGCGCATGGCGGCTCCGACCCGGCCAGCATGAAGACCCGCGCCGTGCGCGACGGCAGCGACTGGCGCATCAATGGCAGCAAGATGTGGATCACCAGCGGCCCGGTGGCCGACCTGGCCATCGTCTGGGCGCAGACCGAGGATGGCATCCAGGGTTTCGTGCTGGAAAAGGGCATGCCCGGCTTCACCGCACAGGAGATCAAGCACAAGATGAGCCTGCGTGCCTCGCTGACCGGCGCGCTGTTCTTCGATGACGTGCGCGTGCCCGACAGCCATCGCCTGCCGAACGTGAAGGGGCTCAAGGGCCCGCTGGGCTGCCTGACCCAGGCCCGCTTCGGCATCAGCTGGGGTCCGATCGGGGCGGCGATTGCCTGCCTGGATGAAGCGCTGGGCTATGCCAAGGAGCGCGTGCTGTTCGGCCGCCCGCTGGCCGCCACCCAGAGCGCGCAGATCAAGCTGGCCGAGATGGCCCGCCGCATCACCACCGCGCAGCTGCTGGCCCTGCAGCTGGGGCGCCTGAAGGAAGCCGGCCAGCTGCAGCCGCAGCAGGTCAGCCTGGCCAAGTGGAACAACTGCCGCATGGCCATCGACATCGCCCGCGAGTGTCGTGATCTGCTCGGTGGTGCCGGCATCACCACCGAACACGTGGCGATCCGCCATGCGCTGAACCTGGAATCGGTGATCACCTATGAAGGCACCGAGACCGTGCACCAGCTGGTGATCGGCCGCGAACTGACCGGCATCAACGCGTTCTGACCGGCGTACGGAACCCCCATCCACGCATGGCGTGGATCTACGGGGGGCCACGACCCGTGACCGGCTTCTGGTAGCTGCCAACCTTGGTTGGCACGGCGAAGGCGCGTGAACGGCATCCACGCATGGCGTGGATCTACCGGGCTGCGGTCCGGGGCCGGCTTCTGGTAGCTGCCAACCTTGGTTGGCACGGCGAAGGCGCGCGAACGGCATCCACGCATGGCGTGGATCTACCGGGCTGCGGTCCGGGGCCGGCTTCTGGGGTAGCTGCCAACCTTGGTTGGCACGGCGAAAGTGCGCGAACGGCATCCACGCATGGCGTGGATCTACCGGGCTGCGGTCCGGGACCGGCTTCTGGTAGCTGCCAACCTTGGTTGGCACAACGGTTGCGCGCGGATTACGCGCCGCCGGCAAACGCGTGCTGGCGCCAGGCTTCATACATCACCACGGCCACGGTGTTGGACAGATTGAGGCTGCGGTTGCCCGGCCGCATCGGCAGGCGCAGGCGGCGGCCTTCGGGCAGGGCATCGAGCAGGTCCTGCGGCAGGCCGCGGCTCTCGGGGCCGAACAGGAACGCATCGCCATCTTCAAAGGCCACGCTGTCGTAGCGCACGCTGGCCCGGGTACTGAGTGCGAACAACCGTTTCGGAGCGATCCGCGCCAGCGCGGTGTCCAGGTCGGGGTGCACCTGCAGGCGCGAATACTCGTGGTAGTCCAGCCCGGCACGCTTGAGCTGCTTGTCTTCCAGTACGAAGCCGAGCGGCTCGACCAGGTGCAGCTGCGCGCCGGTGTTGGCGCAGAGCCGGATCACATTGCCCGTGTTGGGCGGGATTTCCGGTTGGAACAGGATCACGTGGAACAAGGGCGCGGCATTCATCGGCGCAGTGTACCTGCGACGGCCGCCGCCTATACGGCGCACGCCCTGCACGGGGCAGGGCGAACGCCGGTTACGGGCGCAGCAGGACCTGGGCGGTTTCGGTGGCCAGGGCCTGCAGGTCGGCAGCGCTCGGGCGCACCTGCAGGGCCGGCAGGTTGGTGATCACCTGGTTGGCGACGCTGGTGGCGGCAGCGGCTAGGGTGGCGGCGTAACGCTGGGCTTCCAGTTCGGCGGCCAGGGCCACGCGCTGTTCCAGGCTCGGGCGCACTTCCACCGAGGCCAGGGTGGTGATCGGCATCGCGGCAGCAACCGGGGCGGCCAGGTAGCCGCTGCGCTCGGCCAGCTGGTCGGCGCTCGGGCGCACTTCCACGGTGGCCAGGGTCGGGATGCCGCTGGCCTGTTCCCAGGCCTGCTGGGCCAGCTGGTCGGCGGCCGGACGGACCTGCACGGTGGACAGGGTCTTGATGGATTCGGAGGCCTGCACCGACGAAACAACCGCGGTGCCGGCAATCAGGGCGATGGCGATGGCAATGGTCTTGGCGTTCATGACGGGGCCTGTTTAGTGTTGGTGATCAGTGGTGTGGTAGTAAGGTAGTACACCAATTCTGGGCATGCAAGGAAAATTTTCGATTTCCTGCATTTGTTCATTCTTCAGTCAGCTTTTGTCTGAAGCCCTTCCTGGCGCAGGAAGTACCAAGCAATCCCCGTGCCAACTTTTAGTTGTTGATTTGAAAGGGATTTCAATGACGCTCGGCGTGTCCGCCGGGCGGACACCTGTCCGATCCATGGGCAGCGGACACTGTCCGGACGGCAGAACACGCCCGGCGTGACCGTGTCCTGCGTCCTGTCCACCGCAACGCCCCCAGTGACTGTTGGCGCATAGGCGGCCCGCCGGGCCACGCGCTAGGATCGGCCTTCATCTACGTGACCAAGGATCTGGATATGCGTGCCACCCTGCGCCCCCGTACCGCGCTGCTGGCGGTTGCCCTCAGCACCGCCCTGGCCGGTGTTGCCCCCACGCCGCTGCTGGCCAGGCCGGCCACCGCGCCGGCCAAGGTCGACATTCCCTTCGAGCAGTTCACCCTGCCCAACGGCCTGCGCGTGGTGGTGCACACCGACCGCAAGGCGCCGATCGTGGCGGTGAACATCTGGTACCACGTGGGCAGCAAGGACGAACCGGCCGGCCGCACCGGTTTCGCGCACCTGTTCGAGCACCTGATGTTCCAGCGCAGCGAAAACCACGACGGCGAGTACTTCGAACCGTTCAAGCAGGTGGGTGTGACCGGGCAGAACGGCACCACCAACACCGACCGCACCAACTACTTCGAGAATGTGCCGACCACCGCGCTGGACATGGCGCTGTGGATGGAATCGGACCGCATGGGCCACTTGCTCGGTGCGATCGACCAGGCGGCGCTGGATGAGCAGCGCGGCGTGGTGCAGAACGAGAAGCGCCAGGGCGAGAACCAGCCCTACGGCCAGGTCTGGGAGGTCATGAACCGCGCGCTGTACCCGAAGGGCCATCCGTACCACCACAGCGTCATCGGCTCGATGAACGACCTCAACGCGGCATCGCTGGAGGACGTGAAGACCTGGTTCCGCACGTGGTACGGCCCGAACAACGCCGTGCTGGTGCTGGCCGGTGATATCGACGTGGCCACCGCCAAGGAAAAGGTCGCCCGCTACTTCGGTTCCATCCCGGCCGGCCCGAGCATGGCCCAGCCCAAGGTGGACGTTGCCAAGCGCAGCGAAACCACCCGCGAAGTGATGAGTGACAAGGTGCCGCAGCCGCGCATCTACCGCGCCTGGAACGTCGCCCAGGTGGGCACCACCGATGTCGACCAGCTGCAGCTGCTGGCGCAGGTGCTGGGCGGGGCCAAGTCCTCGCGCCTGGGCAAGCGCCTGCAGCACGACGACAAGCTGGTGGACTGGGTCAGCTCCGATGTCTTCTCCTCGCAGCTGGGCTCCAAGTTCGTGGTCGCCGCCACCGTCAAGCAGGGCGTTGACCCGGCCAAGGTGGAAGCGATCATCGATGAGGAACTGCGCCGCCTGCTGGCCGACGGCCCGACCGCCGACGAACTGGCGCGCGCCAAGACCGCTTTCCGTGCCGGCTTCATCCGCGGCATCGAGCGTATCGGCGGCTTCGGTGGCAAGGCCGATGCACTGGCCGAATGCACCGTGTTCGAGGGCGACCCGGGGTGCTTCCGTACTTCGCTGGCGAACATCGACAACGCCAGCGGCGCCGACCTGCGCAAGGCCGGCAGTGAATGGCTGGGCGTGGGCAGCCACACCGTGGTGGTCGAGCCCGGTGCCCGCGTAGCGCTGCAGGAAGAGCCCAGCGTTGTGCCCAAGCCGTTCAACGTACCGGCGGTGGACCCGGCGTTCCGCACCCTGCCGCAGCAGGTCGACCGCAGCACCGGTGTGCCCAGGACCGCCAGCTTCCCGGAACTGAAGTTCCCGCAGCTGCACCGCGCCACCCTGAAGAACGGCACCCAGGTGATCCTGGCTGAACGCCATGACATTCCGGTCGTGCAGTTCAGCTACACCTTCCCGGGTGGCTACAGCGCCGATCAGGGCCGCAAGCCGGGTACCGCCGCCTTCACCCTGGGCGTGCTGGACGAAGGTGCGGGTGCGCTCAATGCCCTGGCCTTCGCCGATGCCGCCGACGCCCTGGGCGCCGAGCTCGGTGCCGGGGCCAGCCTGGACAGCGCCAGTGGCTACCTGTCGGCGCTGAAGGAGAACCTGGCCCCGTCGCTGGCCCTGTACAGCCAGATGCTGCGCCAGCCGCGCTTCGACCAGAGCGAGATCGACCGGGTCAAGGCCAGCTGGATCGCCGGCATCAAGCAGGAGAAGGCCAACCCGGGCCGCGTGGCGCTGCGTGTGCTGCCGCCGCTGCTGTACGGCAAGGGCCACCCCTATGCCATTCCCTTCAGCGGCACCGGCGATGAAGACGCCATTGCCGCGCTGACCCGGCAGGACCTGGTGGACTTCCACCGCGACTGGCTGCGCCCGGAGCAGGGCACGCTGATCGTGGTCGGCGACACCACCCTGAAGGAAGTGGTGCCGCTGCTGGACAAGCAGTTCGGTGACTGGAAGAGCACCGGCCCGGCACCGCAGGTGAAGGCCGCCAGCACCGTCGCCCTGCCGAGCGCCCCGCGCGTGTTCCTGATCGACCAGCCCGGCGCGATCCAGGCCAACCTGTTCGCCGGCCAGCTGGTGCCGCCGACCGAGGATGCCGGCAGCACCCGCTTCGACATCGCCAACGGCGTGCTCGGTGGTGACTTCACCTCGCGCCTGAACATGAACCTGCGCGAGGACAAGCACTGGTCCTATGGCGTCGGCTCCTCGGCCCCCAACGCCCTGGGCCAGCGCCCGTGGATCGTCAGCGCACCGGTGCAGATCGACAAGACCGGCCCGGCGCTGGATGAGCTGCGCAAGGACATCACCGCCTTCGCCACCGGCAGCAAGCCGGCGTCCGAGGCCGAGGTGTCCCGCATCCGCAACATCCAGACCCTGAGCCTGCCCGGCGCCTACGAGACCGCCAGCGCGGTGATGAGCACCATCGCTTCGATGGTCCAGTACCAGCGCCCGGACGACTACGTGTTCAAGCGCAAGGCCGAGATCGAGGCGATGACCCCGGCACAGGTGCAGGAAGCGGCCAAGCGCCTGCAGCCCGGGGCCCTGACCTGGGTGGTGGTCGGCGACCTGAAGCAGACCGAAGCCCCGGTGCGCGCCCTGAAGCTGGGCGAGGTGACCGTGATCGACGCCGAAGGCAACCCGGTCAAGAAGTAAGGTGGGAACACCGGTCCGCCTCCGGGCGGGCCGGTGGCTGCGGGGGAGCGCCGGGCCCTGCCCGGTGCGCGCGGCCCCCGGCTATCCCTCATTCACGCCATTCAGGCAGAATCGTCCCCATACCCTTCCAGGATCTGCCCATGCGCGTTCTGCTGCTTTCCACCCTGCTGCTGTCCGTCACCGCCTGTACCTGGGTGCCGATCGAACCGGTGGGCAAGACCGTGCGCGTGCTGCCGGCCGGCCCGGCCCCGTCGGGCTGCATCACCAAGGGCGAGATCGTGGTGACCGTGAAGAGCAAGGTCGGCTTCTACAACCGCAACCCGCTGCGTGTTCAGGAAGAGCTGGAAACCCTGGCCCGCAACGAGGCCCCCAGTGCCGGCGCCAATGCGGTGCAGTCCGCGGCCCCGGTGGCCGATGGCAGCCAGCGCTTCAACGCCTTCCAGTGCCCGCCGCGCTGAACGGCGACCATACGGCCAAGGCTGAATTCGTAAAGATGCGGTGAAAGCCCGGGGGTTATAGAATAGCGCCCCCTTTTGCCTGAGCCTTGGCGCTAACCTCGATGCTCTTCAAGAATGTCTCGATCGCCGGCCTGGCACACGTCGATGCGCCGCACACGCTGACGACCAAGGAAATCAACGAACGCCTGCAGCCGACGCTGGATCGCCTGGGCATCCGCACCGATGTGCTCGGCGATATCGCCGGCGTGCACGCCCGCCGCCTGTGGGATAACGGCGTGCTGGCCTCCGACGCGGCCACCATGGCCGGCCGCAAGGCGCTGGAAGACGCCGGCATCGCCGCGACCCAGGTGGGCCTGCTGGTCAACACCTCGGTCAGCCGCGACTACCTGGAGCCGTCCACCGCCTCGATCGTGTCCGGCAACCTGGGCGTCAGCGACGAGTGCATGACCTTCGATGTCGCCAATGCCTGCCTGGCCTTCATCAACGGCATGGATATCGCCGCGCGCATGATCGAGCGTGGCGACATCGACTACGCGCTGGTGGTGGATGGCGAGACCGCCAACCTGGTGTATGAAAAGACCCTGGAGCGCATGACCGCCCCGGACGTCACCGCCGACGATTTCCGCAACGAACTGGCGGCGCTGACCACCGGTTCGGGCGCGGCGGCGATGGTGATGGCACGGTCGGAGCTGGTGCCCGACGCCCCGCGCTACAAGGGGGGCGTGACCCGTTCGGCCACCGAATGGAACCAGCTGTGCCTGGGCAACCTGGACCGCATGGTCACCGACACCCGCATGCTGCTGATCGAAGGCATCAAGCTGGCGCAGAAGACCTTCTCCGCCGCCAAGATCGCCCTGGGCTGGGCCGTGGAAGAGCTGGACCAGTTCGTGATCCACCAGGTCAGCCAGCCGCACACCGCCGCGTTCATCAAGAACTTCGGCATCGACCCGAAGAAGGTCATGACCATCTTCGGCGAGCACGGCAACATCGGCCCGGCCTCGGTGCCGATCGTGCTGAGCAAGCTCAAGCAGCTGGGCAAGCTGAAGAAGGGCGACCGCATCGCGCTTCTGGGCATCGGCTCGGGCCTGAACTGCTCGATGGCTGAAGTGGTCTGGTAAAAAAGTCACCGCTGACCTGCCGCGCGATCGCCAATCGCGCGCGACGGACAGCGATGATTTTTCCAAGTGTCCAAGGGCCGGTTTACCGGCCCTTTCTACAGGTGCGATCCGATGTCCAAGCTCCCCGGTTACCCCGCTCACCCGCAGCGTTTCGAGGTGCGTCCCGGCCTGTCGATGAACTATCTCGACGAGGGCCCGCGCGACGGCGACGTGGTGGTGATGGTGCACGGCAATCCGTCGTGGAGCTATTACTGGCGCACGCTGGTGGCCGGCCTGTCGGACACATACCGCTGCATCGTGCCCGACCACATCGGCATGGGCCTGTCGGACAAGCCCGATGACAACCGCTACGAGTACACGCTGCAGTCGCGCGTGGACGACCTTGATACGCTGCTCAGGCACCTGGGCATCACCGGCCCGGTGACCCTGGCCGTGCACGACTGGGGCGGCATGATCGGCTTCGGCTGGGCGCTGTCGCACCACGACCAGGTCAAGCGCCTGGTGGTGCTCAACACCGCCGCCTTCCCGATGCCGGCGGCGAAGAAGATGCCGTGGCAGATCGCGCTGGGCCGGCACTGGACGATCGGCGAGTGGATCATCCGCACCTTCAACGCGTTCTCGTCCGGCGCCTCGTGGCTGGGCGTGGAGCGGAAGATGCCGGCCGACGTGCGCCGCGCCTACGTGTCGCCCTACAACAGCTATGCCAACCGCATCAGCACCATCCGCTTCATGCAGGACATCCCGCTGTCACCGGCCGACAAGGCCTGGTCGCTGCTGGAGCGTGCCGGCCAGGCGCTGCCGTCGTTCGCCGACCGCCCGGCCTTCATCGGCTGGGGCCTGCGCGACTTCGTGTTCGACCACCACTTCCTGAAGGGTTTCCAGGCCGCATTGCCGCAGGCGCAGGTGCATGCCTTCGAAGACGCCGGGCACTACGTGCTGGAAGACAAGCACGAGGTGCTGGTGCCGGAGATCCGCGCGTTCCTTGAAGCGAACCCGCTGTAACCCGGTCCAGGCCAGCCCGTCCTGGCAGCGCGGTTCATCCATCGGTAGCGCCAGGCCATGCCTGGCGTTGTCGTATCCGGGGTCGGATCCGTTCCGCAGGCAGGGCGCTGGCCCTGCCCGTCACGCTGTGGCCGGGTTGCTGCCGTTGTCTTTCCAGTCCGCCGGCGTCAGCGGGTCCAGCCCATAGGCGATGCGGGCCTTGTCGCACTGCGGGCTGGCCTTGCCGTATTCCCACGAGGCATCCACCTCGCGGCACACGCTGGGCCGGTTGGGGTGGATCGTGCAGCGCGAGTACACGCCGATCTGCGCATCCAGCGCCACGCAGCGAACCGGTTTGGAATGGGTGCCACGCATGCACAGCCGGTGCGGGTCGAGCACTTCGGTCAGCTGGTGCGGCACGCCGCCGGGGGTGACCTCGTCTGATTCCATCCAGTGGAAGGCCACGCGGTACTGGGTGCAGCAGGCGCCGCAGGTCATGCAGGGGTGTTGCATGGGCAAGCCGCCTCGGGCGGCAGTCGGAATCGGATCGAGGGTGCGGATTTTCCACGAAGCAGGCCGCCGCGCAAGAAATTCCGTAAGCGGCGACAATGAACGGATGAACCGACCCTGCAACATCGCCGCACGGCTGCCTGAGCTGGCGTGTGAACGCCCCGACCAGGTGGCCATCCGCTGCCCCGGCCGCCGTGGCGCCGGCAACGGCATGGCCGCCTACGACGTGACCCTGGATTACCGCCAGCTGGATGCCCGCAGTGACGCCATGGCCGCTGGCCTGGCAGGCCATGGCATCGGCCGCGGGGTGCGTACGGTGGTGATGGTGCGGCCCTCGCCGGAGTTCTTCCTGCTGATGTTCGCCCTGTTCAAGCTGGGCGCGGTGCCGGTGCTGGTCGACCCGGGCATCGACCGGCGCGCGCTGAAGCAATGCCTGGACGAGGCCCGGCCGGAGGCGTTCATCGGCATTCCGCTGGCCCATGTGGCACGGCTGGTGCTGCGCTGGGCGCCCTCGGCCACGCGCCTGGTCACGGTCGGCCGCCGGCTGGGGTGGGGCGGTACCACGCTGGCGGCCCTGGAGCGTGCCGGGGCCACGGGCGGCCCGATGCTGGCCGATACCGACGGCGAGGACATGGCCGCGATCCTGTTCACCAGCGGCTCCACCGGCGTGCCCAAGGGCGTGGTCTACCGCCACCGCCACTTCGTCGGCCAGATCCAGCTGCTGGGCAGTGCCTTCGGCATGGAAGCCGGTGGCGTGGACCTGCCGACCTTCCCGCCGTTTGCGCTGTTCGACCCGGCACTGGGGCTGACCTCGGTGATTCCGGACATGGACCCCACCCGCCCGGCACAGGCCGATCCGCGCCGCCTGCACGATGCCATCGAGCGCTTCGGCGTGACCCAGCTGTTCGGTTCGCCGGCGCTGATGCGCGTGCTGGCCAACCATGGCCGGCCGTTGCGCACGGTGACCCGGGTGACCTCGGCCGGCGCGCCGGTCCCCCCGGACGTGGTCGCCACCATCCGCCGCCTGCTGCCGGACAACGCGCAGTTCTGGACACCGTACGGTGCCACCGAATGCCTGCCGGTGGCCGTGGTCGAGGGCCGTGAGCTGGAGCGCACGCGCGCGGCCACCGAGGCTGGCGCCGGTACCTGCGTGGGCAGCGTCGTGGCACCGAACGAGGTACGCATCATCGCCATCGACGATGCGCCGCTGCCCGACTGGTCGCAGGCGCGCGTGCTGGCGACCGGCGAGGTGGGCGAGATCACCGTGGCCGGGCCGACCGCCACCGACAGTTACTTCAACCGCCCGCAGGCGACCGCCGCGGCGAAGATCCGCGAGACGCTGGCCGACGGCAGCACGCGGGTGGTGCATCGCATGGGCGATGTCGGTTACTTCGATGCGCAGGGCCGGCTGTGGTTCTGCGGGCGCAAGACCCAGCGCGTTGAAACCGCGCACGGCCCGCTGTACACCGAACAGGTCGAGCCGGTGTTCAACACCGTGCCCGGCGTCGCGCGCAGTGCGCTGGTCGGCGTCGGTGCCGCTGGCGCGCAGGTGCCGGTGCTGTGCGTGGAACTGGCGCCCGGCCAGTCCGACAGTCCGGCGCTGCGCCAGGCCCTGCAGGCCAAGGCGGCGGCAAGCCTGCCCGAGGCGGGGCTGCAGCAGTTCCTGGTCCATCCGCGGTTCCCGGTGGATATCCGTCACAACGCCAAGATCGGCCGCGAGAAGCTCGCCGTCTGGGCCCGCGCCGAACTGGAGAAGCGCGCATGAAGATCCTTGTTACCGGGGGCGGTGGCTTCCTTGGCCAGGCGCTGTGCCGTGGCCTGGTCGAGCGCGGGCACCAGGTGCTGGCGTTCAACCGCAGCCACTACCCGGCGCTGCAGGCGCTGGGGGTCGGCCAGATCCGTGGCGACCTGGCCGATGCGCAGGCCGTGCTGCATGCGGTGGCGGGCGTCGATGCGGTGTTCCACAACGCCGCCAAGGCCGGTGCGTGGGGCAGCTATGACAGCTACCACCAGGCCAACGTGGTCGGCACCGACAACGTGATCGCAGCCTGCCGTGCCCACGGCATCGGCCGGCTGGTCTATACCTCCACGCCCAGCGTGACCCACCGCGCCACCCACCCGGTGGAAGGGCTGGGCGCGGACGAGGTGCCCTACGGCGAGGATTTCCAGGCGCCCTATGCAGCCACCAAGGCCATTGCCGAACAGCGCGTGCTGGCCGCCAACGATGCCACGCTGGCGACCGTGGCCCTGCGCCCGCGCCTGATCTGGGGCCCGGGCGACCAGCAGCTGGTGCCGCGTCTGGCCGAGCGTGCGCGACAGGGGCGCCTGCGCCTGGTGGGCGATGGCAGCAACAAGGTCGACACCACCTACATCGACAATGCCGCGCTGGCGCATTTCCTGGCCTTCGATGCGCTCGCCCCCGGCGCCGCCTGCGCGGGCAAGGCGTACTTCATCTCCAACGGCGAACCGCTGCCGATGCGCGAGCTGCTCAACAGACTGCTCGCAGCGGTGGGCGCGCCGGCCGTGGACAAGACACTCAGCTTCAAGACCGCCTATCGCATCGGTGCGGCGTGCGAGCGCCTGTGGCCGCTGCTGCGCCTGCGCGGCGAGCCGCCGCTTACCCGCTTCCTGGCCGAGCAGCTGTGCACGCCGCACTGGTACAGCATGGAACCGGCCCGGCGTGATTTCGGCTATGTGCCGCAGGTAAGCATCGAAGAAGGGATGCGCCGGCTGAAGGCGGCATCATGACGGTGGCATCACCGCGCTGAAGCCTTCATCGCATGCAGATTCCGCCGTCACCACCTGCACACCGGTCGGTGGCGGAGGATGGACCCACGCCATCCACGGCTGGACCATCTGCGAGGAGCGCCATGCTGCATTACGCCGTCATTTTCTTCGTCATCGCCATCATCGCGGCCGTGCTCGGCTTTTCCGGCATCGCCGGCGCGGCCAGCAACATCGCCTGGATCCTGTTCATCGTGTTTCTGGTGCTGGCGGTGATCTCGATGTTCCGCAAGCGGACCTGACGTACACGGGGGATGCCGGTCCTGGGCCGGCATCCCCCGCCGGTGCTTTCAGCGCACCGTTGTCTGCAGGCCGCGATCGGCCGCATGACGCTCCAGCGCCAGTTCGATCAGCCGCGTGATCAGCGCGGTGTAGCCCAGCCCGCTGGCCCCCCACAGCTTGGGGTACATGCTGATGCGGGTGAAGCCCGGCAGCGTGTTCACTTCGTTGATGACCACCTGCCCATCGGCGGTCAGGAACACATCCACCCGCGCCATGCCGGCGCATTCCAGGACCTGGTAAGCCTGCAGCGCGATCTGCTGGATGCGCGCCTGCGTGCCCGCATCGATGGCCGCCGGCACCACCACGTCGGCACCGCCTGCGTTGATGTACTTGGTGTCGTAGGCATAGAAGGTGTCGTGCACCACCACCTCGCCGCAGACGCTGGCCTGGGGGTGGGCGTTGCCCAGCACCGCGCATTCGATCTCGCGGCCGACCACGGCTGATTCCACCAGCACCTTGTGGTCATAGCGCAGCGCCTGTTCCAGCGCAGCGGCCATGCCGGCGGGCTGCTCGACCTTGCTCACGCCCACCGATGAGCCCTGGTTGGCCGGCTTGACGAACAGCGGCAGGCCTAGCGCGACCACCAATGCCTGCACGTCCACGCTGGCCGCTTCGTGGCGACGGATGCAGACCCATGGCGCCACCGGCAGGCCGGCATCACGCAGCAGGCGCTTGGCCACATCCTTGTCCATGGCGACCGCCGAGCCGAGCACACCGGAACCGACGAAGGGCAGGTTGGCCATGCGCAGCAGGCCCTGCAGCGCGCCATCCTCGCCCAGCGGCCCGTGCACGATCGGCAGTACCACATCGATCTGGCCCAGCGCGGTGGCGGTATCGACCGGGTACAGCTGCGCCTGTGCGGCCCCCGGGCGCACGCTCAGCAGCGTGCCGGAGCGGTGCAGGGCGATGCGCGCCGGATCGTCGGCATGCAGCAGGAACGTGTCCGGCTGGCCCAGATGCCATTGGCCCTGCTTGTCGATGCCCACCAGCACCGGCTCGAAGCGTTCGCGATCGAGCGCATCGAGGATGTTCTTCGCCGACTGCAGCGAAACTTCGTGTTCGGAAGACATGCCGCCGAAAATGATGCCGACCCGGGTCCGTGCCATGGAAAGTGCGATGTCCTGTGGGGATGGGCCGTACAGCATGCACCTTCATCGGCCCACCGGATGAGGCGTGGATGAACCCCTCGCGCCCTCACCCCCTCCGCCCCCACCCGGCATCGGCGGCCCAAGCCCCGCACCGGCGCAGGTAGAATGCGCACATGGCTCTTTCCCTGCTCTCGTCCCTCAAGCCGGTCGCCGGCCGCGCCCTGCAGATCGCCCTGAACCGCGCACTGGCGCTGGATCCGGACACCCGCCTGGCCCTGGCCAGCCTCGACGGCCGGCATATCGACCTGACCCTGGAAGCACCGGCGCTGGCCATGCGCATCAGCGTGGATGGCGAACAGCTGCGGGTCGGTCCGGTGGACGCGCAGGAGGCCGACCTGGCCGTGCGCAGCAGCCTGGCCGGCGTGCTGGCACAGCTGCCGCTGCTGGCCAACGCCCGGCGCGACAGCGGCGGCAAGGGCCGCGTACGCGTGGCCGGCGACGCCGAACTGGCCCGGCGCCTGCAGCAGCTGGCCAAGGGCTTCGACCCGGACTGGCAGCAGCCCTTCGTGCGCGTGTTCGGTGAAGTGCTGGGCGTGCAGGTGGCCAACACCCTGCGCAATGCCCTGCAGCATGCCCGGCAGGGTGCGCGCGACCTGGCCCACAGCGCCGCCGAGTTCCTGACCGAGGAATCGCGCGACGTGGTGCCGCGTGGCGAGCTGGATGCCTTCCACGATGATGTGGACGTGCTGCGCGACGATGTCGAACGCCTGGCCGCGCGCGTGCAGCGCCTGCGGGGTGCGGCATGAAGGCGCTGCTGCGGGCCAGCCGCATCGGCCGGGTGATCCTGCGCTATCGCCTGGACGACCTGCTGCAGGGTACCGCCGCCGAACGCTGGCTGCGCCTGGCCAAGCCGTTCGTGCCGCGTGCATCGGCCGATGTCGCCGCGCAGTCGCGCGGTGCGCGCCTGCGCCTGGCCCTGCAGGACCTGGGCCCGATCTTCGTCAAGTTCGGGCAGATCCTGTCCACCCGCCGCGACCTGGTACCGCCGGACGTGGCCAACGAACTGACCCTGCTGCAGGACCGGGTCAAGCCGTTCGACGGTGACACCGCCCGGCGCATCGTCGAAGAAGCGCTGGTCCTGCCGGTCAGCGAGGCCTTCGCCAGCTTCGATACCGAACCGCTGGCCTCCGCATCGATCGCCCAGGTGCACGCGGCCACGCTGGCCGATGGGCGGCAGGTGGTGGTCAAGGTGCTGCGCCCGGGCATCGAGAAGCAGATCGATGCGGATATCGCCCTGCTCAATTCGCTGGCCGCCCTGGTCGAGCGCACCCACCCGCGCGCGGACAAGATCCGGCCACGCGAAGTGGTGGCCGAAGTGGAGAACACGCTGTCGGCCGAACTGGACCTGCAGCGCGAAGGTGCCAATGCCAGCGTGCTGCGCCGGTTCTGGGAAGATTCCGACAACCTGTATGTGCCGGAAGTGATCTGGAGCCATACCGCCGAACGCGCGCTGACCCTGGAACGGGTCTGGGGTATTCCTTCCGACGACATCGCCGCGCTCGACCGTGCCGGCATTGACCGCAAGGCGCTGGCGGCCAAGGGCGTGCGGGTGTTCTACACCCAGGTGTTCCGCGACAACTTCTTCCATGCCGATGCGCACGCGGGCAACATCTGGGTCGACACCGATCCGGCGCGCCGCGACGACCCGCGTTTCATCGCGCTGGATTTCGGCATCATGGGCCAGCTCTCGCAGGAAGATCAGTACTACCTGGCCGAGAACTTCATGGCCATCTTCAACCGCGATTACCGCCGCATCGCCGAACTGCACGTGCAGGCGCGCTGGATGCCGGACAACGTGCGCATCGATGAGCTGGAAGCGGCGGTGCGCTCGGTGTGCGAACCGTACTTCACCCGCCCGCTGTCGCAGATCTCGCTGGCCGAGGTGCTGCTGAAGCTGTTCCGGGTCGCCCAGCGCTACCAGCTGACCCTGCAGCCGCAGCTGATCCTGCTGCAGAAGACCCTGCTCAACATCGAAGGCGTGGGCCGCCAGCTGGACCCGCAGATCGACATCTGGGCCGTGGCCAAGCCGGTGCTGGCCAGGATCCTGCGCGAGCGCTACAGCCCGCGCCGGGTGGTGCGCGAGATCGGCAAGCGCCTGCCGGAAATCATGACCCATGCCCCGGACATGCCGCGCCTGGTGCATGCCTGGCTGAGCCAGCAGGTGGAAGGCCGCCATGAACTGTCGATGCGCTCGCGCGACCTGGCGGCACTGGATGCCAGCGTGCAGCGCCTGCAGAAGCACACGGTCGGGGCGATCACCGGCGTGGGCCTGCTGGCCATCGCCGCGCTGATGTACGTGCTGCAGCCGCCGGGCTGGTACCTGGGCGACGCCCCGGTGTGGAGCCTGGTCGCCGCCGTGGCCGGCGCGGCCGCCTTGCTGCGGGCGTGGTGGCGATGAGTGACGCGCTGGCCGCGCTGAAGGCCGAGCTGGCGCGGTTCGGCGCCGACAATGACGCGCATGAAACCGCGCGTGGGCGCCGGATGCTCAACATCACGGCCGACACCGGCGAACTGCTGTCGGTGCTGGTGCGCTTCGGCAAGGCCCGGCGCGTGCTGGAAATCGGTACCTCCAACGGCTATTCCACGCTGTGGCTGGCCGAGGCGGCCGCGGCCATCGATGGCCACGTGACCACCCTGGAATACGCTGCGGACAAGGCCGCGATGGCCCGGGCGACCTTCGCCCGCAGCGGCCTGGAGGAACGCATCACCCTGGTCCACGCCGATGCCGGTGCGTGGCTGGCGCAGGCCGGCAATGCCAGCGTGGACCTGTTGTTCCTGGATTCGGACCGCGAACAGTACGCCGGCTGGTGGCCGCAGCTGCGCCGCGTGCTGCGGCCCGGGGGCCTGCTGGTGGTGGACAACGCGACGTCCCATGCCGCCCAGCTGGCACCGCTGCGTGCGTTGCTGGACGCCGATGCGGCCTTCAGCAGCAGCCTGGTGCCGGTAGGCAACGGTGAACTGCTGGCCGTGCGCAACGGTTGACCACCGGGCCGTGCCTGGCCCCTATCCCTGATGCCCGGTGGGCACCGATAATCGCGCCGTGAGTACCGAACCTGACACCGCGCTTCCCACCGACAGCGCCATTGAACTGCCTCCCCTGCAGCTGCTGCATCTGGATGAACGCCTGGCCGTGGTCGACAAGCCGGCCGGCCTGATGGTCCATGACAGCAAGCTGGCCCGTGGCGAGGATGATTTCCTGGCCGACCGCCTGCGCGAGCAGCTGGGACGGCCGATCTTCCTGGTCCACCGGCTGGACCGCGCCACCAGCGGCTGTCTGCTGCTGGCCTTCGACCGCGATACCGCCAGCGCGCTGGGCAAGGCCCTGATGGGGGGCGAAGTGGCCAAGGATTACCTGGCCATCTGCCGCGGCTGGCCGGCCGAGGACGCCTGGCAGGTCGACCATGAGCTGGACGGTGGCCCCGGCAAGCCGGTGAAGAAGCCGGCGGTGACCGATTTCCAGCGCCTGGCCACCGGCGAACTGGCCGTGCCGGTGGGGGAATTTGAAACCTCGCGCTATGCGCTGCTGCGCTGCCAGCCGCAGACCGGCCGCTTCCGCCAGATCCGCCGGCACCTCAAGCATCTCTCGCACCACCTGATCGGCGACACCAGCCACGGCGATGGCCGCCACAACCGCAACTTCCGCATGCAGGGCGTGCACCGCATGCTGCTGCATGCCGAGCGCCTGCGCTTCCCGCACCCCGACGGCGGCACGGTGGACGTGCGCGCGCCGGTGGACGCCGAATTCCAGAAGGCGCTGGACCTGTTCGGCTGGCAGGTGGCCTGAGGTGGCGCCGGGCGATGCCCGGCGCCGCCGGATTACTTCTTTTCCGGTTCGTTGACGATCACGTCCAGGTCCTTCTGCAGGTCGGCGAACAGCGGCTGCATGCGCGCCTGGATGGCCACCATCACGTTCTGCATCAGCGCCGGGGTCTTGTCCAGCAGGCTCTGCCCGGCCGAGCTCTCGTAGAACTCGGCCATGGCCAGCACGTCTTCCTTGCTGAAGGTCTTCTTGTACAGGTCCACGTACATCGGCCGCAGCTGCTGCCAGGACAGCGCCTGGCGCAGGGTCTGGCTGGTACGTGCCTGGATGCGCTGCAGCTGCTCCTGCTGCTGGGCGTCGAGCTTGCGCTGGGCGGCGATCTGCTCGAACTGTTGGCGCTGCATGGCTTCGATCTGCGGCAGCATGGTGTCGAGCATGCTCTGCGCACGCGAAGCCGAGAGCAGGCGGTTGATGTCGCCATCGGTCGGCGGGGCGGCCAGGGCGGGGGCGCTGGCCAGGGCCAGCACGAGCAGCAGCGCGCTGCGGCGCAGCAGGGCAGGCAAACGGGGAACACGGCGGATCATGCGGGCATCCTGCGGTACATGGAAGCCGCAGCATACCTCCCCCCAAGGCGAAGGCGGCGTGTTGGCCGCGTGTTCGGCGGCATACGGGGCGCGATGACAACCGCGCCAGCGGCTACAATGCGCCCATGGGTAATGGACCAGTCACCATCAACGCGCATCTTGTGATCCCCGATGATGAACTCGTGGAGCGGTTCGTGCGTGCCAGTGGTGCCGGTGGCCAGAACGTCAACAAGGTGGCAACGGCGGTGGAGCTGCGTTTCGACGTGGCCAACTCGCCTTCGCTGCCCGAGCCGTTGCGCGCGCGCCTGCTGGCGCGGCGCGACCGGCGCATGACCAGCGAAGGCGTGCTGGTCATCGACGCGCAGCGTTTCCGTACCCAGGACCGCAACCGCGAGGACGCGCGCGAGCGGTTGGCGGCCATCATCCAGGCCGGGCTGAGCGTGCCCAAGGCACGCAAGGCCACCAAGCCGACCTTCGGGTCGAAACTGCGTCGTCTGGACGCCAAACGCGAGCGCGCGCAGGTCAAGCGCGGGCGCTCCACACGCAACTGGGAGTGAGTGCTTGAACAACCCGACACCGTTGCTGCCGGCCGTTCCGCCGAGCATGCCGCAGGTCAAACCCAACGCCTTCCTGCGCTGGCTGGCGCGCTGCACCCTGCGCCTGGGCGGCTGGAAAGTGACCGGCACCCTGCCGGACATCCCCCGGCTGGTGTTCATCATCGCCCCGCACTCGTCCAACTGGGACGGCCTGTGGGGCATGGCCGCCAAGATCGCGCTGGGCATGAAGGTGAAGGTGCTGGGCAAGGCGTCGCTGTTCTGGTGGCCGCTGGGCCCGCTGCTGCACAAGCTGGGCGTGATCCCGCTGGACCGCAGCTCGCCGCAGGGTACCGTCGGCCAGGCGGTGGACCTGATCCGCAACAACGAGAAGATGTGGTTCGCCATCACCCCCGAAGGCACCCGCAAGGCCGTGAAGGACTGGAAGGCCGGCTTTCTGAAGATCGCGCGGATGGCCGACGTGCCGATCCTGGCGGCCTATTTCCATTACCCGGAAAAGACCATCGGCATCGGCCCGGTGTTCACCCCCAGCGGTGACGATGCGGCCGACATGGCGCGCATCCGCGAGTTCTACCGGCCCTGGATCGGCAAGACCCGCGGCACGGTCTGAGCCTGCGCCCGCCCCCGGGCACAGCCGCCACGTCCGGCACATGCCGGACGGCGGCAACAGGAGTAGGGTGATCGGCTGTCCCCGGTCAAGCCTGCCCAAGGAGCCTTACCCCATGTCGCGTACCGTCGTTTTGGCCGCTGCCATCAGCCTTGCGCTGGCGGCCTGTTCCGGCAAGGAGTCCACCCCCGTGTCCGAAACCCAGAAAGCCCCGACCCAGCAGCCGGCCGAAGCGGCCACCAACCCGCTGCTGAGCGCCAGCACCCTGCCGTTCCAGGCCCCGCAGTTCGACAAGATCAAGGACAGCGACTACCTGCCGGCCTTCGAAGAAGGCATGCGCCAGCACCTGGCCGACGTGCGCAAGATCGTCGACAGCACCGAGCCGGCCACCTTCGACAACACCATCGTGGCGATGGAGCGCAGCGGCGAAACCCTGAACCGCGTCTCGCGCATCTTCTTCGGCCTGGTCCAGGCCGATACCAACGATGCCCGCCAGAAGGTGCAGGAAGAAATCTCGCCGAAGCTGGCCGCGCACCAGGACGAAATCAACCTGGACCCGAAGCTGTTCGCGCGCGTGAAGTCGATCTACGACCAGCGTGACAGCCTGGGCCTGGACCCGGTGCAGAAGCGCCTGGTCGAGCACTACTACGACCACCTGGTGCGCTCGGGCGCCCAGCTGTCCGACGCCGACAAGGCCAGCCTGCGCAAGCTCAACGTGGAGGAAACCACGCTGTCCACGCAGTTCCACACCCGCCTGGTCGCCGCTACCGCCGCCGCCGCCGTGGTGGTGGACGACAAGGCCAAGCTGGCCGGCCTGGATGACAGCGCCATCAACAACGCTGCCGCCGCCGCCACCGACCGCAAGCTGGAAGGCAAGTTCCTGCTGCCGCTGCAGAACACCACCCAGCAGCCGGTGCTCGGTTCGCTGAGCGACCGCGACCAGCGCGCCGCCGTGCTGAAGGCCTCCGAAACCCGCGCCGAACGCGGCGATGCCAACGACACCCGGCAGACCGTGCAGCGCCTGGCCCAGCTGCGTGCGCAGAAGGCCAAGCTGCTCGGCTTCGACACCTACGCCGACTACAACCTCGGCGACCAGATGGCCAAGACCCCGGCTGCCGCGCTCAAGCTGCTGACCGACACCGTGCCGGCCGCCACCGCCAAGGCACGCACCGAAGCCGGCGAGATCCAGAAGGTCATCGACGCGCAGAAGGGCGGCTTCACGCTGGCCGCCTCCGACTGGGACTTCTACGCCGAGCAGGTCCGCAAGGCCAAGTACGACCTGGACGAATCGCAGGTCAAGCCGTACTTCGAGCTGGACAACGTGCTGCAGAACGGCGTCTTCTACGCCGCCAACCAGCTGTATGGCATCACCTTCAAGCAGCGCACCGACATTCCGACCTACAACCCGGACATGAAGGTGTACGAAGTGTTCGACAAGGACGGCAGCTCGCTGGCCCTGTTCTACACCGACTACTTCAAGCGTGACAGCAAGTCCGGCGGCGCCTGGATGGACGTGTTCGTCGAGCAGGACGGCCTGACCGGTGCCAAGCCGGTGGTCTACAACGTCTGCAACTTCACCAAGCCGGCCGCGGGCCAGCCGGCACTGATCAGCTTCGACGACGTCACCACCATGTTCCACGAGTTCGGCCATGCCCTGCACGGCATGTTCTCGAACGTGAAGTACCCCTCGATCGCCGGTACCGCCACCTCGCGCGATTTCGTCGAGTTCCCCTCGCAGTTCAACGAGAACTGGGCCCTGGACCCGAAGGTGTTCGCGCACTACGCCAAGCACTACAAGACCGGCGAGGCGATGCCGCAGGAGCTGGTGGACAAGATCCTCAAGGCACGCAGCTTCAACCAGGGCTATGCAACGACCGAATACCTGTCGGCCGCGCTGCTTGACCTGGCCTGGCACACCCAGAAGGCCGACGCCCCGCTGCAGGATGTGGACGCCTTCGAAGCCGCTGCGCTGAAGAAGTTCAAGATCGACCTGCCGCAGGTGCCGCCGCGCTACCGCACCACCTACTTCGACCACATCTGGGGTGGCGGTTACTCGGCCGGCTACTACGCCTACTTCTGGGCGGAAGTGCTCGACCATGACGCCTTCCAGTGGTTCACCGAACACGGTGGCCTGACCGCCGCCAACGGCCAGGAGTTCCGCGACAAGATCCTCTCGCGCGGCAACAGCGTCGAACTGGCCGAGCTCTACCGCGACTTCCGCGGCAAGGACCCCTCGGTCGAGCCGCTGCTGAAGTTCCGCGGCCTGAAGCAGTAAACGAAAACGGCGGGGGAAACCCCGCCGTTTTTTTGTGTCCCACCGAACGATCATGCAGTAGCCGCACCCCATCCACGCATGGCGTGGATCTACCGGGCCACCGGCCAACTGTCGAAGGCGGGGTGGGTCCGGTTGCGGCGCCCCCCGCAACCGGACCCGCCCCGCCATCTCCGGGCAGCCGCCGTTGCTTGGGCTTCTGCCGTTGCCGTTGCCTCTGCGGGTGCCGGGCGCCGCCCGGCCGGTCCCCTCACGTCCCCACGTGCACCCGGTTGGCCCCTTCGGACAACCCCAGGTGGTCCAGCGCGATATCCAGCGCCAGCACATAGCTCTGCGCCCCGTACCCGGCGGCGATCCCCAGCCGCTGGCCGGCCCCGGCCGGCAGGCACGGCTCGGCCACCGCGCCATCGTCATGCACTTCCACGTAGGCGTTGTGCAGGTGCGGCAGCAACCGCTGCAGGCGCAGGCTGTCGGCGCAGGCACCCGGGTCGAGCAGGGTGACCTCGCCCCGGCTGTGATCGGCCACGCGCAGCGCATCGAGCAGTTCCTGTTCCGAACCACACGCACGGATCGCCACGCTGGTACCGGCATCGATCGCCCGGTGCACCAGCGACTTGAGCACCTGCCCCGGCAGCGGCGCAGCGGTACGGATCAACGCACCGGCCGCTTCCGGGCCACGGATGATGAAGATCGACATGGCTCAGCCCTCCATTGCCAGGCGGCGGCCGACGATGGCCAGCGACAGCGGGTAGCCCGCCTGCTGGCTGCGCTGGTCGACCACGATCGCCGCCGGGCCATGCTGCAGGTGCAGGCGTGCTTCCAGCCCCGGCTGCGCCGGCGACTGCAGCTCGATGTACGGGGCCGGCAGGTGCTCGATGGCATCGCCCAGCGCCGCGCCTTCATCCTGCCACTGCATCTCGTCGGCCACGCCGACATCGATCACCACCCAGTCCGCCGTCATCGCCTGCGGCTGGCACAGGCACTGGCGCAGGCCGGCAAGGTCCGTGCAGGACGTGCAGAGCACGCGATGGCCGGCCAGCTGCGCGGGCAGCATCGGCGACGGCGCCGACGGCGGCGCGTGCCGGATCACCAGGATGGTCATGGAACACCTTCAGCAATGCGCCTGTGGCGCGGTGGGCACACGATGCGCGCCATGCCCGTAAACGTGCGATGCCGGCAGCCGGGCCGGGCCGTAAAACCTGCGTAACCCCCGTGCGCCGGTCAGGCCAGGGTCAGCGGCCGGCACGCGGGAACCCCACGCGCCGCGCGTGGTCAGACCTGCATCCACCCACTGGACCCGCCCATGGATAGCGCCGCCCGCCCCCCGATGTCCCACCGCCTGCTGGCCTGGCTGAAGAAGGAAGCCGTGCCGTTGCTGGTGATGCTCGGCCTGCTCGCCGCCGCGCGCGATACCCTGGCCAACCACTACGTAGTACCCAGTGGCTCGATGCAGCCGACCCTGCAGCCGGGTGACCGTGTGGTGGTGGACATGCGCGCCTACGGCCTGCGCTTGCCCTTCACCGGCCACACCCTGCTGGCGGCGGGTACCCCGCAGCGTGGCGAGGTGGCGGTGTTCGATTCCCCGGCCGATGGCACCCGCCTGATCAAGCGCGTGGTGGCCGTGGCCGGTGACCAGGTGCAGCTGCATGATGGCTACCTGAGCATCAACGGGCGGCCGCTGCAGGTCGGTACCTCGCGCAGCGAAACCTTTGGCCAGCGCCAGGCCACGCTGGACCTGGACCTGGGCGGCGGCCCGGACATCACCGGCATGCAGGTGCCGGCCGGCAAGGTGCTGGTGCTGGGCGACCACCGTGGCAACAGCTTCGACGGCCGCTTCTTCGGCTTTGTCGATGCCGACCGGATCTACGGTCGCGCGGTGGCGGTGTATTACCGGCGCGGCCATGGCCTTGAGTGGCAGCGCCTGTAAGCTGTATTGATACTTGCTGCATATCAATCATGACCTGACAGGTTATGGATCGTCTGGATCGGCGGAACTAGGCTGACGCTTGTCCCCACACCCGGCCACGTCCCCCGTGGCCTGTCGAACCATGAATGGCGATACCGCCGCCGTCGCGCGCGGCTCCCTGTCCCCGGCTCAGGCCGATTCTCCCGCCGCGACCCGCATCGAGCAGGGCACCCCGGCGTTCCGGCGTACCGCGCTGGCCCTGTTCCTGGCCGGCTTTTCCACCTTTGGCCTGCTGTATGCCGTGCAGCCGCTGCTGCCGGAGTTCAGCCGGCACTTCGGTGTCTCGGCCGCCGGCAGCGCGATGTCGCTGTCGCTCAGCACCGGTACCCTGGCCGTGGCGATGCTGCTGGCCGGCCTGCTGTCCGATGCGGTGGGGCGGCGCCCGTTGATGATCGTCGCGCTGATGCTGTCGGCGCTGCTGTCGCTGTGCACCGCGCTGGTCGATGACTGGGCCTCGCTGCTGGTGCTGCGCACGCTGCTGGGCCTCGCGCTCAGCGGTGTACCGGCGGTGGCGATGACCTACCTGGTGGAGGAAATGGACAGCCGCGCGCTGGGCCTGGCCATGGGCCTGTACATCGGCGGCAACGCGATCGGCGGCATGAGTGGCCGCCTGCTGGCCGGCATCATCGCCGACCACTGGGGCTGGCGCTGGGGCATCGGCGTGGTCTCGATCATCGCCGTGGCCAGCACCGTGCTGCTGTGGCTGCAGCTGCCGCCCTCGCGCCACTTCCAGGCCCGTCGCGGGGGCCTCCGCCACCTGCCGTCGCGCTGGCGCACGCTGTTCGCCGATCCCGGCCTGCCGTGGCTGTTCGCCACCTCGTTCGTGTTGATGGGCGTGTTCGTCACCCTCTACAACTACCTCGGCTACCACCTGCTGGCACCGCCCTATGGGCTCAGCCAGACCGTGGTCGGGCTGATCTTCAGCGTGTACCTGGTGGGCACCTTCAGCTCGGCGTGGATGGGCCAGCAGGCCACGCGGTACGGGCGCGGCCGCATCCTGGCGATCTCCTTCGCGCTGATCGCCGCCGGCATCGTGCTGCTGGCGCTGCCGTGGCTGCCGGCCATGGCGGTCGGCATCGCGCTGGTGACCTTCGGCTTCTTCGGCGGCCATTCGGTGGCCAGCAGCTGGGTCGGCAGCCGTGCAGGTGCCATGCGCGCCGAAGCCTCGGCGCTGTACCTGTTCGCCTACTACCTGGGCTCCAGCGTGCTGGGCGCGCTGGGCGGGTTGGCCTACAGCGCCTGGGACTGGCCGGGCGTGTGCGCGTTCACCGCGGTGCTGACGCTGGCCGGCGGTGGCATCGTCTGGATGCTGCAGCAGCGTGCCACGCAGCCGGTAATGGCCTGACCCTGCACGGCATCCGGTAGATGCCGACCGTGGTCGGCGCTCTGGCAGGGCGGCCAACCAAGGTTGGCGTCTACCAATGCTGTCTGGTCGGCCGGCTTGACCGGGCGCGCGCTGCGCACGGGTGTGGTGTTGCTCTGGTGGATGCCGACCTTGGTCGGCGCTCTGGCAGGGCGGCCAACCAAGGTTGGCGTCTACCAACGCTGCAGGGTCGGCCGGCTTGACCCGGCGCGCGCTCCGCACGTGTGTGGCGTTGCTCTGGTGGATGCCGACCGTGGTCGGCGCTCTGGCAGGGCGGCCAACCAAGGTTGGCGTCTACCAACGCTGCAGGGTCGGCCGGCTTGACCCGACGCGCGCTGCGCACGGGTGTGGTGTTGCTCTGGTGGATGCCGACCTGGGTCGGCGCTTTGGCAGGGCGGCCAACCAAGGTTGGCGTCTACCAATGCTGCAGGGGCGGCCGGCTTGACCCGACGCGCGCTCCGCACGGGTGTGGTGTTGCTCTGGTGGATGCCGACCTTGGTCGGCGCTCTGGCAGGGCAGCCAACCAAGGTTGGCGTCTACCGGATTCAATTCTGCTCACACCCCGGCGAACGCCCCGCGCAGCAGCGTGGCGAAATTGCGGATCAACGGCGTTACCCGTTCGCGATGCCAGGCCAGCTGCACTTCCGAATGCGCGCCAGCATCGGCCAGTGCCACGAAGCGCGATCCTTCCACCCGGATGTGATCGCACGACGACGGCAGGATCGCCGCGCCCAGGCCCGCGGCGGCCAGACTGATCAGTGTCGAGGCTTCACCCGCTTCCTGCACGATGCGCGGCGTGAACCCGGCAGCCGCGCACAACGCGATCATGTGGTCATGGATGCCCGCGCCGGCGCTGCGCCGGAACGCCACGAACGGCTCCTGCGCGAAGTCGCGCAGCGACAGCGTGCCCTGTTTCGAGAGCCGTCGCAGGGCAGGATGGTCGGCATGCACGATCAACGCCAGTGGATCGACGAACAGGGTGTGCGCCACCAGTTCCGGGGGCAGCGCGCGCTTGCGGATGATGCCCACGTCCAATGAACCATCGAGCAGCGCATCGATCTGCTGCAGGGTGTTCATTTCGCTCAGCTGCAGCCGCACCTGCGGATACTGCTGGCGGTAATGCAGGATCGAACGTGGAATCTGCGGCGACAGCGGCGTGGCCCGGGTGAGACCGATATGCAGCTCACCCTGCTCGCCGCGCTGTGCACGCTGCACCTCATCCACCGCCGTTTCCACCTGCTGCACGATGGCGCGTGCACGTTCCTGCAGCAGCTCGCCCGCAGGCGTCAGCTGTACCCGGCGATGGCTGCGCACGAACAGCCGCGCACCGATCAGGTCTTCCAGCTGGCGGATCTGCTGGCTGAGCGGCGGCTGCGATATGCCCAGCCGCTCGGCCGCCTGGCCGAAGTGCAGGGTATCGGCAACGGCCAGGAAGTAGCGCAGGTGGCGGAGTTCGATGGGCATGGGGCCAGTCTATGCATCGCCAGCCCCAAATGGGGCCAGATCATTCGTACGTCATCCACACATGGCGTGGATCTACCGTGTCGACCAAGGTCGACACCTACCAACAGCAGGCCATGCCGTCCAGACCGACTGCGGAAAACTGTCGAAGGCGGGATGGGTCCGGTTGTGGGGGCGTGAGCGCCATGGATGGCGCGACCGGGCCTCCATGGACGGATTCACGGCGCCCCCCGCAACCGGATCCACCCCGCCATCTCACGGATAACCGGCTTTTGCTGTTGCTTCGGCTTCGGCAGGTGCAGGGCAGCAGCCCTGCCCAACACCCCCTCACCGCTCCGAATGCCCGCTCTGGTCGTAATCGCGCGGGCTGAACAGCTCCGGCTGGATCAGGTCGATGAAGGCCCGCGCCTGCGCGGACAGCGCCTTGCCCCGGCGCACGATCACCCCGTAGCTGCGTTCGGGGAACCACGCCTTCATCGAACGCGCGGCCAGCCGCTCGCGGTCGGCATCGTTCAGGCACAGCGCCGGCACGATGGAAATGCCCATGCCCATCGCCACGTACTGCTTGATCACCTCCCAGCCACCCACCTCCAGCGCGACGGTGTAGGCGATGCGGTGGCGCTGGAACACCTGGTCCACCAGCCGGTAGGTGATCTGCCGTTTCGGCGGCAGCACCAGCGGATAGCGCGCCACCTCGGCCAGGTCCAGTTCGCCCTGGGCCAGCGGGTGGTCATGCGGTGCGATCAGCACCTGCTCGAAGCGATAGGCCGGGGCATAGCTCAGGTCGGCCGGTACATCGGTCATCGACCCCACCGCCAGGTCGGCGGCATCCTCGCGCAGCAGGTCGGTGCCGTCGGCGCTGATCGCGTTGTGCAGGGTCAGTCGCACATCCGGGTAGCACTGGCGGAAGCGTTCAACGATGCGTGGCAGCAGGTACAGGATGGTCGAGCTGTTGGCGGCGATGTTCAGTTCGCCCGCGTCCAGCCCGCGCACCTTGTCCTGGAAGCGCGCCTCCAGCCCATCCAGGCTTTCCACCAGCGGCTGCGCCATTTCATACAGCACCTGGCCCTCGCGGCTGGGCACCAGCCGGCGCCCGCTGCGCTCGAACAGCGGCACGCCCAGTTCGCGTTCCAGCGCCTGCAGCTGCTGGCTGATGGCCGGCTGGCTGACGAACAGCGCCTCAGCCGCCCGTGAGACCGAACCCAGGCGGACGGTCTGGCAGAACGCCCGCAGCGGCTTGAGCCGATCGGATTTGTAGGAAAAACGCGGACTTGAGGGCGTGCGCGTGGTCATGGCGTCATGAGTATAAGCACAACTTATGAAGAACATTGCAAAAACTGTTTTGCCAAATACTCCGCTCCGGCGGCACCGTGGAGGCGTCCCCCACCGCTGGAGTGTTCCCATGTCAGCCGTTGCTTCCGCCTTCTCCACGCCGCCGGCCAAGGCCACGCCCGGGATTTCCCTGGCGACCCGGGTCGCCGGGCAGGACACCCTGCTGCCGGCCCCGCTGCTGGCCCTGCTGGTGTCGCTGCACCGTGCCGTGGAACCGGGCCGGCAGGCACAGCTGCAGGCCCGCCGCCAGCGCCAGGCGTTCTTCGACCAGGGCGGCCTGCCGGACTTCCGCGCGGACACCGCTGCGATCCGCCAGGGCGACTGGACCGTGGCGCCGCTGCCGGCCGCGCTGCAGGACCGCCGCGTGGAGATCACCGGGCCGACCGACCCGAAGATGGTCATCAACGCGCTGAACTCCGGCGCGAAGGTGTTCATGGCCGACTTCGAGGATTCGACCTCGCCCACCTGGCGCAACCTGCTGGCCGGGCAGCAGTCGCTGATCGGGGCGGTGCGCGGTGATCTGGAATTCACCGCCGCCAATGGCAAGCACTACACCCTGCGCCCGTACGAGGAGCAGGCCGTGCTGATCGTGCGCCCGCGCGGCTGGCACCTGGACGAAAAGCACGTGGCCATCGACGGCCAGCCGCTGGCCGGTGGCCTGTTCGATGCGGCGGTGTTCGCCTTCCACAACGCGCGCACCCTGCAGGCCCGTGACCGTGGCCCGTACTTCTACCTGCCCAAGCTGCAGAGCATGGAAGAGGCCGCGCTGTGGGAGACCGCGCTGTCGCACATCGAAGGCATGCTCGGCCTGCCGCATGGCCAGATCAAGGTGACCGTGCTGATCGAAACGCTGCCGGCGGTGTTCGAGATGGACGAGATCCTGCACGCCCTGCGCGAACGCATCGTCGGCCTGAACTGCGGGCGCTGGGATTACATCTTCTCCTACCTGAAGACCTTCCGCCGCCACGCCGACCGCGTGCTGCCCGAGCGTGGCCAGGTGACCATGACCCAGCCGTTCCTGAAGGCCTATTCGGAACGGCTGATCCAGACCTGCCATCGTCGCGGTGCGCACGCGATGGGCGGCATGGCCGCGCAGATTCCGATCAACAACGATGCTGCCGCCAACGAGCAGGCGATGGCGCGCGTGCGCGCCGACAAGCTGCGCGAAGTGACCGCCGGCCACGACGGCACCTGGGTCGCGCATCCGGCGCTGATCCCGGTGGCGATGGCGATCTTCGACGAACACATGCCCACCCCGAACCAGCACGGCGTGCTGCGCCAGGACGTGCGTGCCGGTCGCGATGAGCTGATCGCCCGCCCGCCGGGCACCATCACCCGCGCTGGCTTCGAGGGCAATGTCGAAGTCTGCGTGCGCTACCTGGCGGCCTGGCTGGATGGCAACGGCTGCGTGCCGATCCATCACCTGATGGAGGACGCGGCCACCGCCGAGATCAGCCGCAGCCAGCTGTGGCAGTGGCTGCATACGCCGGGCCAGCAGCTTGACGATGGCACCGCGATCGACCTGGCCCTGCTCGATGCCACCCTCGCGCAGCTGCCGGCCCGGCTGGGCGACACCCGCGCGCTGCCCGGTGGCGCGCGCATCGGCGAAGCCATCGCCCTGCTGGCCGAGCTGAGCCGCAGCAATGAACTGACCGATTTCCTGACCCTGCCGGCCTACGCGCGCATCGACTGACTGCCGCCCGCGTTTCCCGCCGTTTCCCTCCCCGCTGCACGCACGAACCGAACTGGAGAAAGACATGAGCAAGCTGCCCACTGCCGAACAGATCCAGCACGACTGGGACACCCACCCGCGCTGGCAGGGTGTGAAGCGCAACTACAGTGCCGCCGACGTGGTGCGCCTGCGCGGCACCGTGCACGTGGAGCATTCGCTGGCCCGCCTGGGCGCGGAAAAGCTGTGGACGTACCTGCACGAAAAGGATTTCGTCAACGCGCTGGGCGCGCTGACCGGCAACCAGGCCATGCAGCAGGTGAAGGCCGGCCTCAACGCGATCTACCTGTCCGGCTGGCAGGTGGCCGCCGATGCCAACCTGGCCGGGCAGATGTACCCGGACCAGTCGCTGTACCCGGCCGATTCGGTGCCGGCGGTGGTCAAGCGCATCAACAACACGCTGCTGCGCGCCGACCAGCTGCACCACGCCGAAGGCAAGGATGACATCGACTTCCTGCAGCCGATCGTGGCCGATGCCGAAGCCGGCTTCGGCGGCGTGCTCAATGCCTTCGAACTGATGAAGGCGATGATCGAGGCCGGCGCGGCCGGCGTGCACTTCGAGGACCAGCTGGCCTCGGTGAAGAAGTGCGGCCACATGGGCGGCAAGGTGCTGGTGCCGACCCGCGAAGCGATCGAGAAGCTCAACGCCGCGCGCCTGGCCGCCGACGTACTGGGCGTGCCGACCCTGCTGGTCGCGCGCACCGATGCCGAAGCTGCCGACCTGCTGACCAGCGACATCGACGGCAACGACCAGCCGTTCACCACCGGCGAGCGCACCGTGGAGGGCTTCTACAAGACCCGCAACGGCCTGGACCAGGCGATCAGCCGCGGCCTGGCCTATGCCCCCTATGCAGACCTGGTGTGGTGCGAGACCGGCAAGCCGGACCTGGAATTCGCCCGCAAGTTCGCCGAGGCGATCCACGCGAAGTATCCCGGCAAGCTGCTGGCCTACAACTGCTCGCCCAGCTTCAACTGGAAGAAGAACCTGGACGACGCCACCATCGCCAGGTTCCAGAAGGAGCTGGGCAGCTACGGCTACAAGTTCCAGTTCATCACCCTGGCCGGTTTCCACGCGCTGAACTACGGCATGTTCAACCTGGCCCACGGCTATGCGCGCCGCCAGATGAGCGCGTTCGTGGAGCTGCAGGAAGCCGAGTTCGAAGCGGCCGAGCGTGGCTTCACCGCGGTCAAGCACCAGCGTGAAGTGGGCACCGGCTATTTCGATGCGGTGACCCAGGCGATCCAGCAGGGCCAGTCCTCGACCACGGCGCTGACCGGTTCGACCGAGGAAGAGCAGTTCCAGGGCGAACGGGCAGCCTGAGCGGCGGCAGATCAGGGCGGCCAGGGAAGGGCCGGGCGACGGCGGCAGGTCGGGGGACCTGCCGCCGTCGTTGTGTCTGCGCGCATGGAAACGTTATCTTCCGTTGCCTGCACATTGCTGACTCGTTCAGCCCAGCATCGCCGCCGTTGGCCATCCAGCGCGTGGCGAGCGCATTCAAGACAAAATGCGATATGGCGCACACTTTAAAGGGTGTTATGCTCCGCGGCTCACCAGGGGACGTCTGGCGGCGGGTGCAGGGAATGACCGGCAGGGGTGCGGCCGAGAATGTGGAGGTGACGACCGGTATCGCCCAGGTGGCGATGGCCGAAATCGTGCATGCCGTTCTGACCGATGGTGAAGCCGACCTTTTCGTCCGCTTTGGCCAGCGCCGCCAGCTTCCGGCCGGGCACTGGCTGTTCCTGCGCGGCCACCGGGGCGAGCGCATGTATGTCGTGCTTGATGGCCAGATCGAGCTGGACTTCGGCGAAGACCTGGTGGTCAAGACCCTGGGCCGCAACGAATTCTTCGGTGAACTGGGCCTGCTGGTCGGCGACCACCTGCGCAGTGCCGGTGCCCGCGCGCTGGTGGATACCGAGGTGGTCGAGCTGGGCCAGGCCGATTTCCACCGCCTGGTCGAGGCCGACCCCGGCCTGGTGGCCTATTTCCTGCGCCGCACGATCATGCGGATGGTGGCCAACGAACAGGCGCTGATCGCACAGCTGCGCCGCCGCAACCATGATCTGGAAACGGCGCTGGACAACCTGTACATCACCACCCACCAGCTGTCGCACACGCGCGAGCTGGTGCGCACCGACGACCTTACCGGCCTGCACAACCGGCGCGGCCTGACCCTGTACCTGCAGGAGTCGCGCCGGCAGCCCGATGGCCGGCCGCAGGGCCTGCTGCTGATCGACTGCGACCACTTCAAGCAGGTCAATGACCGTTATGGCCACCAGGCCGGCGACCGCGTGCTGCAGAGCATGGGCAACATCCTGCGCTCGATGGCCGGCGAAGACGACCTGGCCTGCCGCCTGGGGGGCGATGAGTTCTGCCTGCTGCTGCGCAGGGCCGACCATGGCATCGTGCAGCACGCCGCCGAATTCCTGCTCAGCGCGGTGCATGGCCTGCTCGAGCGTGGCCACGGAACGCCCCATGTGAGTCTGGTCAGCATCGGCGCCAGCCTGCTGCACCCGGACGCGGACTGGAGCGAATGGTACGCTCGCGCTGACCGGGCGCTGTACCAGGCCAAGCGCGCCGGCGGCAACTGCATGCGCTGGACCGACGGCCCGGACAGTACCTGAGCGGAGACCCAGGATGAACGGCGACACGGGAACGTCGACCCCGCACACCACGCAGCTGCGTGCCCTGCTGTTCACCGACCTGTGCGATTCCACCCTGCTGGTGGAACGCATGGGCGATGCCGCCGCTGCCGAGCTGTTCCAGGACCATGACCGCCTGGTCGTGGCCCTGCAGCAGCGCTGGAACGGGCAGCAGATCGATCGTTCCGACGGCCTGTTCATGCTGTTCGAACGCCCGGTGGATGCGCTTGGCTTCGCGTTGGATTACCAGCGTGGCCTGCAGGCGCTGGGCAGCCGCCGCACCCTCCTGCTGCGTGCACGCGCAGGGTTGCACGTGGGGGAAGTGCTGTTGTGGAACAACAGCGCCGAATCGATCGCGCTGGGCGCCAAGCCGCTGGAAGTGGAAGGCCTGGCCAAGCCGATGGCCGCACGGCTGATGCAGCTGGCGCGGCCGGGCCAGCTGCTGGTGTCGGCCGCCGTCGAATCGATGGTGCGCCGCGCGGTCGACGCGCTGGGCGAGGCGGGGCATGGGTTGAAATGGCGGTCGTTCGGGCGCTGGCGCTTCAAGGGCGTGGCGCAGTCGATGGAAGTATTCGGCGTGCACGCGGCAGACAGTGACATGCCGTCACGCCCGCGCGGCAGCGCCAAGGCCGTGCGGGCCATGCCCTGGTGGCGCCGGCCGATGGTGATGACGGCGCAGGCGACGCTGGTCATCGCACTGGTGGCCGGTGCCTGGCTGCTGGCACGCCCGGCACCGGCCATCGCGTTTGCCGAACGTGACTGGGTGGTGCTTGGTGATGTGCGCAACGGCACCGGTGAAGCGGTGTTCGATGCCTCGCTGCGCCAGGCCCTGCTGGTGGGCCTGGAACAGTCCCGCCACATCAACGTGCTGGCGGAGGGCAAGATCAGCGAAAGCCTGGAAATGGCCCGCGTTCCCGGTGACAGCCCGCTGGATCTGAAGATGGCCGTGGACGTGGCCAACCGCGAAGGCGCACGCGCCGTGCTGATGCCCTCGGTCGTCAACCGCGCCGGTGGCTACGACATCGCCGTGGATGTGGTCGACCCGGCGACCGCGCAGGTGGTCACGCGCTACGCGGCCCATGCCGATGCCCGGGACGGGGCGATCGCGGCCGCCGGCACGGTGGTGGAAAAGCTGCGCGGCGGGCTGGGTGAATCGATGGCAGGGCTGTCGGCTTCCTTGCCGCTGCCGATGGCCTCCACCCACAACCTGCGCGCGCTGCGTGCCTATGCGCTGGCCGAACGCGCGCTGTCCAAGCGCCGCTTCGATGAAGCGCTGCAGCTGTACCAGTCCGCGGTCGAACTCGACCCGGAATTCGCCCTGGCCTATACATCGATCGCGCGTCACTACGCCCGCGTGTCCGACCGCGCCGAAGCACGCCGGTACCTGGACAAGGCGCTGGCACTGGCGCCGCGGTTGCCACATCGCGAGCGCCTGTACGTACGCGGCTGGCAGGCGGAGCTGGAGCCGGGTGGCTGGCCGCTGGATACCTGGCGGGTGCTGGCCGGCATGTATCCCGATTCGTTCGCCGGCCTGTCCAACACCGCCTGGTACCTGGTGCTGGACAACCGGTTTGCCGAAGCCGAACCGTTCGCACGCGGTGCATCGGTGCCGCAGGACCACCTGCGATCCTGGCCGATGGTGATGGTCGGGCGCATCCAGCTGGCGCGCAACGATGCCGAAGGGGCGCTGGCCACGCTCAGGGAAGTGGCCAGCCTGCGTGGCATCGGTGCCGATGACAGCGAGGTGGACGTGCTGGTGGCGCTGCGCCGCTATGCGCAGGCCGGGCAGATGCTCGACAGCCTGGGCGAGGGCCGTGATGACCTGCAGAAGCTGATGTTCCTGCGCGCGCGCATGCTGCTGGCCGCCGATCGCGGCGACTGCAGTGCCATGCGTGCCGCTGTACGCGCCGATACCCTGCGCCCGGTACTGGTGGATTACCAGATCCAGCGGCAGCTGATGCATGCCACGGTGGCCAGCCTGTGCGAAGCCGGCAGCGGCCAGCAGCTGGCCGGGCTGGGCACGCAGCTGCAGGCATTGCTGGCCGACCGTGACCACCCCAATCTTGCCGACCGCACGCTGCAGCTGCTGGCGGTGGCCTACCTTGCGCAGCGTGATGGCCAGCCCGCGCTGGCCGCCAAGCTGCTGCGCGACAACGCGGCGGTCCTGCGCGCGCAGAAGAGCCCGGTTACCCAGCACCGGTTGCGCGTGGTGCAGGCAATGGATGCGCTGGGCCGCGGCGATGCCGACGGAGCACTGCGGATCCTGGCGCCGATCCTGGATGGCAGCGAACCGTTCCAGGCCCATGTGGTGATGCTGCATGCCCACCAGGCACGCAACGACCCGGCGGGAGTGAAGCAGCAGCAGGAATGGCTGACCCGCCACCGGGGCCTGGCCATTGCCGAGGTGCCGGCCATGCAGGTCTGGCAGCCGCTCAACGTGCACGATGTGGCGACCTGGGGCGCCCCGTGGAGCGCCCCGGGTTCACCGTGAAGCGGTGTCAGCTGATCGTTTCGCCGATCTTGCCGGCCTCGAAGCAGAAGATGATGTTCATCGCCGAGGTCGAGCCGCTCAGGTAGGCCTCCAGCGCGGTGCGCACCGCCTGCAGTTCTTCCGGCGTGGCCAGCACATCCACCGCCAGGCAGGCGGTGTGGCTGCCCGGATCGATGCCGATGGAGGACAGCGCCGCCAGCGCATCGGT